>JAJZJL010000111.1 GCA_021810145.1 Planctomycetota bacterium | reverse complement strand
TCGATTCTTATTGCACGGAATCGAATCAGGGCGGTTTCGCGTGTATGATCGCATACCGACGGAGCGTGTTCTGGCAACGCGCTTTGGTGTATCTCGGCCAACGGTGAGTCGGGCGATTCATCGGCTTGTTAAGGAGAAACTCATAAGGCGCAATGGCAAAGCTGGATCAGTTGTCATTGCCGCGCCGCCCCGACGGAAACTTACTTTTGGCGCTGTACTGTGGGGATTGGCACGACAGCATCAGGAAGAATCGCCATTCGGAGCCGCGGGTAGCGAATTGCTTTATCGCTCGAGCCTTGAAGGGTGGTCTGTAATCCTTCATGACCCAACTTGGACTGATAATCCAACAGAATCAGGGTTAGCGGGTCGATACAGCATGATTGCAAAGGAATTTATTCAGCGAGAAGTTTCAGGCATATTTTTAATGCCGCAGGAGATTCTGGCGGATCAGTATATATCCTCTACCGCAGCAATTGTTGATGATTTTAATTCTGCCGGCATACCGGTGGTGCTCATTGACCGCGATATCGTGCGGTATCCCGCGCGAAGCCGTGTGGATCTCGTGGGCCTTGATAACTTTGGGGCGGGTTTTACACTTGCCGAACATTTTATCAAGTTGGGCTGTCGCAAGATTGATTTTTTTGCATATTACACACGTGTGCCCACGCAGGAATCCCGTATAGCGGGTTATCTTAAAGCTCTGGAATTTCACGGCATTCGCACTGATGCTGGCGGTGTACATCACGGCAATCTTTTTGATCGTGCCTTTGTAACCGAGACGCTCATACGCAGACGCCCGGAGGCCATTCTCGTGGTCAGTGATTCACGAGCGGCTTGTGTGATGCAATTTGCACTGGAGTCGGGAATAAAGATACCACAGCACCTTCGCATCGGAAGTTTCGACGACCTTCCCAGTGCTGCGCGTTTACCCGTGCCGCTTACGACGATCCGGCAGCCAGCAGCGGGCCTTGGCTACCTCGCGTTCCGTAGCATGATACAGCGGATTGAAGAACCAACTCTTCCGCCTGTCCATTCCGAATTAACCGGTGAACTGGTCATTCGGGCGTCATCAGGGACACCAATATCTTCGCGATCTCTCCGGAAATAGACCGCCATCTTCCAGCGTCAATCGCGTTATGGTAATGTTATAAGAAATTAATTCGTGGGATAGTGCTCATTAAATCGCTACAGCGTAGGGCTTTGTGAAATAGTCTTAAAAGTTCGAGCTTTTATTAGATGTTCGTGCTGGGAAACGAACGCTGATATGAATTAAGGTATTGCTAAAATTGGTGATGTTAACCGTGCGCGAACTGTATCTAAACGCATTGGACTCGCAGTTATACGGTAATGCCATGGGCTAACTTTTACAATAATTATCGAACTGAGGCATTATAATGTTATGTCCGGCGGCGAGTTGCATCGTCGCTTCGACCGGTGTGTATTTGGATCAGTGTTTTAAACGGGGATAACTATCGTGAAATTGCTGAAGATTCTTCTGCTTCTGGTGTGCGTTTCTGCGTCCTTGAGTGGCACTGTGCGTGCCGCCACATCGTTTTTCCTGAAGAATGGCGACCGGGTCTGCTTTTACGGCGACAGTATCACTGAGCAGCGATTTTACACCGTTGACGTAGAAACTTACGTCCGAACGCGATTTCCGGGACTTCATGTGCAATTTGTAAATTCCGGAGTTGGCGGTGACAGGGTCGGAGGTGGGTGGGCAGGCTCGATTAATCTGCGGCTGCGACGGGATGTGTTTCCATTCAAGCCCAACGTTGTCACAATCATGCTGGGAATGAATGACGCCAAATATCGACCGTTTAATCAGGCCATCTTTGATAAATACCGTAAGGGGTATAAGCACTTGATCGCGTCGCTGGAATCACACCTGCCGGGGGTTCGCATCGTACTCATCGGCCCCAGTGCGTATGACGACATCACCGAAAAGCCCGGTTTTCCGGGAGGATACAACGGGGTTCTCATACGTTATATGCGGTTCGTCCATCGCTTGGCCCAGAAAAATAATTTGTCCTTTGTGGACTTCAACACCCCGCTGGTAGCGGTACTTAAGAAGATGGAAAAAATCAATCCGAAGCTCGCTAAAGATGTTATTCCGGGAAGGGTGCATCCTTCGGCCGCCGGCCAATTAGTAATGGCACAGGCATTACTCAAGGCATGGGGGGCGCCCGCAACTGTTACCAGCGTTTCACTGAATGCTGGAACCAGGCAGATTATTGCCGCAACTCATACCGTTGTGCATCACGTTGCGATAACGCATGGAGACGTTTCATGGGTCCAACTGGACAAGGCGTTGCCGATGCCGATTATGGCATTGCATGAAAACTGGCCGCAGTTTCCGCCAACATCGATTTGGGGTGCTCCATCTCCCAATATGGTGCATACAGTGGCCGCGACAGCGTTGGTTGTTCGAGAATCCGGATTCGTGCCGGCCCTTGACCGGCAGACGTTGAAAGTGACGAACCTGCCTGCGGCACATTACCAACTTCGCATCAATGGCACCTCCGTCGGGAAGTTCACCCGGGCGGAATTGACGCATGGCATTAATATATCGCAATTGCCCACTCCGATGTTGGCGCAGGCATACCGCGTTTTGTCGTTAGCATGGGAACGTACGCAAATTCGGTTTGCGGCATGGCGTCAGGTACAATTGCCAATGTCCAATATCGGGTGGTTCACGCCGCAACTTCCAATAAATGTAAACACCGGGTCCATGTCGCCGAAAGCTGCCGCTGATGTTGACAACATCATGGCGAGCTTTTCTAAGCTGCAGCGCTTGGTTTCCACCGAAGAATATCTTGCTGCACGCCCCCTGCCGTGCCATTATGAATTGTCTCCAATACGATGATGATAGACTTGTCCCGCAAATAGCCCGTGGTGTGGTAAGCACCGGTGTAAAGCAAATGCGCGTCCCGTCAGGTAGCTGCGGCATGACAAAGCAGTCACCGGGGAGGTATTGCCTAAGATGTGCCCGTAGCGGACTGCGCTTGGATATTATGTTTGCCGTTGATTTTGCGCCGGGTACCTCCTGGGAAACATTCCTATTTGATTTTCGGCAGTAGGCTCCCATGATGCCAAGCCTCACCTGCGCAGGATGAAAAAAGGCCGTATTATTTCGATGTCGCGAAGGCGCGGCCAATTTTCAGAGCAGTTGCCCGGGCAACAGTTTGTTTCCTCGTGCACTTTGGCGGCATTCATAAACTACGCAGATAATGGCGCCGCTGTACCGCCTCGGAATGCGACGGATTTCCACCGCGCTTTGCGAAAGCATGATGTCTTGGCAAGATTAACGGTCGATTGGCAACGCGACCATGATTTGGGCATGGGGATCAATTCAACGGGTTGGGCCATATGGCGCGGCCAATGTACGCGTTAGGTGAAATCTATGGGCGTGCTCGCTGCAATACGCAACGGCACTTAACGAAGCCCCCGACCAATGGAAGTTCAGTTGTCTGTCTGGTGGCCGTCAATTCACCCGGCGAACGAATGGCCGGTACAAAGAGATCGACGCAATGTTGTGCGGTGCCGACTGTCGAATAGACCGCCAGCACGCCTTATCGCTTGCTTCTAACTGTGTCCGTGCACAAACAAGCCGACAAAAAATATGGTAACGATATAAGAAATAGCGGACTACACCATTTTGCCTATATTAATGCTTATGAGCGTGCAACTGGAGATATATTGTCGGCAGGATATGGTAATGTAATATGAGGGATCGCCCCAGTTTTCTTTGAAGTCGGTTGATACCGGCGTATAGTTCATATTGTCAAATGCGATTCGGATTCGAAAAAACATATCGATCCGGATGTTGTAAAAAAATATGGCGTCAAGTACTTAGGGGACGTGGTTCGGGCCGAGGAAGGCGTCTAAAGATTGGCAATGGCCCAGCCAGAAATGTTCGCAATTCACTTTTTTGGATTTATTGTGAATCCGGGGATTGCGGAATCTATCCTTTCCGTCAGGCGATGGAAAGAAATCGGCGGCCACTTTCGTGACTGCCGCTATCCGTGTCATCCGCCCGCGAGGGTGGAATAAGAGGAGAATGTCTATGTCTATTGCAAAATCACGATTGATAACTCTTGCTCAAGCAAAAAGCGCTTGCCGTTCGGCCCTCGCAGTTGCAGTTGGCGGGGCGATGGTCTTAGGATCCACAGCGGCCAATGCAACAACGGTTTCGCTGCCAACGCCGATGGTGGATTACGCGGCAGCTAATTACAACGCCACAACGGGCGTATGGACTGATTCGTCCGGCAACGGCGATAATGCCACACAAACGCCTGGAAGCAGTGCACCCACATTGGCCTTGAACGCCACGCCCAACGGCTCGGCGGCGGTCACATTTAACGGCAGTCAGTCACTGAACATCACCACCGGCCTGTCAACAAGCACGGGCTTTACGGCCTTGGCGTTTCTCGATCCAACGACGTTCTCCGCGAGCAACGTCATCCTTGGTATCGCTCCCAATAACCCCAATTTAGGCGGTGCATTTGAATATCGGCTCAACGGTGCTAAACAAGATGTGGTTTCGGCTGGTTTTGTTGATGAGGGAACATCCAACACGGCCTTGTCCTTAAATTCGTGGAGCAATATAAATGTGGCTGTGGATGGTTCAGGGGGCACCTTCCGCCTTAATGGAAGTGCCGACGGAACGTGTGGTGCATGGTCATCCGGGCCTGTCACCGGTGTGATTGGAGCCAGCTCACAAGACGGTAATTTCATAGGAAACATCGCGGAGATACAGGTGTACGCAGGCGCCTTAACCGATGCGCAACGGCAGGCGGTGGAACAGCAATTCATCAACGCCTACGTTACCCCTGTTCCCGAACCCGCCCCGCTGATACTGCTGACCGGCGGGATGGGCCTGCTGCTCGTTTGCAAAAGACGGAAGGTCGGTGCCTGAATGGCGGCTTGGGAATGAACTGTTGAGTTTTGGAGAGAGCGGGGCTTTATGGCTCCGCTTTCTCTCCCGTTAACTTTATTTAAGAGGTACGACAATGTTTGTCATGAAAGACCATTCTCTTCCAAGCAAGCGGCGGAAAAAATCGCCGCACGGTTTTACGCTTATCGAGTTGCTGGTAGTAATATCAATTATTGCCGTGCTTATTGCACTGCTTCTGCCGGCACTTGCCAACGCGAGAATAGTTGCAATGCAGACAACCTGCGCGGCTAATATTAGATCACTCTTGCAAGGAGTTGTTGAGTATGGCCAGGATCAACGGGGACAATATCCCGCTGACCAAGAAACGCTCTATCCGATGGGAGGGCTTGGTTATGGAACCGGCTCTTGGGGGCTTGGTGCGTTATACACAACCGGAACTATAACTGCCCCAACCGCCATGTATTGCACCGACCCTGCACCGAGCATGGCCTCCTATTTTGCGAGTAATGCCGTGGGCTATCTTCCCACCACGATCACGTATGTCGCAAAGCTCGATAACTGGTCATCAACCGCGAACTGGCCGACCGAACTTGGGAACGCATATTCTTCGTTCGGCGGATCATATTGGTTCTCTGTGATCACGGACTACTGTTATTGGTACAAGCGTCCCAATGGTTCGGCTTGGTGGTGGAACAACACTGATCCATATTTCGCGCCACCGTATACCAACCCGACAACCTCCTGGACCAACCCGGCTACGGACGCGGTGGACGCCAACTTTAATCTCGACAATCCGGCCGACGGGTTGTATACGCAGTCTCCGACGGATAGTCGCAGCATCCTCATCACCGATATGGTTATCTCCCAAAATGGAAGTTGGCAGCCGGCGTTAAACAGTCCTTGGCCCAGCGGCCCATACGCCAACCACTTTCACGGTACTAACCCCGACGGCGCCAATATCGGCTACAACGACGGTTCTGTAGAATGGAAGCCGCTTTCCCGGCTTTCGCCGGGGGAAGTTAACTTCGGGTTCGATTGGTACCGTTAAGGGCAGGCCAACCGCGGACCCGCAGCAAGAAGTGGCGGTGTTGGCATACAGCCGGAGCAACGGTTGCAGACATTACCAATGACGCCAATAGCCTGCGTTGCCGCTGGCGGCGGGTTGTAACTGCGTACCGGTGCAGTTCGCATCACTATCGTTGCCACTCGCAGCGTGGTGCCTGCGTGGAAGCGCTATCTGGCGCCATGAAATAAGTTATTTGTTCCGCCGGACCACTTGCTAGCTGCGGGGCGGCTGGAGTGATACAACTAAAATAAGAGCCCCTGTTTCGCCTGCGGTTCGTATTGCATATACAATCTTTGAGTGCAGAATATGTAGTCCCTATCACATCAGGAACCCATTGAAAGAAAGGTGTTTTTTTATGCCCCGAATATCTTGGAAGAATTTCAAAACAGTGATGGGTGCCGTATCGATATGTGTTGCATTGGTGTCACTAAATATTCCCGTAAATTGGGCGGCCCAATCACCTGGCCACGTCACGCAAAGCCACCTTGTGCCAACGTTGGACCCGACCTATGGCCTGCCACTGCCGACTGAACTCAAGCGGTCGCATTCTAAATCCCCGGACTGGATATGGGCCAGCAAAGTTGGTGCGCATCAAAGTGTCTATTTGAGAAAAACTTTGCGCTTGGCCGCTGTGCCAACGAAGCCGGTACTGTATGTCACTGCGGACAATTACTTTGCCGCCTATATCAATGGCCATGAGGTGGCCCACCATAACTACGGCGCGATGAATTGGAGCCATGTAATCCACGTACCGGTGAAACAGTACCTGCATGCCGGCACGAATATTATTGCCTTGCGGGCCACCAATGACGGCGGCCCGGCGGGGGCAATTTTAGAGCTGCTGGATCGCAACGGGACCTTGATCCAATCCGATGGCACTTGGAAATTGCTTTCTCAGGCACCACAAAATAACCTGTGGCGCACAGATATGAATGTTCCGAATCTGATCAATGCGACTGTCGAATGTCGCTATGGTGGTGGCCCTTGGTTTTACGCCCTGTCGCCTTGGCCCGTTGGATATCTAGACCATCTCCATTTTCAACCGCAACGGATCGAAGTGTTGCATGGTCAGGGAATGTTTCATGGCCTGGCGACCGTGGCGCAGTGTCTAACTTCCGCCAACAAGGCATCCTTACGGCCGGGCTATCGGGGCATGTCCTTACTGGCACCTTCGCATAAAATCAATCTCGTTGTATCCGCCACGCACAAAGGAGCTGCCCCGGAATTGCTGCTTAGTTTTGGCCAGGAAGTCGCAGGCCGAATCCAGGTGCGAGGTACTGGAGGAATGGTAAGCATCGGCACGGGAGAATCTCGGGGAGAAGCATTGGACCACCCATGGCAGGGCTACCATCAACTGCAATTAACCGCGGACAAAACTCAATCGACACCTTACAGCGCCTTTCGTTACGCCACCATCAGCTTTAACGGGCCTGGTCCAATTCATATCAATCTTCTCCGATTGGATTTCAAGTATTACCCCGTTGTCTATCGCGGTGCATTTGATTGTTCCGATCCCTTGCTGACAAAAATTTGGTATACCGGGGCCTATACAACCCATCTGTGTATGCAGGAGGACATCTGGGATGCCCCCAAGCGCGATCGCCAGATGTACTCCGGCGACTTGCAAATCTCTGGTGAAGTAATTAACAACGTATTTCTAGATCACTTTCTGATGGAGCAAACCATGCGCCGCCTGCGAAGTCAGGCGCAGGGAAGTAACCCTCCATCCGCGTTGCCCAGTAACGATGTCAATGGAATTCCGGGTTATTCCTGTGCCTGGATTTGTGATTTAGCGGATTTCTTTAAGCACTCGGGGGCCATAGGCTATATTCGGTCGCAACGCACCGCTCTAATTTCAATGCTTCGCTACATGAAGCAGTCATTTAATAGTAAAAAACTATTCGATAACAGCCACAATCACTTGAATTTCGTCGATTGGGCCAGCAAGTTGCATGGAAACCCAAACACGTCGGAAGCAGATGCCGCAACAGACCTCTACACATGCCTTGCTGTGCGAAGAGCGGTATTTTTACTGCGCGCTATGGGGGATCATACCGACGCACACCACTGGGCCCGTTGGGATAACGAAATAATCCAAGCTGCCAGAAAGTATCTGGTAAATCCCAAAACCGGAACGTATAGCAGTTTGCGGCAGGTCAACGCCATGGCCATTGATTCCGGCGTGGCCGATGCCGCACAACGTCGTGCCATCGAAGCCAGAATTCTCGGACCGGATTGCGAAGCATGGAAACAGATTGCCTCACCCTATTACAACAACTTCGTCATCTTTGCGCTCGGACGTTTGGGAAGGACGGATCAAGCCCTGCGTTTTGTACAACTTTATTGGGGAGGGATGATACGCGAGGGAGCAACCACATTTTGGGAGGGATACGATCCCTCGTGGCCCAAGTATCACTTTCACAGACACCTTCAGGCCGACTGGTTGACGGGCTATTTTGTCAGTCTGTGTCACGGCTGGTCCTGTGGTGTTACCAATTGGCTGACACAATATGTACTGGGCGTAAATTCAACCAGTGGCGGCTTTGGTACCGTGACCATCGTGCCGCACCTCGGCACTCTGAGTTGGGTAAGCGGGACAGTACCCACGCCACACGGTAATATCGTACTGCGGGTCAGCAAAACGGGATCAGGTGAATCCGTAAGCCTTACGCTTCCCCCGAAAGTGAATGCAACCATCGGCTTATCAAGCCGTGCCCTGACGATCAACGGCAGAACGGCCAAGCTCCTGAATCGCGGGCAGCGGCACAGCTATATTCGACTTGACCACCCTGGTGTATGGGTAATCCGCAGCCGATGAGAGACCCGCGATTTAAGTCGTAAGTCTAGAACCTGCACGTTTTGAATGTGACAGCGGGCTTTTAACATGGTTGTGCGATCAGGATTCTATGTCAGTGTTATCATCACAAACGACTTTGGAGTAATTTTCAGTGATTCACTCTATTCGACCATGGGGACTGCGGCGAAGCTGGGCGACAAGGTTGATCGTGTCTTGCCTGCTGATGGCTGTCCTTGTAGTGACACCCAGCCCCGCGTTTGCAAACGGGCCGTATGGCAATCGATTTGTCGGAACCAGTTGGAGCGGGTTTGATTCGCCCCTATTTGGAACGATCTTTACACAGGTAACGCCCGAATATGTTGGCTACTGGGGTTTTGTAGAACATCATGAGGGAAAATTTAACTGGGGGCCGCTCGATGCGATGTACACATTGGCGGCGCGCAAGCATCTGCTTGTGGAACAGCACAACATGATCTGGGGCCAACATCAGTGGCCCTCAATTATGACGCAATGGGTCAATAAGCATAACGCTGCGGCGGCGGTACGGGCGTGGTTTGCCGCATATGCAGCACGCTATAACGGAAGGTTTCAATTTGTTAATGTAGTTAACGAACCGCTGCATGACCCCCCGGCATACCGGGCTGGTCTGCCTGGTGGAAAAACCAAATGGGGTTGGGTTCTCTGGGCCTACCGCCTGGCGCGAAAGGATTTTCCTCACGCTAAATTGCAGATTAATCAGTACAATATTCTCAATGACCCCAAAGAGACACTGCGGTACATCAAGCTGATTAAAAAGCTTCAAACTCGGAATCTTCTCGATGGCTTTGGATGCCAGGCTCATTTTTTGGAACATACCAAAACGACAGTGATTCGAGAGAATCTGCATCGACTCAACCGACTTGGACTTCCGATTTACATCAGCGAATTTGATCTGAATTGGAAAAGTGATAAAAATCAATTGTGGCAGATGAAAACGCAATTCCCAATTTTCTGGAATGATCCCCATGTTGCGGGTGTGACATTTTGGGATTTTAAACAGGGCCACACCTGGCTGCCATTTACCTATTTAATTCGCCGCAACGGTACTGCTCGACCGGCGATGGTATGGCTGAAAACGTATTTGGCCAAATTCCCGCGTTAGTGCCGCAGTACCGCACTTTGGAAATGCGCAGCAGTTATCTGCAAGATATATGTGTGTTGTAAGCAGCGTCGCGACCGCCGGCAGGCGGTTTCCGGAGCCTAAATGTAATATACGGTAACAATATAAATAATGTGTCTTGGTAATAATGCCTTTATTATATTGATGATTATCGGGTTGAATGTTACCGAAGCGCCCAAATAAGGTCATAGAATGTACAAGAGTGTCCGAGTTTGTCTTGAAGCTCCAAGTCGTTGGAATATACTCCATGTTCATCAATGTGTTGTGGCTTGTCCATGCACGTTGAATTGCCTTGGACGGAAAGTGACGCGGAATTTGTTTTTACTTTACCCGGTGCCTCGGTTTCTTGGCTGGAAATACCGACGAATGCTGGCTTGTAATTTACGAGGATGTCAATGATGGTAGATATGCCAGATCCAATCGACCAGATATCACGGCGCGTATTTTTACACGGTGCGTTAGCTGTAGCATCTTCGGCAATAATAGCGCCGGGCCCGGACGTAGCTGACGGCGCTGCCGCTAAAGCACCGTCTCAAGTAGAGGTGCAGAACTTGGGTGGTTCTCTCTGGCGCGTGCACCAGGGGAAGCGTGTCATTGGTTTGCTGCGCCCAAGGACTTACAGTTGCTGGAGCCAGAACTCTCACACACGGTGTCACAGGTGGCGGATGGTATTTTCCGAGTGGTGGTAAAGGCCCGTAAGCCGGCACTATGGGTATGGGTGCATTTGAAGGACATGGATGCCAAATACTCCGATAATTTTATCCATCTGGCACCATGGAGAGAAATGGATATTGAAGTGCGGCCGACGGAGCGGATGTCATTGGAGGACTTTCAGCGGCGGCTTGAGGTTCGCAGCGTGCATGACGTTGTCAATCCGCACCGGTAACTCTATGGTGGCTGGCGAATTTAACAGGCATTTCTTTGGGATGCCAACGATAGGTGGAGTATTAGGCCGGCAACGGTGATTGGATTCCTATGTGGCAGTTCTCTGTTACAATCGCAATTGTGATACTGACTTCGCAATGAAACGGGAACTGCAGTCAGGAGTTTTGTCATACCGGCATGAAAGGTACTTTGTGAGTATGCAGCATAATAGGGCCGTTGGTGCTGCACCGCTCAACGCAGTCGGTCTTGCGATGGACTTGAACCGTCGCAGGTTCCTGGGGCTGGCCGCGGCCAGCGTCTCAGCGATATATGCCGGCGGACGGACGGTTGCCACCAGCGCGAAGTTACCTCGTGGTCATATCCTGCCAGCAGCACACCACCTGACCTGTGAATACAGGACTAATCCGCTGGGCATTGATGCCGCCAAGCCACGGCTCGGTTGGCAACTGGCGCCTGCACTGCATGCGGTTCACCAAACAGCCTATCAGATTCTGGTGGCCGGCGATTTATCCAAATTGGAAAGCGATGTTGGCGACCTGTGGAATTCAGGCAAAGTTGATTCGGAAGAGTCAGTTGATGTGGTTTATAACGGTCAGCCAATGCGATCCAGCTTGCGGTGTTATTGGAAAGTGCGCATTTGGTACTCGAATAATGTGCGCGGTGAGTGGAGCGAACCGGCGGTATGGGAAATGGGACTTCTGGCACCATCTGACTGGCATGCTGTTTGGATTGGCTCACCGGAAATTGAAAGCTCCGATGCATTTGCCACGGCGGCCGCGCCTTACCTCCGAACGGTATTCCGTATGGACGGGCCAATAAAAGCAGCCAGAGCCTATGTCTGTGGTCTGGGATATTACGAGTTGTATCTCAATGGCACCAAAGTCGGAAATCAGGTGTTAGCACCCGCACAGACGGACTATGGTCCGCGCAATCTCCAGCATCTTTTGTACCCCGTACGCGATAACGGATTAAAACGTGTGCTTTATAACACGTACGATATTACATCCCACCTCCGGTCCGGAAACAACGCAGTGGGCGTGATTCTCGGCAATGGCTGGTACAACCAGCGAGCGCGCCGGGTGGAGGGCTGGATGTGGTATGGCCAGCCGCGACTCATCTTGCAACTGCGAATCGAATATGCCGATGGAACTGTCATGCTCATGGGTACCACCCCGCAGTGGAAAGTCGCCACCGGACCGATACTTCAGGATGCCATTTTTACAGGTGAAACCTATGATGCTCGGCGGGAAATGCCGACCTGGTGCCAGGCGGATTTTGATGATTCGGCCTGGTCCTCAGCCAGAACTTTTACTGCGCCAGGTGGTCCGTTGCAGGCGCAGAACTGCCCGTTTGATCGCGTTGTCGAGACTCTGGCGGTAACCGCACTGGTCCGGCCGGTTCGTGGGTTGGAAGCTCAGATATTTCAGCCCAAGCCCGGTCTTTATGGCTTCGATTGCGGCCGGAATTTTGCGGGTTGGGTGCGTCTGAAACTGCGTCAGCCGGCGGGCACAAAAATAAAAATTCAATATATTGAAGACTCCGGATTGCGTTATGGTCAAAGTGATACCTATATCGCAAAAGGCCGGGGCGAGGAGGTGTATGAGCCACGTTTTACATGGCATGGATTCAGATATATTGAAGTCAGTGGCTGCGTAAATCCGCCGGAAGCACAGGCGATATCAGGGCGATGCGTGCATGCGGACGTGCAAAGCGGTGGCGCATTTGAATGCTCCAGTCCCTTGTTGAACCAGATTTACGCCAACTACCGGCGCACGCAACTTGCCGCCATGCATGGCGGCGTGCCGATGGATTGTCCGCATCGTGAGCGGCTTGGTTACGGTGCCGACGGGCATCTTTCCGCCCAGTCCGCCATTTATTCCTTTGACATGCATCGCTTTTATATCAAGTGGGCGCAAGATCTTGCCGATGCGCAGGGGCCTCGCAGCGGCTTTATTCCGCACACCGCGCCCTTTGAAGGCGGCGGTGGCGGCCCGGCATGGGGATCCGCTGCCATTTTAATTCCATGGTACGTCTATCTCTATTATGGTGATCGCCGTATTCTTGAGACCCATTACGAGGTGATGAGAAAATGGGTGGCGTTTCTGCAATCCTGCACCAATCATCTGGGAATTATTACTCATGAAGAGCCGGGCGGGTGGTGTCTGGGAGATTGGGCTACGCCCGAGACAATTGCGGTTCCACCCGAGCTGGTTAATACCTGCTATCTGGCGCACCTCTGCAATGTCATGGCCGACATTGCCGGAATCATGAATCGGCAGGCGGATGTTGCCCGCTTTAAACTCGGTGCCCGCCGCGCGACGGGTGCCGTTAACGCGAAGTTCTTGAATGTGGCGCGGAGTGGTTATTCCATCGAGCGGCAAGGGGCAAACGTTTTTCCGCTGGCTTTTGGGATTGTACCATCGGCGGTTGAGTCGAAAGTATTTGACCAACTGGTTCAGCACATTGAAAAAACAACCCACTGTCATTTTGATACCGGTATCCTGGCCACGCCTCTGATACTCGATGTTCTGACACGCCATGGACGCGCTGATCTGGCTATGGCGATGATGAGTCAAACCACATATCCAAGCTATGGCTGGCAAATTGCGATTGGCGCAACGACGCTTTGGGAGCAGTGGAATGGTCGGGGATCACATATGCACCCCATGTTCGGAAGCGTCTGCGCATGGTTTTACCGTGATTTGGCGGGAATAAAGCCAGTTCGGCGTGATCCCGGCTTCAAGACCATTGACATTGCTCCCCACCTGGTTCCCGGTTTGACGTGGGTTCGCGCACAGTATCATTGTCCATTTGGAAATATCAGAAGCGACTGGCGATGGCAGGGGGGGCAATTGGCTTTGGATGTCACCATTCCGACCGGGAG
The DNA here is from genome assembly GCA_021810145.1 of Planctomycetota bacterium. GTDB lineage: Bacteria > Planctomycetota > Phycisphaerae > WQYP01 > WQYP01 > JAMDCX01. Next base: position 2,280 of record JAJZJL010000111.1, on the reverse strand, counting down.
CACCGCTGTTGTCACGCTTCCGGAAGTCGGCGACGCCAAAGTGCGCTGTAATGGCAGGGCGGTTGAAGCCAGTACGGAGGTTATCCACGTTTTGAAACCCGCGCGGTCTGACCGTGGCGCTAAAGTCCTGACCGTGCCAGCCGGACATTACCGGTTTGATTACAATCCGCAGCGTGTGAGATGATATGAATTGCAGGCTATTTTACCCGCGGAAATGCATTGGAATGATGATAGTCAGTTGTTTCAGTGTGCAAAGGCATGACGAATCGATCAATGAAATATTGCACAAGGTATCCGGTACGGGAAATATTTTATGAACGCAATAAAGCGGCGGGATTTGATGAAGCATGGACTTGCGGCCAGCATCGCCGGGTTATCATTGTCGAACTCACCCGTTCAGGCTGCGCAGGTTGAGACTTTGTCGTCCACGCCTCAGCAGGATGTTTTTGGAATTCAGGTGATCGATGAACAGACGGGGCGCGGGATTCCGCTTATTGAACTGCGAACCGTCAATGATGTGCGGTATTACACCGATAGCGCGGGGTATGTTGCCATCTCTGATCCGGGACTCATGGAAAGAAAAATCTATTTCTCCATCTCCGGCCCCGGATATATCTGGCCGGAAAAGGATGCGTTCGGATATCGCGGTACCGCACTGGAGGTAAGATCGGGAAAGATCGTGGTACTCAAGATGCGGCGCGTCAATATTGCACAGCGGCTGTACCGTATTACCGGTGAGGGAATATATACCGATTCCATTCGCCTTGGACGGCATGCTCCCATCGATAACCCGGTTTTGGACGGTAAGGTCATGGGGCAGGATTCGTCGCTGGCGACTGTTTACAATGCAAAAATTTATTGGATCTGGGGTGATACATCGCGCCCGGACTATCCGTTGGGAAATTTCCGGTCCTCCGGAGCCACGTCTCTGTTGCCGGAGCGGGGTGGTTTGAATCCTGATACGGGTATTAATTTGCGATATTTCACGGATAAAACAGGCTTTTGCCGCCCCATGTGTCCACTTTCAAACGAACCCGGCGGCGTCGTGTGGCTCGACGGATTAACCGTCGTACCTGATCGGGCGGGTAACCAGCGCATGATTGCTCGTTACTCACGCCGCAATGGTATGAAGAATTTATTTGAGCACGGCCTGGCAGTTTGGAACGACCGCACCGAGACATTTCAGAAGCATGTGGTCTATCCGTTGGATGAGCATTGGCGGTTCCCGACTGGATACCCGGCGACTTATGCCCAGCACGGGAAAAATTATCGTCTTTTTACGCGGCAGTTTCCGGTCGTCCGTGCTCTTGGAACGCTTCAATCGATAGCGGATTGTTCGCACTATCAGGCTTTTACTTGTCTTGCGCCCGGTACGCATTTTAAGGCTGAAAAATCCGAGTTAGATCGGAGATCCGACGGGACATTGGTCTGGGGATGGAAATACAATACAGATCCATTGAACTCCGTGCAGGAGGCGGTATTGCTGTCGCGCGGCCTGATGCACCCGGATGAAGCGCGTTTTCAAATGGTCGACGCGCTTACCAACCATACAGTGACGATCCATAGCGGTTCATTTTTCTGGAATGACTACTTAAAAAAATGGATCATGATTGGCGGTCAGGAGGGAGGAACGTCGTTTCTGGGCGAAATCTGGTTCGCCGCCGCCCCGTCACCAACGGGTCCGTGGAAACGCGCTATCAAGATAGCCACGCATCCCGACTATTCACTCTACAATCCGTCGCAGAATCCATTTTTTGACCAGCAGGGTGGAAGAATCATCTATTTTCAAGGAACGTATTCCGTTACCTTTTCCGGTAATACGCATCCGGTTCCGCGTTACGACTATAACCAGTTGATGTATCAATTGGATTTATCGGATCATCGATTACAGTCCGCATAGAAGCAACATTCTGTTTGGAGAGGTTGTTTGTGAAAACAATTCAATCGGTCAATCTGTGGCTGCTGATTGCCCAAGGCAACGCAAACTGGTCGGAATCGTTAACGAATTCGGAGGACCTATGAACAATAACGATGGAATTATCTCTCGCCGTCGCGCGATTTTGGCGATGTGTTCTTCGGCCATGCTTGCGGCATCGGGAGGTTGTCAGTTCAGTGCGTACGATTCGGATGCAAGATATGGCGTATCGAGCACCACTGCGAACGATGGACGTATTGCGGATCCAATAGTTTGTGCTGTAAAGCCAATAATCGGCACCGGATGGCACGGTCACTTGTTTCCCGGCGCCACTGCGCCATTTGGCCTCGTGCAGCTAAGGCCGG
>JAJZJL010000110.1 GCA_021810145.1 Planctomycetota bacterium | reverse complement strand
GCAGGAAACCTGCCCGTCCGGTTTGATGAGGGGGGACTCAACTTACGCCACCACGGCTCGTCCGCGGCCGCGGGGTTGAGTCCTCTACTCTACCGGTCCGCCCCATCCCGCCAGGAAGCCAATCTGATTCGCCATCGCATATACCCGCCGCACCCAAAAATCGGTTGGCCCGTTGCGTCCCGGGTGCGCGGGGGTCACTGCTCATTGGTTCCCGGCGCGTCGGGGGTCGTTGAGTGTGACTCATTGGCTATTTTCTCATGGTGTTCGCAATCAATCGCATCCATATTGCGGAAGCGGTCACAGGCCCATGACCAAACCGCCGAAATCCCTCGGTTTGACTTCAAGCCGCCGTTACTCTAAATTCTTATCAGATAGTTCGCCCCCATCGTCTAGAGGCCCAGGACAGCAGATTCTCAGTCTGCATACACCGGTTCGAATCCGGTTGGGGGTAATGCAATGGCTCGCACACAACCGCGGGCATCGGAAAAGGCGGTAAAATGGGGCCTTTCGCATTGCAACTCCCCGCCATTTGTGCGCCCATGCGGCCGACCTCCACGGATTGCCGCGGCCCCGTCGGTTTACGCGCTGCGGGGATTCTGGTAGCATCATCCGCAAGTTCGATGGCTTGGGGACGCGGCGCATGGTGACAAAGGAAAACGACATCGAGCTGGACCTGATTTCCAAGCTCAAGGAACTTAAATACATCCACCGCCCAGACGTCCACGACCGGGCCTCATTGGAACAGAACTTTCGCAAGCACTTTGAATCGCTCAACCGCGTGCAACTCAGCGACGGAGAATTCTCGCGGCTCCTCGATTCTATTGTCACCGCCGATGTCTTCGCGGCGGCCAAACGCCTCCGCGAACAAAACAGCTTCGAGCGCGATGACGGAACGCAACTCCATTACACGCTGGTCAACACAAGGGACTGGTGCAAGAATACCTTCGAGGTAATCAATCAGCTCAAAATCAACACCGACTACAGCCACCACCGCTATGATGTGGTCCTGCTGATCAACGGCGTGCCGGCCGTGCAGATCGAACTGAAAAACCTGCAGATCAGCCCCCACAAGGCCATGCAGCAGATCATCGGCTACATGAGTGACCCTGGCAACGGATACGGGAAAACGCTTCTTTGCTTCATGCAGTTTTTTATCGTCAGCAACCGCACGGATACCTGGTATTTCGCGAACAACAACAAGAAACACTTCAGCTTCGGTGCCGACGAGCGATTCCTGCCGATTTATCAATTCGCCGATCAGGAAAATAAAAAAATTACCCAGCTCCACAGCTTTGCCGACGCCTTCCTCGCCAAATGCGCCCTGGGCGAGATGATCAGCCGCTACATGGTGCTCGTGGCCTCCGATCAGAAACTGATGATGATGCGGCCCTATCAGATTTACGCTGTTAAGGCGATTGTCGATTGCGTACACCGTCATTGCGGCAATGGTTACATCTGGCACACAACCGGCAGTGGAAAGACCTTGACCTCGTTTAAGGCCTCAACGCTGCTGAAAGACAACCCCGATATCGATAAGTGCCTGTTTGTAGTGGACCGCAAGGACCTTGATCGGCAAACGCGCGAAGAGTTCAACAAATTCCAGGAAGGATGCGTCGAAGAAAATACAAATACCGAAACCATGGTGCAGCGGCTGCTGTCCGAAGATTATGCCGACAAAGTGATCGTGACCACCATCCAGAAGCTTGGTCTGGCGCTGGACGCGGCCCACAAAGCCAATTTCAAGCGCCGGCTCGAGCCACTGCGCAAGCAGCGGATGGTGTTTGTATTTGACGAGTGCCACCGCTCGCAATTCGGCGAGAACCACAAGGCCATCAAGGAGTTTTTCCCCGACGCCCAGCTCTTCGGCTTTACTGGAACGCCCATCTTTAATGAAAATGCCAGCCTCCAGAAAATCCACGGCCAGCAGGGAACGCTCGTGACCACCGCCGATGTGTTTCAGCAGGAACTGCACGCCTACACCATCACCCACGCCATCGAAGACCGAAATGTTTTAAGATTCCATGTCGATTACCTTAAGCCCGAGGGAAGCTCTCCGCCAGCCCCCGGGGAGCCGCCGGACAAGCGCGCTGTGGTCGAGGCCATCCTTAAGAAGCACGACGACGCCACCGGTGGCCGCAAATTCAACGCCCTTCTGGCGACGGCCAGCATAAACGATGCCATCGCATATCATGGCTTGTTCAAAGAGCTGCAGCAAAAGCTTGCGGCTGATGCGCCTGACTTCAAGCCCCTGAACATCGCCTGCGTGTTCTCCCCGCCCGCCGAGGGTAACAAAGATATGCAGCAGAACCAGGAGGATCTGCCGCAGGAGAAGGCCGACAACCAGGAGGAGCCTGACCAGAAGAAGGCAGCCCTGGAGGCCATAATCGACGACTACAACGCAACCTACGGTGCGAACCACAAGATCAGCGAATTCGACAACTACTATCAGGACCTGCAAAAACGGATTAAGGACCAGCAATACCCCAACGCCGACCTGCCGCACGCCCAGAAGATCGACATCACAATCGTCGTGGATATGCTGCTGACCGGATTTGACTCCAAATTCCTCAACACGCTCTACGTGGATAAGCCCCTGCGGTACCACGGGCTGGTACAGGCATTCTCGCGCACAAACCGCGTGCTTAATGACACCAAGCCCTACGGGAATATCCTCGATTTCCGGCAGCAGCAGGGCGCTGTGGACGATGCCATTGCCCTGTTCTCCGGGCAGGCCCACGAGCAGGCCCGGGAAATCTGGCTGGTGGATAAATCTCCGAAAGTCATAAAAAGGCTGGAGCTGGCCGTGCAGAGTCTCGACACCTTCATGGAATCTCACGGGCTGCCCACCGGGCCGGAGTCCGTGCCGAACCTCAAGGGCGACGCCGCCCGTGCCGAGTTCATTACCCTGTTCAAGGAGGTCCAGCGCCTCAGCACTCAACTCAGCCAATATACCGACCTTACCCCGGAGGAGTTGGAAGCGATCAAGAAGGTAATGCCGCCGGAACGCCTGCAGGCGTTCCAGGGCGCATACCTTGAAACAGCCGAGAAGCTCAAGGAAATCCAGGAAACCCAGGGCGACAGCGCCCATCCCGCCGTGCGGGAACTTGATTTCGAGTTCGTCCTGTTTGCCTGCGCGATAATCGACTACGATTACATCATGGAGCTGATCGCCCGTTACTCCGGCGAACCGGCGGAGAAACAGAAGATGCGCCGCGAGCAACTCATCAGCCAGATCGCTTCTGACTCCAAGTTCATCGACGACCGGGAAGACCTCAAGGAATACATTGGATCCCTGGCGGCGGGCAAACCGCTGGATGAGCAGGCCATCCGTGACGGTTTCGAGGCCTTCAAGGCCGGGAAGCGAGCCCGGGAAATGACCGAGCTTGCGCAGAGGCACGGGCTGGACGCCGCAGCGCTGCAGGGCTTTATAGACACCACCCTGGATCGGACGGTGCTTGACGGCGATCTGCTGAGCGAGCTATTTGCGCCGCAAAAGCTCCCGTGGAAAAGCCGGGCCGAAAAAGAGCAGGCGCTGATGAAGGAACTCATTCCGCTGTTTAAGAAACTCGCCCACGGGCGCGAAATTTCGGGGCTTAGCGCGTATGAGCAATAAGGGGAAAGAAAATCTGGAACACCCGGCGGGGAAAAAGCCGTTGGCGCCCAAGCTGCGCTTTCCGGAGTTCCATAAAACAGGCGGATGGAAAAGCCTACCAATCGGGGCGATCTATTCCTTCATGGCCACAAATTCGTTTCCCCGAGGGGAATTGAGCCACGACACCGGCGGAGTCAAAAACATCCACTACGGAGACATCCACACCAGGTTCGCAGCATCCTTTGATATTTTGAGAGAGCGCGTCCCCTGCATCAGCTCAAGTAAATTGGCAGAAGGGCGTGGTGCCGGGGATCCATGCGCTGAAGGTGATATGGTCTTCTCCGATGCCTCGGAGGACCGCGAGGGGGTCGGGAAGAGCGTCGAGATCGTAAGGCTCAACGGGGAGCGCGTAGTCGCTGGCTCCCACACGATCCTGGCCCGGCAGAGAACACCACGTCTCGTGGTCGGATTTGGCGCCCATCTTTTCAGGTCCCCACTGGTGCGCGGGCGAATCCAGACCGAGTCACAGGGTGCGAAAGTATTTGGAATCTCGCCCGGCCGCCTCGCGAGGGTCGAGATTCCGCTCCCGCCGGAAATCAGCGAGCAGAAAAAAATCGCCGACTGCCTATCCTCATTAGATGATCTGATCGCTGCGGAAGCGCAAAAGCTCGACGCCCTCAAATCCCACAAAAAAGCCCTGATGCAGCAACTTTTCCCCCGCGAGAGCGAAGCCGTGCCCCGGCTGCGCTTTCCGGAGTTCCGCAAGGCGGGGGAGTGGGAGAGGAGGAGGGTCGGCGATGTCTTCAGCGTCACGCGTGGGGAGGTGCTGCCCATGGGTTCGGTGCGCGACGCGCAAACCACCGCAACCCCCTACCCGGTCTTCTCTTCCAAGACAGAGAACGGAGGGCTTGCGGGATTCTATTCAGAATACCTCTACGAGGACGCAATCACCTGGACCACCGACGGGGCCAACGCCGGGGACGTGAACTTCCGGCGGGGAAAATTCTATTGCACCAACGTCTGCGGGGTCCTCGCCACCCAGAGCGGCTACGCCAACCCATGCACTGCGGCACTCATCGGCAGGACGTCGAGGCGGCACGTCTCGTACGTCGGCAACCCTAAGCTCATGAACGGTGCCGTGGAAAGAATGGTGGTCCCTTTCCCTGCCCTTCCCGAGCAGAAAAAAATTGCCGACTGCCTATCCTCATTAGATGATCTGATCGCTGCGGAATCGCAAAAGTTCGACGCCCTCAAATCCCACAAAAAAGCCCTGATGCAGCAGCTTTTCCCTTCACCGGATGAGGTGCCCGCGTGACGGACCAACCGACGACATACTGTTACAAGTCGCTGGCCCGAATAGTAACCCGCTTGAGGGACGACCTTGGCAACGGCGACTACTCGCTCTACGAACCCCGGGAGATGGTCGAGGATAATAAACAGCCGTTCAATTCCGTCCTCAATGGTTTCTTGCGAAAAAATGGATTTAACGTCTCGAAAGCGCTCGGTACCGCCGTGGTAGCTCGAGCCTCCAAAAAACAGGAGCCAGCACAATGACTGAACAGGACCAGAAAAAGCTGGGTGACATCCTCTGGGATATCGCTGATAAATTGCGCGGGGCAATGAATGCGGATGACTTCCGCGATTACATGCTATCCTTCCTGTTCCTGCGCTATCTTTCGGACAATTACGAAACCGCGGCGCGGAAGGAATTGGGCCGTGACCACCCCGCGCCTTCCGAAAAAGACCGCCGCCCCGCGTTGGCAATCTGGTATAAGCAGAACTCCGGTGACGTCGAAACATTTGAAAAGCAGATGCGCCTGAAGATCCATTACGTCATCAAACCCGATTACCTCTGGGGCAGCATCGCCGAATTGGCACGCACGCAGGATGAAAAACTGCTGAAAACGCTGGAAAAGGGCTTTAAATTTATTGAAACTGAGTCATTCGCAAGCACCTTCAGCGGCCTGTTTTCCGAGATCAACCTGAGCTCCGAAAAACTCGGCAAGGACTATAGTGCCCGCAACAAGATGCTTTGCAAAATCATTGTGGAAATTGGCGACGGCCTACAGGGCTTCACAACCGGCGCAGATGCTCTGGGCGACGCCTACGAGTACCTGATCGGACAATTTGCCGCGGGCAGCGGCAAGAAGGCCGGGGAGTTCTACACGCCGCAGCAGATTTCAAGCGTTCTCTCGGGCATTGTGGCGCTGGATGGTCAGGATCCCGCCGCCGGCCCCAGAAAGAAGCTTGGCAGCGTGTTCGACTTCGCGTGCGGTTCCGGCTCGCTTCTGTTGAACGTGCGTAACCGGATGGGGCCGCATGGGATTGGCAAAATTTTCGGGCAGGAGAAAAATATCACCACCTACAACCTGGCCCGCATGAATATGCTGCTGCACGGAGTTAAGGATTCCGAATTCGAGATTTTCCACGGCGACAGCCTGACCAACGAGTGGGAAAAGCTGCGCGAAATGAACCCTGCCAAAATGCCGAAATTCGACGCGGTGGTAGCCAATCCGCCGTTCAGCTACCGCTGGGAGCCGAACGAATCCCTGGGCCAGGATATGCGCTTCAAAAACTACGGCCTGGCTCCAAAATCCGCCGCCGATTTTGCGTTCCTCCTGCACGGCCTTCACTATCTCAGGCAGGAAGGCGTGATGGCGATCATCGTCCCGCACGGCGTGCTTTTTCGCGGCGGCGCGGAAGAACACATCCGGACCAAGCTGCTGAGGGATGGGAACATTGACACGGTCATTGGCCTGCCCGCCAATCTGTTTTTCTCAACCAGCATTCCGGTATGCATTCTGGTTCTGAAGAAATGCAAAAAGCCGGATGATGTGCTTTTCATAAACGCCGCGGAGCAATTTGAAAAAGGCAAGCGGCAGAACAGGCTTCTGGAAACGCACATCAACAGAATTATCGACACCTACAAGCACCGCAGGCAGGAAACCCGCTACTCACGCCGCGTGGGAATGGAGGAAATTGAGCGAAATGGGTTCAACCTGAACATCACGCGCTACGTCAGCACGGCGGCAGCCGAGGAGGAAATCGACATCCGCGCGGTAAACAAACAACTGCATGCGGCGCAGGAGAAAATTGGCGAGGCGAAAAAGCGGCATAACGCGTTTCTCAAGGAGCTTGGCTTGCCGCCGCTGCCCTGATCGGGTCCGGGGATTGCGGGCGCCCTCTTCCAGTTATTTGCGCGTTTTGCCGCGTGCCGCGGAAAACTTCCCGGGCCTTCCGGAATAATTCAGCGGAATGGGATAAGGAACGGAGGTATTTAAAAATGGATAATTTGTTTGAGTGCTTATGGAACGGCCGGATTTACGAACTTAACGGCGACGGCACGCATGTGGATTGTATTCTGCCGGGGGCTAATGGGTATTCATTGTTGTTAAGCGGTAAATGGTGGGTCAACAGCTTCGATGTGCAGTGGTTCCGGGTTCCGGGCGTCCCTAAATTTGAGAAAGAATTGTTGGGTTTCCGCATTGGGGATGCAACCTTGGAACCCATTATTGATCGCGATTCGCGCGCGGAATGGATTGATTTTCGTGAATTTAGATTTACGACCTTTGCGAATTACAAAAATGCGTTTCGTTTGTATGTGGTATCGGAAACGGGCTATCCGGAGTTTAAGGATCAGGCCGAAGAATGGCTGTCCTTTCTGGATGAAAAGTATCAACAATGGTCGATTAAGAACACCCAATTATACCCGCGCAAAGCCGTTGTCGCGCGATTGCACGCGGTTACCAGACGTTCGGTGGTGGATGCCTTTATGATCGATGAAGATGGGCACACAGCGTCCTTAATACCGGCATCCGGTGAATTTGGGTACAGCTGGTGCGAGAAGTGGGAGATATGGCATAAAAACAGGGGTACCTTGGATTCGTTTATTCAAAAATGGCACGATTACAATGTGGTCAATGATCTGGTATGGCTGTTTGAGCCGGTTACGACTGTTTCAGAGCCAGTGTCAGACGCGCTGGCCAAAGCCGTCGCTTTGCCGCCTACTAGATTTTACACGATGTAACATTCAATGGAAGAGCCGGGCCGGAAAAGGGCAGGTGCTGATGAAGGAACTCATTCCGTTGTCTAAGAAACTCGCCCACGGGCGTGAAATTTCAGGGCTTATCACGTGTGAGCGATAAGGGAAAAGAAAACCTGGGACACCCGGCTGGGAAGCGTCGGTAGGTACCCCGGCCACGCTTTCCGGAATTTCAGCAGCCGGGGCAGTGGCGGACGTGCAAGCCCGGACGCGGAGGGGAGTTCCCGGCACCGCTGTCGGGACATCCGTGGGAGATTGAGGAGGCGGGAAAGCCGGGGGCATAGCCTACGCGGGCGTCATCAAGAACACTTTCACGGACACCACGGAGCCAGGGTTCGTAAACGTTGGGCCCAGCGAGCGGATGGACAATGTGCACGCCGGTGACATCTTCTTCACCATGTCGTCGGAAGCCACAGAAGTGGCCGCAACGCCCGGCGCAGGCCGCGGTCAGCCACGCGGAGAAAATTGTCGCTTCGGATTTCCGCGACTTGCGGGCCATCGGCATGCTGCGGCTGCGCGAGCATACACTGGTGCAGCCAAATTTTGACTTCGCCACGTTCCTGGAGGTACTCCATGAATGTTTCCTTAAGGAGACGCGCAGCGCATAGCGTTTGGTCAATCGCCCGGCGCAGGTGGGACTACCCACCACTCCTGAACAGCACCATTACCGCCAGTCTGATATGCTCCGGAAGCGACGGCCAACGCGTTATCCCTGCGATCATGTACCAACCCTCCCATTGCGGACAGCGGGAGCCGTGAACGATTGGCTGCGTAACTCAAAACAGGCTGAATTCGGAACCGCTTTCCGTGCCGCCTTGGCGGCTATTTACGAATCACGCTTATTTTTACCACGAGATTTTTTGCCACGGGAATTCCAATTCCATCCCAGACGGTGTGATAATAATCGGTGCCTGTCGTGTACGACGTTGCCCGCACCTTGTTGCCATTCTTTAAGTGAAAGACATACCCCTTAATTGGCCCAAGCGCCTTGTGGGTGGCGATGGTTATATAATTGGGCGACTTGGCGCAATAAAGCAATTTGACCTGGTACACTTTATGAGTACAGTCGAGCGTAAAACCGGCGTCAAGAAATATTGGGAGATAGCCGGAGTTGGGATTGCTGTAGCGAAAGCTGGGAATCACTATGGGCAAATCGACCGCATTGATGCCGATTATCACCCCATAGACGGCTCCGGTTGAGGGCAAACGCCTGCCCGAAACCGAAAGAAGCTCAAGCCGGTTGTGCGGCGGCCTCAGCGCCGTTCCAATGTCACGCAGGTCTTTTCTTTCCGCCCGCCGTGCCGGAATGGTAACAGCCGAACACCTGAGTTGTTCGCGCCGCTGCTGTGCAAATGGCACCGTTGCCATGACCGCACCGGGAACTTCCTGCTGTTCCAGTGCTGCCTGATACTCTTGCTTTTCGTCCGCGTGCGCCCGTTGGCAAATCGCATCGAACTGTGCCGCGAGCTGATGCCGCAATCGTTGAACCTTGATTCTGTTTGCCGCAGATAGCTCCGCGGGACGCCCGCGGCTTCCCCTGATAATGGCTTCACCGAGTGTATTTGCCTCACCATAGGCGAGTACCTTCATCCCGATGAGTTTCCCCGGGTTGGATGCAAAGCGACTTAATTCCTCCGCCAATGATGGAACCGCAGACCAGCCGACCGGCTTCATGGCGGCGGCTACCAATCCTCGCCACCGATCAACTGGAATGGCGGTGCCTACAGAACTTCCAGCAAACTGAAACTGCCCCTGGCTCGCTGGGATCTGAGCGCCTGCCGGAAAACCACCCGGATGCAAAAACGAACCCGGCTGGTTAAAAACGCCCGCGCCTGCCGGCTGCCGAACAAGCATTGCGGCAGCGGATTTATCTTGCGCAAGTTGCACTTGAGCCTGCTTGAGTGCTGACATATCGTTGACGACCAATTGCGCTTTGCCGGCCTTCATATCGCTTGCAACGCTTGCCTTAAGATTCACGATGTTCTTCTCATCTTCAGAGATAAGCGCGCCGGCTACCGTCTGGTCGCGTGCCAGTTCCAGTGTCTCCTCCGGCTGGGGAAGGACGGCGGGATTTGTCAGGGTGTCAAAATAAGGCAGGAAGGAAGGCATGGCTTCTTCGCGGGCAAGCCGGGCGCGAACTGTGTTAATTAATTGCTGTGCTGTGACAACCGCATTCGGATCACCCTTTTTCATGGCCGCCGCTGTTACCGCGTTAAGTGCCGAAATTTCCGCTTTATCCGCCGCAATAACGGCCTGCCACGCATTGGACTGCCCTGTGCCCGCCGTTTTTGCCCAAAGTTGACCGTGCATTCCTGGTGCGGCAAACGCTGCTATGGCTGCTACGACTGCAATGCCTGCAGAAACTCCACCGAATCTGATTTTCATTCCACGGCTCCCCGAAAAATGGTTGTTTGCCCTTGTGTGACCACTATAAATGTGCCCCCGGATCCTGTCAAAATGAGATCCTCATCACCAGCCGACCAGCTGCGGCCCACTTGCCGGGCGGGGGAATGACTTTTGCGGGCTGCTGACCGGCGCGTCCCATAATATAATTCCGACCGGAATTTTATTGACAGTTTCCCGATTCACAATACTCTTTATGATATTGAATTGAAGCCTTTCGCTTCGTCATCAGGACCATCTTACAATCTGTGGAAAGGGTAGAGTATGCTGAAACGACAAACCATCGCCGTTAAGCCATCCGTTCAACGTCATTTGCTGGCCGCATCAGTGGTAATGATTGCGGCGGCGGGGTCATTTCATGGCTCGGCCGGCGCGATGACGATTAACGCAAATTTTGAAAACTCCATAAGCATGAGCACCAGTGCCAGCACAATTGAATCTGATATTAACAATGCGCTGAGCTTTTATGATTCGACCTTTACTAATCCGATTACGGTGAACATCGATTTTGGTATTACGACTGGTGCTTCCTACCTTGGTCAAAGCAATAACACCATCTACAATCCGACCTACAGCACCTATACATCCGATATGCAATCCAATGCGGTCGCCAGTTCCAATGCCACTGAGCTAACGGCATACAACAATCTGCAGTATGGCAACGACAGCAATGGAAGCAAGAATTTGAGTATTACCGCCCCGGATATGAGAGCGTTAACCGGGAGCAGCAGCTACCACGGCGGCTATGACCAAGCGGGTAACTATGTTGGAAGTTCAGGAACGTATGACGGCGTTATCACGCTTAATGCCACGGATTTATCCGGCTTCGGCCTAGGTGGTTCTACCAGTGCCGGTCGGGTCATTCAGCATGAGGTTGATGAGGTATTGGGTATCGGTGGGGCGGGATCAACCATCACCAGTTCAACAACGACCTCCACAACCTATGGTCCCATGGATTTGTTCCGTTACTCGGCATTGCATACGCCAAGCTATACCAACAGTTCCACCGCCACATCATACTTTTCAATTGACGGAGGCAAAACAAATCTGGTGAACTTCAACCAGAATCCCGGAACCAACGGCCAGATCGGCGGCGACTTCGGTGATTGGAGCAGCGAGGGAACTACCGGCAATTATGTTCAATTGGCGTTTACATCCAGTTCCCAGGGGTCCGCCAATGTCAGCCTCACATCACCCGAAGGAATTGCGTTGCAGGCAATTGGATACGACGTTGCGGTTCCAGAGCCATCAACGTTGGCCATGTTCGCCGGTGTTATGTTGGGCCTTGGCTTGATGCGGCGACGGTCAAGGTCCACCCGCCATGACTTCTTCAAACCGCTGGATTCCTGAGAATCATCCATCCCCAACGGCCGCAAACGGGTCTGATTCCATGCAACCGGGCGGATTGTCCGGCGAATGTTGGGCGCGGAGAACCCATGGATGATTCCATGGTTCCGTATTTTTCACACCTGTTGGTGCGCAGCGATTTTTAGCGGATGCAATCGTGGCGGTTAACGCAATGGTCAATCAGGTGCCCAATTCCATGGCCGGCTCATGCTGCGCGCCAAATATGGCGGAACCGATTCGCACAAGCGTGGACCCTTCTTCGATGGCAATTTCAAAATCGCCGCTCATGCCCATGGAGAGGTGCTTGAAGTGCGGCCCGCAGATTTTCCGGAATCGCAACTCTTGAAATATTTCCCGCAGCGTGGTGAAGCTGTGGCGCGTTTCCTCCGGATTGGCGGTTTGTCGCGCCATGGTCATCAGGCCCACGAGTTGCAGATGCGCCAATGTTTCAAACTGTTCCGCCATATGAATGGCAGCCGGTATTGGAACGCCATTTTTTGATTCCTCCCCCGAGGTGTTGACTTCCATGAGAATCGGTATGGCCTTTTCGCGCCGGCTGGCCAGATCATTGAGATGTTCCGCAAGCCGCAGGGAATCAACACTATGAATCAGTTCGCAGGTTTCCATTGCCGCGGCCGCCTTGTTCCGCTGCAGATGGCCGATCATGTGCCATTTGATCTGCCCGGCGATTTGCTCGCCGTCGGCCATGGTCTCGGTAAGCCAATCCCGCACTTCCTGATGCCGGGCCTGGAGGTTTTGCACGCGGCTTTCACCAAAATCGCGCTGGCCGGCGGTGATCAACTGCTGAATTTGTTTGATCGTCGCGTACTTGCTTACCGCAACGAGTGTCACTTCTTTTGGATCCCGGCGCGCACGGGCTGCAGCGGCGCCGATTCGATCTTGAATCTGCTTGAGTGTAACAGTTACATCCATATATATTCCCTCGTATAATACGACCCAAAGGGGGGTATTATTGTCACTTATCTAAAAATGTAAAGGCTTAGATTGTCCCGAAATGCGGGACAAAATTGTGATGGGGCACCAGCGGTTCAAAATCGCCAAAATACTGCTGTTTCAGGAGAAAATATTTCGCAATTCAGTACATGCTCGAAGAAATAAAGTTTGACATTTCAAGCCGCCAGTGTTTCCGATTCTTCGGCCTGCTGTGTTTCACAGTACTGTGGATGCTCCGAATCCCATTGGGCTCGCCATTGAAGAAAGTTGCTGATGGCCGATTCAAAATCTTCCACTGAATCAATAACCCGCATGGCGTCGCGCAGCACTCGGCACGGATTCATGTGCTTGGCATACCAGCTCACGCGCTTGCGAAATTCCAGAATCGCCACGCGCTGATTGCGAAAACGAATCATGTTGTAAAAGTGATCCCGCATGTACCGGCACTTTTCTTCAATGGATGGTGCCGGTGGAACTTGTCCGGTTTGCAGATATGTCTGTACATTGCGGAAAATCCATGGTGCCGCCAATGCGGCGCGACCGATCATCACGCCCGCGCAGCCCGTGGCGGTTATCATCTCTTTGGCGTCTTGCGGTGTTCGGATATCCCCGTTGCCGATAATGGGAATGTTTTCCACTGCCGCCACCACTGCGGCAATTCCGTCGAGGCGAACGGTTCCGTGAAACCGCATTTCCGTGGTTCGGCCATGCACGGTCACAGCGGCAATTCCCACTTGTTCCAGCCGGTTAGCCAGAAAGGGTGCCACCAGGCGATGATCATCCCAACCGAGGCGAAGTTTTGCCGTTACCGGTATTCCCCTTACCGCCTGCACCACACGCCGTGCCATTTCCAACGTACCGGGAATATTGCACAAAAGCGCCGATCCGCCGTCACGTTTGGTAATTTTATCAACCGGACAACCCATGTTGATATCAATAATGTCAGCCCCGTGGTCCGCGGCCCATTTTGCCGCCTCGCACAACCGCCCCGGATCGGAACCATAAAGCTGCATACATAGTGGAGAATCTTCCGGGCAGGTGGCAGCCAATTCCATGGAGCGCTTATTTTCCCGCAGCACGCCTTCGGGGCATAACAAATCGGTGCAGGCCAGAGCCACACCGCCACAGGATCTCGCCACAAGACGAAACGAGACATCGCAGTAGCCGGCAATCGGTGCCAGCAACACATTGCCGTTAAGCTGGACAGAACCAATCCGTAACGGCGGGGGGGCGATAAAAGTCGGCACTTCTTCCATACACCCGAATTATAACCGCTGGAAGCTGATGCGAGTAATGGGCAAACCGGCCCTATTCACCGCAGCACGCTGCGCACCCGTCGCCGCATGGCTGCCAACGCCAAAAACGCGCCGCCGGTGAGAGTCAACGGCAACGTGGCCGGCAAGGGAACCGCGGAGTTGGGAGCCGCGGGTTGAACCGGCGGTGGCTGAGTGGGGTTGGCGTAACCGCTGAGCGCAAAAATACCGACATCACCGCTGGATGGCGCGCTGAAACTCACGGAAGTAAGGGCCTTGTTGGAATAGCCAAGGCTGGCAAGATTAAAATCGGTTTCGTACATCTGGAAGTCCCCGAGATTGCTGGTGTCGAGCACGGATTGGGAGGCCATGGTCGGACTGCTGCCTGCGGTACTGCGATCCACCGAGTTCGGGAGAGCGCCGGTAGCACCAGAGTATCCACCCCAATCATAAATGTTGTAGGGAATCGGCGAGCTTGTTGATCCGTCAGCAAAATGTAAGGTCATGTTTACGTTAGCAACGTGATTGCTCGCGTTGGCCGACGCGGCCAGAATTGCGATATTGTCGTAAGCGGTGGCGGCAGTAAGGGTTAACGTGCCTCCGGTTGAGCCACCGGAAAACAAATTAACGTTGTTCGCAGTGAAGGACTGGAATTCGAATTCGGTATTGGTGGCGGAGTTTGTAAACGGAGCGATTGGAAGCCCCGAAGACGCAGTCCATGCGTCCAGCGACGCGTAAGCAGCATCCCACGCGTAGCCGCCGTCAAATGTCGTTGCTGTGTCATTTGGGGAATTCGTCGCATACACCACATCCGCATTCCAGCTTGAGCTGGTCAGCGAGATCGGCGTGTCCTGAACTGCGGCACCGGCATGGTGCGCCAGCGTTGGCAACAGCAGCGTTGCCGCGATTAATGCTCCCGCGATCTTGCGTCCACGGAACAAATCCAATTGTGTCTTCACAGTACACTTCCTCCAAAAAACCCTACGAACAAACTGGCACAAGGCGCAACACACGCCAGGCGCTTGAAAAGCACGTTTGCGCCACCGGCGCAGAACCTGTTACCTGTCACACGCGCAGAGCAATCCCATCGGTCTGACCGCTATTGCGCAGGTCAGGCTTTTGCCGTGCCGTGGTCGTCCCTGAATATGTACTTTAGGAAGAAAATCCGATTTCTCCCTCTCCACATGCCGAAAGCTTACCGCAGTTTTTTAAGCAGTCAATAAAAAAATACTGAAAAACATAAAAATTTTATTATCGGGCGAAACCTCCCGCGGATCGCACACGCAGCCTTGCATTGTGGTAAGGTCAAGCTATGTTGTTGAAGGTGCAATAAGGGTTATCGGCAGCAGCGATCGGAAAAGCGCTGCTCCAGATTCACCCGTTGGTTTTCACAGGAGATACGACTGATGCAATACCGCCATGCTCAGCGGCTTGGAACAACGGTGTCGGAAATTGGATTGGGCTGTTGGCAGCTCGGGGCCGCCGATTGGGGCGATGTACCTGAAGCGCAGGCGATGGAGATTCTGCGCTCAGCGGATCAAACCGGCGTGACTTTGTTTGATACAGCCGATGTCTATGGTGCGGGCCGCAGCGAAACGCTCATCGGCAAATATCTGCGTTCGCGGCCGGCGGGTGCCCGGAAGATTTTTATCGCAACCAAACTGGGGCGATTGAAAGGCTATCCGGATGGCTATTCCACAGCGCTTTTTCGCGAATGTACGCTTCGATCCATTGAGCGGCTGGGCGTCACCGCATTGGACTTAACCCAATTGCACTGCGTACCAATGCGGCATTTGCGGTCGGGGGAGGTGTTTGATTCCCTGCGAAAATTAAAAGACGAAAAACTGATCAAACATTTTGGCGCCAGTGTAGAGACCATGGAAGAGGCCAAAATCTGCCTCCAACATGCGGATTGCGATTCCCTGCAGATTATCTTCAATATTTTTCGGCAAAAACCCATTGATGAATTATTCGCCGAGGCCAGGCAGAAGGGTGTTGCAATGATCGTGCGGCTGCCGCTTGCCAGCGGCCTGCTTGCCGGTGCTTATAAACGCGATACAACTTTTCCAGCCGCCGATCATCGCAATTACAACCGCAACGGAGAAAAATTTAATGTGGGCGAAACATTTGCGGGTCTGGAATTTGGCCGGGGCGTGGAACTTGCGGAGCGCATAAAAGCCTGGGTGCCAACGGGTCAAACCATGGCGGAATTCGCCATTCGCTGGATTCTGGATCATGACGCGGTGACAAGCGTTATTCCCGGTGCTTCCAAGCCGCAACAAGTTCTCACTAATGCCCGCCCCAGCGATCTTCCTCCGCTGCCTGCTGACGTTCATAAACAATTGCGGGAATTTTATGCAGCCGATATTGCCGCAAGCATTCGAGATCGGAA
>JAJZJL010000109.1 GCA_021810145.1 Planctomycetota bacterium | reverse complement strand
TGGGCAGGCGTGGGCATGAAGCGCATCCATGATACGTTCATCACCATTCATCATGTGCCGCACGCAGACGGCACATATTCCAATTTGACGATGCGGTTTCTCTCATTTTATGCACCTAAAATGAGCGATTCCGGGATTCCATTGAGTTTGAATCAGCACCGTGGGCGGTACGTGAATGTGGCGTATGTATTCCAGGTGGACGGTCGATATGTGCCCAACCCCGAGCAGGTAAGCGAGTTATTCTGGCGTACCACCAGCAAATACGGCTATGATGCCAAAATTGAAGTCACGGCTGAGGGACCGGGCGGATTGACCACCCGGCCGGAGGCCCGCAAGGCTATTGCGTCGTTTATTCGCGCATCGCTGCCGGCCATTGAGCGATTGCTGCCGGATTGGAAGAAACTCAATGCGCCGGCAAAACATCCCGCTACGACGGTCGCAAGAACCGGACAGAATTGAATTGTAAGACAGGAACTCTCGGAAGAGGTACGAAGGAAACAGCATGGCTAAACGGGTTAATACACGTTTTTTAACGATATTGATTGTTGTTCTTATCGCAATATTTGGCGGCATCGCCGGCATTTATTACGTTCTGATCAAGATTAACAACAATCCTACGCGGCTGGTGGCCGAAGCCAAGGTGGCGTTGAAGAAAAATGACACCGAAACGGCCCGGCAACTATATCAGCAGGCGGCGGTGGTGGCGCTGCGGGAGCATTTGCCGCAAGCGGCGGATATTCTTCTGGAGCTTGGTGATCTGAATTATCAGTCCACGGCCAAAAATATCCAGCGATACCGCGCGGCGTTAAGCGACTGGCACGCAGCCATTCAACAGAATCCCAATTTGCTTCCCGCTCGAAAAAAGCTGCTGGACGCCTTTTACCAGAACGCCCTGCACTCGGGCAATGATTCATCGCTATGGCAGCAAATTGAGCGGCAGGCAACCCATGTGATCAAACTTGATCCCAAAAATGCCAAGGCATACATGTACCGGGCGCAAGCCCGCTTGCGATCCGTTTCCGGTTTGGCGGCACTGACCGATAGAAGATTTACGGCCGCTAAAGCCGATTTGCGAATGGCCTGCAAACTTCAGCCGGACAACATTCTTCCTCATGCGGCCCTGGCGGAGGTCTATCTTCAGCAGGCGGCGGCGGAACATGCGCAGAATCTGATCAATAAAGCCGCAATGGGCAAGCTGTTTGATCAAGGCATTGCCATTCTTCAGACATTTGTAAAAAAATACCCGCACAACGTGGATGCCTTAATTTCGCTGTCGGCGATTTATCGGGTTGTGCCGGGGCATGCAACCGACGCCACCAAGACACTGGCCGAGGCGGAAAGACTTGCGCCGAACAACCCCAAGGTTCTTGAAGCCAAGGCACAACAGTTGCTTACCAGCGGTGGAAGCCCGGCAAGCATAGCGGCCATTTTCGAAAAAATTATTACCCTGCGCCCCGATGACATGAGCGCGTATGCCGCCGCGGGCGAATTTCTTCGTCGGGCGAATAAGCCCCACGAAGCCATTAAAATTCTTAAAATCGGTTTAACGCATCCGGCTCCGGGCGGCGGCCTGACGCCGGAGATCAACCAGAGCATGAGCCTGCGCATTAATCAGATGCTGATGGGAGCCTATCTGCAATTGGCGATGGAGGCTCCGGGCGGATCGGAGGCCCGTAAAAATTATCTCTCCCGCGCGTCGGATACGCTGGCGTGGGTGGCCCAGCGCATGCCGCAGTCGGCTTGGGTCTATGTGGCCCGGGCCAGATTGCGTTTCGCCCAGGGACGCCTGGACTCCTCCCAGCACTGGATCGCGCAGGCCGATGCTATTCTTTCACCAGGCAATCAGCAGGATCTGTCGCTATGGCTTACGGAAAAGCAGTTGCAGGCCCAGATTTTTCAGATTCGCGGTCAATCCGGTTCGGCGTTGGCGGTGTTTAATGAAATCGAAAAATATCTGCCGGGTCAGGCAAGCGTGGCTTTGGCCCGAGCCCAATTGATGGTGCAGCAGAATCCCAGGAGGGCACTGAGAGCCGCGCAGGCGGTACTCAAAATGGATCCCAAAAATGCCGCAGCGCTCAAGATTGAGGCGCTGGCACTGGCCAATCTGAATCGCCGGCAGGAATTGCGCCGACTACTGGCACGCATTGATACCAGTCATAGTTTTGCATTAGCACAGTTGAAAGCCCGGCTGGAATTAGCGGAAAATCATTATGCTCAGGCCAAGAACACGATGGCACCATGGGTGAAGCAATCACCGGGTGATCCACGTGTGGTTACCGTTGCCTATGCGGCCTTGGCCGGATTGCATCAACGGAATGCGGCGCAGGCGCTGATTACCCAGGCGCTGAAAGCGGCCCCCACCAACCTGCAATTTATTCTCATCAATGATCAGTTGTCCAATCCAAAATCGGCCATGCCCACCGTTGAGCTCGGTCCGCTGACCAGCAACATCGCGCAAATATCCGTGGCTGGAATCTCAGCGCAACAGGCCCAGTTGGATGCGATCGCCAAGTTGCCTGATCCGATAGAGCGCGGACTGCTGATGAGCCGGTTTTATCTCTCATCAGGCGATAAGGCCAAAGCCGCACAGGTTCTGGATCCCCTTGCGAAAGCGCATCCGAATAACACGCAGATTCTGGAATCTCAGTTTCGCGTAGCCATCGCACAGAAGAATTTCAAGCTCGCCGCCACATTGGCACAGCGTGGTGCGGACCTCAATGCGGACGGATACAACGGAGCCTTTTTAAAAGCCCAACTGCAGATTGCCCAGGGAAATTCCGCCAGCGCCGCCAAAACGCTGTCCGCCGTATTGAAAAAACATCCGGATAATGCGAATATCAAAACGTTTTATGGCATTGCATTGCTTTCATCCGGAAATGTGCGCGACGGTGTTAATGCGTTAACCGGAGCCTTGGAGGCCAAGCCGGATGATCTTGATGCGCTGACCGCATTGGTGCAACATTATCTGCAAACCAATGAGCCTGCGGATATTCAACATGCCAGAGATCTGGTGAATCAGGGCCTGGCGTATTATCCACTTGATACCCAACTGGAAAACTGGCATTATCAGTTTGCGGATCTGTATGGCAAACCTGGCCCGGAAATCAAGCGTCGTCTTGCCATCTACAAGACGAATCCCGCCGATTTAAACAATATTGCAAGACTGGCACTGCTGTATATGCGGGTGAAAGAACCTTCCCATGCCGTGGCGATTCTGCGTAAAGCCCGCAAGAGCCAGCCGGATAATCTGCAACTGGCCCGAGAATTGGGCGAAATTTATGTCCTTGAAAAGAATACAGCCGCCGCGCAGCAGGTATTTGAATCACTGGCGGAGAATCCCAATAAAACCGTCGCCTTTGCCGGCCGGCTGATGCTTGGTGATTTTTACCAGAACACTGGCAATCTCAATCAGGCCGTACAGGTATATCAGGCGGCGATGAAGGATCAGCCCAAGGGCCACCATACGGTTCAGCGGCGGTTGGGAGATATGTATTTTAATGCCGGAAAGTTCAAACTTGCGCTGCAACAATATGCAGGGCTTTACAAGACCGTGCCGGACAACCGCACGATTACATTGCGCTATGCGGAAACACTGATCCGGGCGGGCGATCCAGCCAGGGGGATTGCCATACTGCAGAAGCGTATTCTTTCCAAAAACGCCACCGATGAAGAGGCTCTGGTGCTTGAAGGCTTTGGCTATCTGCGATCCGGCCAAATGAATAAAGCCAGAACCACATTGGCCCAGGCCCTGGTGCTTAACCCTCATGATCCTCATGCACTTTACGATATGGCCACGCTGGATCTTTCCCCTCCAAAGCCGCATTACACCAAAGCCATTGCCGATCTGCAATTGCTTTTGACTTCCGATTCATCGGATCTGGCGGCTGATCAATTACTTGCGCAGGCATACGCCGGTGCGGGGGAATTTGCCGAGGCGGTTTATCAGTACAACAAAATATTGACATCCGCTCCGGCTGATCAGGCGGCACGGCTGCAATTGGCAACACTGTTATTTGATTTGTCACAGCGCTATATCGCATTGGCACCGGCGGACACCAGCGATGCCGCGGCATCGCTGCGAACGCTGCAACCGTTGCAACGATTGAATGAATTGTTGACGCAATCGCATCAGGCGTTTCCGGCCAGTCCACAATGGGTAATGCTGCGGGCACGCTTTGATCTGCTGACCGGACATAAAAACAGTGCCGTAACGGCCGCCCGGCGCGCCTTCCAGATGGCCAACCAAAGCACTTCCGCGGCGATCGTTTATGTTCAGGTATTACAGGCAGCCGGCGATGAGCACACCGCGATTGCGGTGGCATCCAAGGCGCTGGCGGTTTCACCGGACGCGGTGGAATTGTACATCGAGCGTGCCAACGCCAATGCCAAACTCAATAATTTTGTCGCATCATCAAATGATTTTTCTCAGGCCTTAAAACGCACGGCAGGGAATGCGGCGCAATTCTTTACTGTGCTGTCAGCTTATCAATCCGATTTCGAACCTGCCGGTAAATTGGATGTTATCATTAAAACTGTCGATGAACTGGGCACCAGTTCCAAAATCGACCCCGCCTTGCTGAATGCCGCACGGGCGGTCGTTCAGTTCGCCAATAAACAATATCAGGATGGCTTAACCTCAGCCAAGTCCGCATTGGCGGCCAAACCAAGTGCGGTTATCCGGCATGCCGCCCTGGAAATCGCCGCATTTTCGTGTTACCAGCTCAAAGAGTATGACGCGTGTCGCGGGTATTACCAGGATATTTTGAAGGCCAACGCCAATAATCCGGCGATTCTCAATAATTTGGCATATCTTTTGGCCGTTAAACTGCACCAGCCGGCCAAAGCGTTAGCCTATGCTGAACGCTGCAATACGCTATTGGTCAAACAGGCTGGATCGGGACGTTTTGCGCCGAACGGCGATGTGCTGGATACACTTGGATGGATACGCTTTCTCAATGGCGACTTAAGCGGTGCGGCCGATGCGCTGGAACATAGCCTGCGGTACAATCCTCCGGCCACAGCCTATTATCATCTGGCGCGAGTGCTGGTGGCCCAGAAAAATAAAGTTCGTGCGGTGGAAATTCTGGAAAAGGGAATTAAATTAGCCCAAAGCACGCATGATCCAATCCTGCCGCGGGCGCAGGAATTACTCAAAAAAATCCAAGGCTAAGAAAACCTCGGGCCGATGGACGGGGTTTATAGGCCGTCAATTTTTGAGTAAAGTTCCGTTTTACGCTTGCTACCGGCGTAAAAGCGGGTATAAAGATAGGTATAGAGCTTCGACTCTGTTCTGTTGTATGTGAGTTTCGTCTTGAGCCTTTAAGAGGGATACCATGACGCAATCAAACGCGCTTGCCCTGGCCGGATCAGTACCGGATCAAAACAATCTGTCAACCGGCCCAAAACTGGGTTTTATTCTGCGCCGGTACAAGTGGCTGATACTGTTGGGCACGTTACTGGGACTGGTAGTCGGAGGAGCCCTTTTCCTGGCATTCCGGCAATATGATCCTCGCTGGACGGCGTACTCGATTTTTGAAGTGCGGCCCAATCTGCCAAACCCGCTGAATTCCCGGCAGAATAACGTCTATGCCGCTGATGCCGGCGTAAGCCGCTTTATTAACAGCCAGGTGGTGCTGGTTCGCAGTCCGGACGTTCTGCAAACGGCTTTGCAGACCAACGCATTTCAGCAAAGCTCCAAAATACCATCTGAAAAAAGTTCCTGGCTGACTGCCCACTCGGAAGATCCGATGGACTCCTTGCGAAAAGCTCTGGTGGTGGCACCGATTCCACATACCAACTTGTTCGAGGTAAGCATGTCGTGGCATAATCCGCAGGAAACGGCGGATCTGGTCAACTCTGTCAGCACGGTTTATCTCAATTATGTGCGCGATCAGGAGCGGTCACAATTATCCCGGGAAGCTCAAAGTGTCGCCGCGGCGGAAGCCAACATGCAGGCGAAAGTTGAGGCGTTGACGGCCCGAGTGGAGACTTTCCGTGTAGCCCATGATGTTCCAGGTTTAATTGAGCAGCATACGGTTCTGGCCAATACTCTGGCCACACTCAACACCTTTGAGATTCAATCGGAAATTCGCGCCAAGGAATCCGAGGCGGCCTATCAACAAATTAAACAGCAGGTTGCCAACAATACCCTTCAGCTTTCACCGGAAATGCAGCAGGTTGTGGACAATGATCCGAATTTGCGGGAGCTGGAACTGAATCTGCTGGATCTCAAGCAATCCATTCAGGTTTCGAGTAAAACTCTTGGTGGCGGTTATCGGGGCACAATCGCTCTGGAAATTCGTGAAAGCAGCCTGGAGCGGCAAATTGAACAGCTCAAGCAGAAGCTTACGGTTCGGGCCAGGTTGCAAATGCAACAGGCCGCACAAACCCGTATGCAATCTGCCCAGGCCATGCTGGCTTCCACCCAGCGCCGTGTTCAGCAGGAACAGCGGCTGGTGCATGATTTGGACGCCGCCGTGCAGCAATATGACAGCCTTCTGGCGAACTTGAAGACCAATCAGAGCCTGTTGAATCATCTCATCGATCGCAGCACGATGATGAATCTGCAACGCAGCATTGATGAATCCAAAGTGCAGTTGCGCAACTCCGCAATTGCGCCTAAGAAAATGTCTTTTCCCAAGCTTGATCATTTTCTCATCGGCGGCCTGGTTTTCGGCCTGCTGCTGTCATTTGGTCTGGCCTATCTGGTAGAAGTGACCAATACCCGTGTGAACACCCCGCGCGATGTTACAGGTGTCATGCGGCTGCCGCTTCTGGGCTTTATTCCAGACCATGCCGATGATCCGCTGCTTAACGGCAGTCCGATGATGAGCGTCCGCAATTCGCCGGCCTCCATGACGGCTGAATCGTTTCGGCAGATTCGCGGGCGCCTGGCGGCATCCGCATCCGACCGGCCCATTCAAACACTGCTGGTGGCGAGTTTCTCACCAGGTGGTGGTGCCAGCACGGTGGCCAGCAATCTGGCAAACAGCATTGCCATCAGCGATATGAAAGTTCTGCTCGTTGATGCCAATTTTTACCGCCCCACCATGCAAAGCGTTTATCCCTTTGTACCGGAAGTCGGTCTGGCTGACGTACTGGCGGGCCGTGTCATGCTGGATCAGGCCATTGCACAATCTCCGGATGTTCCGGCGCTGCATGTTCTGGGTTGCGGATCGCGATCCAAATTGCCAACGGAACTGACCGATCATCGCGCGTTTCCTGATATTCTGGCACAGATGAAAACGCAATTTGATATGGTCATTTTTGATGGCGCGCCGCTGACATTCGTGGCGGATTCCATTAACCTCGCTTCGCGCGTGGATGGGGTCATCGCCGTACTGCGGGCAGGTATGATTACCCGGGGTACCGTTGGACGTATCCGTGAACAGTTGCGCCAGGTGCGGGCGAATCTTATTGGCATCGTGCTTAATGCCGCGCAAACATACAGCGCCGGCTACTTCCGGCAAAATTACCGCACATTCTTTGAATATGCCGGTTCGGGAACGCCTGAGGTCAAACCATCGGATAAATCGCTTCCGGGCGCGTAAAATGCACGGGCACTTGAACATAAATCCCCTTCCGATGACAATGTATCAGACGTTGGGCTGGAACTCCTGACCTTTGCGACCGCATGGGCGTTTGCAACTGGCGGGCAACCGGCTGGAAAAGCTTGTTGCTTTTTCACCGTAAAGCCATCATGGAGGACCAACGATGCTGATTCGGAGTCTTTGGCGTGGCAGAAACCTATCCACCCTCTGGCCTGTCCTGCAACGTGCTGGTATTAAACCGACTCTATATGGCAGTGCGCGTTGTCAACGCCCGGCGAGCCTTCACGCTGCTATGCAAAAATATCGCGGAAGTCATTTCCGTTGAGAATGGGAACTACTTTTCCTACGACATCGAATCATGGACCGAAATTTCCCAGCTCAAAGCCCAGTTTGAGCGGGAATCACATGATTTTGTCCGGACCGTGCGCTATGAGCTTGCGGTACCACGGATTATCCGCCTGCTCGGCTATGATCGTCTGCCCCGGCAGGACGTTAAGCTCAATCGCCGCAATATTTACGCGCGGGATCATGGCGCTTGTCAGTATTGCCGCCGCAAATTTCCCACCAGCGAGTTGTCGCTTGACCACGTCGTGCCGCGATCCCTGGGTGGAAAAACCATCTGGGAAAATCTGGTCTGTGCCTGCGTGTATTGTAACGCGCGTAAAGGTGGACGCACGCCACATCAGGCCGGCATGCACCTGCTGAAGCCTCCCGTAAAGCCGCGGCGCAATCCGGTGATTAATGTCCGTCTGGAATCGGATAAGTACGCCACATGGAAACATTTCCTTGACCACGCCTATTGGAGCGTGGAGCTTAAGTAACCGCGCATCAACTTCGTACAGACGGGATCCCTAAACGCCCTGTGGCGCAAGCGGTTTTACCGCGACGTGGCCATGTGACATCGTCCACTCGAACTGCAATACCCGGATATCAGCGTCAGCAGTTGGCAGTGCAGGCGTTTACTGCGGTCTACCGCCGTTGCAGCGCAGCACTCGGGCGTTGCAGCGGCGTGCTATGGGATGATCCAAGGAAAGCCCACCATGGGCCGACATACCGCCCCATGGCATGGAAGTGTTCAAAGCCGATTTCATGTGATGCGCACGGATACGTCGCAAGTCAATATTGCGTTGTGGCAGCAAGTCCAAAGACCGAATGGAGTTCATCAAGGGATCTGCAATGCGGTGCGCAAAGAAAGGGGCTTGGCGATGAGCCAAGCCCCTGCGAAACAGCGTAGAAAGTTCTCAAGAAACTTGATTAGAACTTAAACTGGAACTGAATCTGACCGATCCAGTCGTTGGAACCAGCGGTTGTGCCCAGGTTGGAATTGGTATATTGAGCATCCTGGACGTATGTTACCGCGGCCTGAATCTTTGCGTTCTGTCCAAAGATGTAATAATTCACACCACCGGTGGCTTCATACTGGTGCTGATTGGTGCGATTATACAACAGTTCGCCATATCGCCCGGCAATTTCCCACTTGTGGGGAACCAGAAAATATCCGCCTTCCACGTAGTAGCCAGTCTCAAACAAGGAACTGTGGCCTGTGCCAATGAGGCTGGTACCGGGAGCGCTGTCAATATTTTGTGCATAGACCGCGCTGTTAAACGCGAAACCACGATATTTGGCGTGGGCGTCGATTGTAAATCTTGTCAAATTGCCATTTAAGGTTCCAATTCCGGCCGGGGCGGTGGTGCTACCGGGCGTGAACGAAGCAAACGGATTTTGCGATTCATATCCGGCTGCCGCGCCGATTAACCAGACAAGATGTTTATGCCATTCGAGATCCGGCGAATCATTGAAATCGGAAATACGGCCGGCACCGGCAAAATTAATCCTGCCATAGACGGCAGGACGATTGCCAAAGTGACCACCTGGCCCGACGTTGCCATTGTCCTGGGAAGTCGAACCATTATTCATTTGAATCTCGTAGTTGAACGTGTGGGGGATGATCTGCCCCTCGAGATCAATGGCATCAGACCGCACGGGGTCAAATGGCGCTTCGGCAACGGCGAAATCTGGAAATTCCGTTCCGGACGAGAAGTATTCAACATGTGTGAACGGCACGAGCATGGAACCCGCACGCACGACCACGGCGGGGCTGAATTTGTAACCCGCCCAGGTGTCGAGAATGGCAAACGCGTTGTTGTTTCCCACAGTTGCACCGGAAATCCCCGTCTGGAAATCACCCGAGATGCAGTAAATGAAGTTTTTAAACACATTTCCGGACAGGATCAGTCGTGCCCGGCGAAAATTAAATCCGCTGGTGTTGTAGTTGGTATAGGGCTTTTGTCCTTCGGCCCCGGCGTAGCTGTAACGAAACTGCAAATAGCCGTTGATGGTGAGATCGAATGCCTTATTCGGAGTACGAATGAAAAATCCACCGTCGTAGCCAGCCTGAAGCTGGTTATCCATATATTGAGATTGAGATTTGGAGTTTTTGAGTACTTCCTGAACAATCGCCTTAACCTGTTCGGCACTTTCCACGCTGTCGCTGGTTTTCTGTTCCTTGGCTTTCAGCGCCGCGACCTGGGCCTGCAGCGACTGAAGTTCCGCCTGCACCTGCGCGGGGGTCATCGTACTGGTGGTGGCCGGAGCGGTGGTCCCTGTTGCTCCCATGGCCGTTCCAGCCAGACTTGCTCCCGCCAGCAGCGCGGCCGCAAAGGCCCGTTTGCTCAAATGATTGGACATCCTGCCGATCCATGCTTCCATAACCTGTTCTCCTTAAAAAGAGACTAACAAAACACCGCGGCGGCGATTGGCGATTCCGCCGCGACACAACCACGAAGAGTGGGTCATTATGAGGAGTTTTGTTAAGAGTTCATGAAGAGCGCGCTGAAGATTTGATAAACTCGAGCATTAGCAAAAAGCTAACAACACAATAACGCGATCCATGCGCAATGCTAACACATGCTTAAATATTTATATCAACATCTAAAGATATTCAGTGATGAAAATGGTACACCGCGGGCAGACCGATATAGTGCAGAATCATCCAGACCAGTACCGCCGCGAACGATACCAGTTGCACCATGGCCATGACCCGGCACAATAAATTGGTCCACAACGCGATAAATGAATCATCCGCGTTGAGGTCCGCATAACGATTCAAACCGAAAATCCCCGCCCCACCGCTGAGCGTGGCGGCTAACGCCAGTGCTAACGCCGCGACGTTCATTGAGGGACCGCCGGACACATTGCCAGGTGGAAATAGAAAGAACGCGGCACCGCCCAGAAAAGCCGCACAACATATGCCACATGCCGCGACTGCAAAACGTCGCCAAGTTTTAGCGGGCCAATGCCTGAAAAGCTGCTTCGACGATATACTTTCAGGCATGGTGAATTCTCCGCGTAATTGCATCAGGCGTAGCCACCGCCGCCTTTGGAACCATACTTTTTGCGGCGTTCCGCGGCGATTCTGGTTTCATACCCGCTGCTACGATGCGCCTCCAGGGGATCGGCGGGAAGATTCCGGGCTTTGCGCCAATCCGCGAGAACAGGACGAACATCGGTTAAGAAGGCGGAACGCAAAATATTTTCGCTTTGCACCAGATCTTCACGGGCTTGCGACTGTGCCAGTGCCCGGCGGTCAACCAGGCATGCCTTGGCGTACAGTTGTTGAGCTATATCAACGGTTTGAATCATCGCTTCGATCTTGGGTTTCAGATTATGGCTCTGGTCCACCATATAGGCGATCGGCGGCAGTTGCCCGGTTCGGAAACGATGATTTTCTATTTCATGAAATATCCGGAAAATCTGATATGGATCAATAGACCCCATGGTCAAATCATCATCGGCATATTTGCGATCGTTGAAATGAAAGCCGCCGAGCAGGTTTTCGTCCAACAACCAAGCCACAATTTGTTCAATGTTGGTGGCCTGATAATGATGTCCGGTATCGACCAGCACTTTGGCTCGCGGACCGGCGGAACGGGCGAAATGTGATGCCATGCCCCAGTCCGCGATATCCGTAGCATAAAACGCCGGCTCGAAAGGTTTATATTCCACCAGCATGGTCATGTCATGCGGCATAGCGGCATGAATCTGCTTCAGTGCGTCACTCGCCCAATGTTTGCGGGCAATGATATCGGATTGCCCGGGGTAATTGATTCCATCGGCAAACCACAGCGATAAATATTGACTTCCCACCGCCCGGCCAATCTTGACGGAATCAAGAATGTGTTCTGTGGCGGCCAGTCGAATGGACTGCGACCGATTGGTAATGCTGCCCCATTTATATTCCTGATTTTGAAACACATTCGGATTGATGGAACCGATTGATACGCCATGCCGTCTGGCCAGAGCGGCCACCTCCGTGGCATCCTGATTCTTCTTGAAATCCCAAAGTACATGCACAGCCACCGTGGGGCATGAACCGGTGAGTTTATGCACATGCCCGGCATCAGCGAGTTTCTCTTCAATGTCGCCGGCGGCGGAATCCTGAAAGAATTTTCCGAACCGTGTTCCGGTATCGGCAAACCCCCAGGAGGGCAATTCAATTTTAAACGCATCCAACAACGGAAAAAGAATATCGCCGTGAGCCATGATCTGTTTAACCTTTTCCACAACCGCCTGTGTTTACATCCGATGATTCTCCCGCGATGCATCAATTATCATTGCTTCATGGCGGAATGATAGTTACTGCGATACCGGCTCGGAGAACATGGTAGCCGCCGTGACTTTAATAACGCGCACCACCACGCCGGTGCTGCTGACTACTTCACCCTTTACGCCAATGTATGATCCGAGCAGTTTGGAGATGTCAATTTTTGACGTTGGCTCCAAGTATGCCACAACACGGCCCGTGGTGGGATCCACCAGCGCATAATTTTTCAATACCGTGCTGGTTTTTAATATCCCATATGCAATATATGGCGCTTTGGCTTCGGCCTTGGCCAGTTCTTGTTGTGACTGTTTCCATTTTTGCTGATAGGGTGCCAACACCGCGTTGAGTGGCTTTTGCTTCTCCGAGGAAGCCACGATTTCTTGAATCGCGATCTGCTTTTTCAGAATCTTGATCCGAGCGTCGCTGCCGTCGATCACCGACTGCGGCATATCGGGGCGCTGGACCAATTTTTCAAATGCAGACAAAAGCGGCTGCAAATCACGCTGCATAATGGGCTTATCGAATTGCGCTTGCATCTGCCGATTTAATTCCTGGTACGTACTGAACGCATCCGGACTGAATTTCACCGCAGCCGGTGCAGCCGTTGGCATATTAACGGCTCCCGCTGAGGCAGGGGCTGGAGCGGTTGTTGCCCCTTTCGTTGCATTAGCCGCAGGCGTTGCGTTTTGAGGCAAGGTCGTTGTGGGAGGCGGAACAGGCACAACAACCGAAGTGGCTCCCGATCCGGTAGTAACCGCTGGAACCGGGGCGGAAAGGCCCGTTACTGCAACATTGGTTCCCGTTGATGCAGCGGTGGCTCCCGGCGCACCTGCAGTGGTGACAGCCGCAACCGCAGCGGGAGTTGAGCCGGTAGGCAATCCCGGTCCCTTGAAGCCCGGCGGCATTTTGAGTTCCGGCGTCACATACGTGCTGCCGGCCGGGGCCGGAGCCACGAATCGCGCTAACACATAAAATCCCGTGCCCTTGGGCGCACGAATAATATCATATTTTGGCGTTTGCCCGGTAACTGAAACAGTTGCCCCCGTGTTCAAAACATCTACGACGGCATAGTTACTGGCGGGTGTTAATGCGCTGGCGGCTCGAACATTGACAAAACTGCCGGTGACCGTACCGGTGGAACCGTCGGCACCGAGCTTTACAAATTGCCGGGCAATATAACAACGCGCTCCAGCGGGAGCCGTGAAGCGATACCAGCCATTGCGTTCCCCGGTAACCTGGATCAAATCTCCCTTGGCAAGTTGGCCAATGGTATAATAAGCCAATCCCGGGCCACTGCGGATATTAACATGTGTGGCATTGATCTGGCCGACAAATGACGTAACGCTGATCTTTTTATGCTTCACATGCTTTTTGACAATTGCATGATGCGTCACCGGAGTCTGCACCACCGGCACCGGCACGGTTGTGGCCGGTGCGGTAGCCGGAGCGGTCGCGGCAGCGGGAGTTGTCGCCGGCGCGGTGGCAGCCGGAGTGCCAGGCATGGTTGCCGGTGCGGCCGCACAAGCGGCGGCTGCAAATGCCATGGCAAATGTCAATCCAACCGAGATATTACGAGTAGCGTTCATTGCCCGTGGGAACATAAATGACCTCCTACAGTCCTTTGTGAGGCTCAAGATACAGAGTCCCTAACACCAGTGAAGCTATCATCCACAAGCCGAATCGTCAAGGCAAACGCTTGTCACAACGCTCTTTTGATGCAAACCATAGCGGGAACGGGTATAGTAAGAACGCGGGAAAAACCCGCAGGCTGCGGTTAGTTACGATCCGAGAAAACAGCGGAGTAAGCAATATGCATCGCATAACCATTTATATCAAACCTCATTGTCCGATCTGTGATACGGCATGTAAGGCGATTGAGCTTTCACTGCCCAAATCCGTTCCCGTGGTTATTGAAAAAATTGATATCACCGGAAATGCGGAATTGCTGGAAAAATATGCAAAAGACGTACCGGTTGTCCTCGTAGACGGCACTGAGCGCTTTCGCGGACAGGTTGACCCCGACAAGCTGGGACTTCTGTTTTATAATGAGCCGGGCAACCGGCTTGCCGGAATTGAATAATCACACCAGCAGTAAAAATACGGAAATGCTTGCATGAATCTGCAGAACATTATTTACATTCGTGTGCGTTATGTGGAATGTGATCCCATGGGGTATCTGCACCACTCCAGTTATCTGCCTTATTTTGAAATGGGCCGAACCGAATTATTACGCCAGTCGGGCATAACCTATCGCGATCTGGAAGACCGGGGATTTATTTTCGTCGTGGCCCGAATCAGCGTCAATTTCAAACGCCCCATTCGTTACGATGATGATTTGGAGCTTGTTACCCGAATCAATCGACAAACCCGTGCCCGCATCGACCATGTTTATGAATTGTATAATCGGCAGTCCCGACTGCTGCTGACCACCGCTGAAAGCACCATTGCCTGCGTTAACCGAAAAGGCGAACCCACGGCCATTCCGGAAGATCTTGCCATCCCGCGCGACAATTTCAGTCACTGCCCGACCGGCGCGCAACCATAACAGGATCGCAACCAATGACGCAAGCCGCCACGCCTTATGAGATCATTATTCTCGGAGCCGGCGCTGCGGGCATGATGGCGGCTATTGCCTGCGGTGAAACATTTATTGCCCGCGGACAAGCGCTGCCACCAATTGCCGTGCTGGAAAAAAACCAGCAACCGGGAATCAAGGTGCTGGTTTGCGGGGGCGGGCGATGCAATTTGACCAATGCGGGTGATATCGATTTTCTCATCGGACAATTTGGACGCAATGGCCGATTTCTTACGCCGGCATTGCGTGCGATGGATAATCTCGGCCTTCGCGACTGGTTTGCCCGCCAGGGCGTAAGCACGCATGAAGAGCATGACGGGAAAATTTATCCCGATTCGAACAAAGCCAGTTCCGTTGTCAATGCCATGGTGCAGCGGATGCGCGAATTGGGCGTTGAGATTCACGCACCGTGCCCCGCCGGGACGGTTACATGGAATGCATCAAGTGAATTGTTTCATGTCATTACCAGCACAGGCCGGCTATTCACAAGCCGGATTCTGCTGATCGCCGTTGGCGGGCAAAGCTATACCCGGATGGGAACCACGGGCGACGGATACAGCTTTGCGCAGGGCCTGGGCCATCGCATCATTACCCCCCGTCCCGCCATTGTGCCGCTGCTGTGCAAAGAACCTTGGATTACGGAACTCAAGGGGCTTGCGGTACAGGATGTTACGGTGCGCATTGAGGCTCCGGGGCCGCTGCCGCGCCTGGCGACCGGTAAACCCGAGCCGAGCATCAATGACCTGATGTTCACGCATTTTGGTTTATCCGGTCCGGCGGTGTTGAATATTTCCGAAATCGTCGCGGAACTGCTGGAAAAATTTCCCGAAATAATCCTGCGGATCGATTTTGTGCGGCACCGTGGCCATGAGGATTTAGCAAACCTGTTGCGGCAATGGCACAGCACCGAGGGCAAGAAACTGGTGCGATCCAAACTGGCGGAAATTGTTCCGCAGCGATTAGCGGAAATGCTTTGCCGTTTGACCGATATCGATCAATGGCAAGTCTGTGCCAATCTGACGACGCGGCAGATTCAGAAACTCATCGAGCGGCTTAAAGCGACCGCATTAACCGTTTATGCCACGCGCGGTTTTAAGGAAGCGATGGTCACAGCCGGCGGCGTGCGGCTTGATGAAGTCAATCCGGACACCATGGAATCACGGATTCATCCGCGGCTTTTTCTTGCCGGGGAAGTATTGGACCTGACCGGCCCCAGTGGCGGATATAATCTGCAACTCGCGTTTTCCACGGGTTTTCTCGCGGGAATTCACAT
>JAJZJL010000108.1 GCA_021810145.1 Planctomycetota bacterium | reverse complement strand
GGCATGGTTCGTACGTTATCCGTTAAATCCGTGCAATCAGTGGTGATGCCAGTTGGCCTCATGGCGGTGGAAATTACACTGCAAGAATTGAATTCTCGATCCGATGCCCGAGCTTACCTGGAAGTCTGGTTGAACGGACCGCCCCGGCGCGCACGGGGTAAACTCTCTAAGCGGACTGCGCGGATACGGGACGCACAAATCCAGGAGCTTGGCGTGGAATTGTGTTACCTCACTTGGGGACAGGATTAACTTTGCTTCGTGGTTTGAGTCTTTAGAGATGCCTCGTTCACGTTCTGGAATGTTCGCGCTATCCGTGCAGGAGCTTTACCTCGTGCGCGCCGGGGCAGGCCTGGCGATAGGATCGGCAGATCGGGACTCAATCCGAATCTGCGTAATCTGAGAAATCTGTGGATCAGAATTCAAAACCTGATCAAAGCGCAGCGCTTCCAAGCCCCTTCTAACTCCTCCCCCCTCTCGTGCCGCTACGGTGAAAACTCAACCATAAGTCCGGGGTGCCACGAGCAATGATCGGTGCCCCGCGGCACACCCGGGAAGCAACGGGCAAACTGACTTTTGGGTGCGGCGGGTATCTGCGATGGCGAGCTGGATTGGAGTATGGATTTGGCTTATCGATGCCGCATGGCTTGAAAACCGGCGGGGAATGCGGCATCCTTTAATCCTTGGCGCAGGACGTTAGAATAACTGCGTTGCGTCCGGGCGGTATAACATCCAATGGATGCGGCTCGGGCGGCTTCGGTATGATGATTGGGTATAAATGTGTTTATACATAGCCATATATATTTCTGCACATCTTCTATGATGACAGTCGGCGACTGTGGAGTCGCGGAGCCTTGAACACTACTGGACAATCAGATGCGCCGGGCGTGGTTGCCGTGCGGGTACCACTGGACCGTTCCAAACAGGCGGCCGATTATTTGCGATCCGCCGGCGGAGGTGTCATGGATACCCTGGCCCACTTTTGGGATCGGCTGGCTTTAACCCCCCCGCTGGCCCGTGATGATTTGCATCTCGTTGTGATCACCAAGGCCAAGGGTACGGCCGCAACGATAAACTTCGCAAGTGCTTACGGCGCAATGCTTTACGTACCAAAAGCGCATCGCGCCGACGTACTGGCGACTTCCGCCGAAGCCGCCGATGCCATGTGTGATTACCTGCAAACCTGGTGGAACAGCAATCCGCCCCAAAGAACGGCTGCCGTGAGCGCTGAGCTGCCAAATCCTCCTCTGCCGATCAATTATATAACAGGCTTGGCTGAGGGTGTCGGCACGATGACCCCCCGTTTGCTGGCCATGGTTAACCGGAAGGCGGCTGCCCGCAAAACCGTCAATATTATGATGACATTACCTGCGGAAAAGCCCGCAGCTTTCAGCAGCAAAGTCCGTTTGGCCCGGGATGGCGATGAACCCGTTCTAAACCGCTGGAGAAAATTGTACAGTCAGGAGCGCGGCATTTTATTTGACGCCAATGTTGATGCCTGGATTGAGTCCCGTAATGTTTATGTTCATGAGAGCAATGGCACAATAGTCGCATTAGCGAAATTTGATCTGATTTTGCCGACAACCGTTGAAATTGGGGGCGTTTTTACATTCCCTGAGTTCCGCAAACAGGGATTTGGTGCCGAGCTGGTTGATGATATGGCGGCTAGAATTCGACAAATGGGTAAAACTCCCCTGCTGCAGGTTGACGCAGAAAACGATCCGGCGTTGGCGTTATATCAAAAAATGAACTGGATTGAGCTGGGCCGTTTGGCTCGCGTATGGTTAAATTCCGCTTCCTGAGATTTTGAATTTAATTCATGTTCCACGTGGAACATCTACCCTGTTTCAAACATTATGCGAGCTAATCCGCAAGATTAATTGCACTTCTCACGGTCTCATGCGGCTCCGTTGCCAAGCGTCTACCAGTGGCAAACCTTCCTAAGAAGAACCATAAGCCAGCCACGGACGGAACCTGTCCGGCACCCATTCGCCGGCACAGCAGCTCCGATTACGAAGAGCCTGTTTGAAAAGTCCGATGCGGGTTCACTGGCTTGGCAAATGAATGGATCCAAAGACGCAGATCCGAAGCATATTCCGGAATATGTTGAGGGTCGAGAACGCCGCAGGCAGCCGTTTGCCGCCCCAACGCGATCCCGGCGGAATTTCCCAACAGACTCTAAGTTCGTTAAGCAGATCATGATGCTCACAATTTCGCATTGTACGCATGCACAACTGATCCTGTTGTGAATGTATCCTCCGGGGAATCTGCGATGCAAATTTACGCCTGGCTTGAAGCAGACACGAAATGGCTTTTATCATCCAGTTATCCGTTGAACCAATTCGCAACTTTTCAAACAGGCTCTTACAAACAAGTCTGTTGTCCCGTCCTCATCCGGTCGCCCGTCACACTTTTGTGAAACTCCCGGCTTGACGCAAATGACGTGATACCAGACAATGTTCCACGTAGAACATCGTTTGAGAAAACAACGGAGAAATTCCCATGGCTGCACAAGCACGACTCGGTAGGGGACTCAATGCACTGATTACAAATCGACAAAAGCCGTCCCATCCAGAAGATAATTCAAACACTACCAATGGTGGTAAAAAGTCCAGTGGCCCACAAAATATAACCTACGCCGAAGAGCAACATCTACGTGTTTACGAAATATCTATCGATCAAATTGACGATAATCCTGATCAACCACGCCAAACGATGGATTCTTCCGCATTAGCGGAGTTGGCAAATTCTCTTCGTACGCACGGAATTCTCCAACCCGTTCTGCTCAGGCAGGTCGGGCAACGTTATCAGCTTGTTGCCGGTCATCGCCGCACCGCAGCCGCCAAACTTGCCGGACTGATGACCATTCCCGCCATTATCCGCGCCGATACAACTCCTGAACAACAAATCGAATGGGCCTTAATAGAAAATATCCAACGCCAGGATCTCAACCCCATTGAACGTGCCAAAGCGTATCGGGCTTATATCGAACGATTTTCCGTCACCCATGCCCAGGCGGCCCAGCGGCTTGGCGAAGACCGCACGACCATTACCAACTTCTTACGCCTGCTGGATTTACCAGGCGCCATTCAGGAACTGGTCATCGCCGGGGCCATTTCCACCGGCCATGCCAAAGTTCTTGCCGGCATTGATGATGCCCAACGCCAACTCGCTCTGGCAACCCTCACCGCCCAGCAGGGCTTAAGCGTCCGCCGCCTGGAAACGCTTGCCCGCGAAAGCGGAGCCGCCGCCCCGGCCCGTGCTTCCAAAACCGGAACGGTGCGCACACCCAATGTTCTGGATATGGAGCAACGCATTTCCCGTCAACTGGGAACCAAGCTGCGTATTATTCCCAGTCGCAAAAAGGGGGCGGGCAAGGTCGTTATCCAGTATTTTTCCGTCGATGACTTTGACCGGATATTCGGACAGTTTACCAATAATCCACTATAATTGTTAATATGTATATGTGTTATGAGCGATGAACGCACCATTCTGGATTTCCTGCGGCGCAAATATCCGCAGGCTAAAACCACGACGCTCCGGCGAATGGTCCAGGAAGCGCGCGTGTTTCTCAATGGCAAACCGGTGCGCTCTCTCAAGCAGGGCGTGCCGGACGGCATTACACCGCAGATTCACAATAATCGTGCCGGCACCGGGGCGGATTTAGCCCGACTTGATGATGCGGTACGCCCGATTTACGCGGATTCCGACGTGCTGGTGGTGGTAAAACCCGCCGGACTGCTGACGGCAACCCATGCCGAAGAAAAGCGGCCCACCCTGCTGGCGGGAGTAAATCGGGTGCTTGGCCGGGATAACCAGAAACTCAAAGCCCATCTCGTGCATCGCCTGGACCGCGACGCATCCGGTCTGCTGGTGCTGGCCCGCGGCGTGCGGGCGTTGGCTGATTTAAAGCGGCAATTCCGAACTCACAGCATCACCAGAGAGTATGAACTCGTGGTGCACGGTACGCCCAAGCCCCCGGCGGGGCGGTTGGAACATCGGCTGCTTGAAACGGAATCCGGAATGGTGCGTGTATGCCCGAACAATCCCGCAATACCCAGCGCCGCCGCGGGCAAACCGGCCATTTTGGATTATCAATTATTGCAGTCCAACGGGGCAATGAGCCTGATTCGGTGCCGCTTGCACACGGGCCGCAAGCATCAGATTCGCGTGCAGTTTGCGGCCATCGGCCATCCGGTGGTGGGGGACGTATTTTATGGCACGCCGGCGGCGCGGCGGGGGGGTGAAAGCAGATTATGTCTGCACGCGGTGCATGTACAATTCACGCATCCGCGCACCGGAAAAACGCTGGACTTTCAATCGCCGCTGCCGCAAACTATCATGCGCTGGGTGCAGACCGCACCGGTGCGAAAAATCAAAAACGTGTAAGAATGTGGTTACTTTATTGTGTTTCGCGGAGCTTTACATGCCGTCACTTAAGAGAATCCTCGCTGTTTTGATCATTGCGCTTCCGGCAATGTTATTATGCCGGCCAACCACCGCGGCCACGCCGCTGGTTATCCCCGTTTGGCCGCGGTTGAATATTCCCTTAAGCCAGAGGCACCCGAAGAAAAATGCCATCGGTGTACTGCTGACCCCGGTGCGCTGGCCGGAATTGACATGCTACCCGGCGGCAGCCGATAACAACAGCGGCACGGCGATTATTATCTGCCCGGGCGGCGGCTATGTCAGTGAGTGGGTTCCCCCGGAAGGTGTGGCACCGTCAAAATGGTTTAATCGCATCGGTGTGAATTGCTTTATTTTGCGCTATCGCCTGCCGGACGGTAAACTTCCGCCCAGCGGCGTGCCCTGGCCGTTGCAGGATGTGCGCCGGGCGATACAGATTGTACGCGCGCATGCCAAACAATGGCACATCAATCCGCATCGCGTTGGCGTGATGGGTTTTTCGGCGGGGGGGTCGGTCGCCTCCCTGGCCGGTGTGCATTGGCTGCCCGGAAATCCGGATGCCGCCAATAAACTCAATCGCTTCAGCACCCGCCCGGATTTCATGGTGCTGTGTTACCCGGTTATTTCCATGATGCCGGCCATTACGCATCCCGGTTCCCATAACGCGCTTCTGGGGCTTCATCCGCCATTGGATGTGGAACAATATTTCTCCAGCGAATTAAATGTTACTTCCTTGACCCCGCCTGCCTTTATCTGCTTTGCCCATGATGACCCGCTGGTGCCAACCGCCAACAGCATTCGCTTTTACAAAGCTTTGAGAAGAAATGGCATTCCCGCGGAATTGCGCATGTTCCAGCGCGGTGGACACGGTTTCGGCCTGGGCCGGCCCGGCACAGGAACCGTCAAATGGCCGAAGGAATGTGAACGCTGGCTGCGCAAAATGCATTTCCTGCCCGCGGCAAAACGCTGAATGACACTCAATCCCGTTACGAAAGAGAAGAAAAACTGTTGCTTTTATACTTTTTACAGGAAAGCCTGAATGATTAAGAAACTCACAACGACCCTGGCGGTTTTGTTGCTTACTGGATCGACCATGGCGGCAACACCGCGGGTTATCCCCGTGTGGCCGCACTTAAATGTTCCGGTAGCGCAACGCCATACTAAAATTGTGAAACACCATTCCATTGGTTACGTGGCAACAGGCCCGATTCTCTGGCCAACGATGACACTTTTTCCCGCGCCTCAAAAACGCGCCAACGGCTGTGCCATTGTCATCTGCCCCGGCGGAGCTTACTGGATTGAGGCCATGTCGCTGGAGGGTTATCGCGTGGCACGATGGTTTAATAAGCTGGGGGTAAGCTGCTATGTGCTGAAATATCGCCTGCCCGGTGCCCGGATTCCGCCCAGCGGTGTGCCCTGGCCCTTGCAGGATGTGCGCCGGGCGGTGCAGATCGTACGCGCCCATGCCAAACAATGGCACATTAATCCGCAGCGCGTTGGCGTGATGGGCTTTTCAGCAGGGGGGTCGGTCGCCTCTCTGGCCGGTGTACATTGGCTGCCTGGAAATCCGGATGCCGCCAATAAACTCAATCGCTTCAGCACCCGCCCGGATTTTCTGGTGCTTGGCTATCCGGTTATTTCCATGATGCCCGGCATTACACATCCCGGTTCGCAGGATGGTCTGCTGGGAAAAAATCCCCCGCTGGATCTGGAAGAATATTTCTCCAGCGAGTTAAATGTCACGCCTTTAACTCCACCGACGTTTATGTTTTATGCCCATGATGATACAACCGTGAACCATCAAAACGAAAAACGCTTTTATGCCGCGCTTAAACGCAATGGTGTACCGGTAACACTCGTTGAATTTAAGCTCGGCTGGCACGGCTTTGGGCTGGGAAGAAAGGGGACCGATTCCACCCAATGGCCAATGGACTGCGCCCGCTGGTTGAAACGGATGCACTTTATTCCCCGATAAATATTTGCGTTTTCACTCTACAGAACTCCGCACTTTCGTGAACGGAATGCCGTATGACCCGATATGTCTCGTTGCTGCTGATCCTGTTGCTTTTACCCGTAACCGCCTCCGCGGCGCAGCGTCTGGTTGTGCCCGTTTGGCCCCATTTAAAGGTGCCGCAGAATCAGCGGATCAGCCTGTCGTTTTACCCCGTTGGCCGGGGGCGTCATATCCGTGGCCCGATCCGCTGGCCAACATTGCGCGTCTATCTTCCGCCCGCCAAGAAAGCCAATGGTTGTGCGCTGGTCATTTGCCCCGGTGGGGCGTATGTGGAAGAAGCCATTGGCCTGGAAGGCTACCGCGTGGCACGGTGGTTTAATAAACTTGGCGTAAGCTGCTTTGTATTGAAATATCGCCTGCCGGATGGGAAACTCCCGCCCAGCGGCGTGCCCTGGCCATTGCAGGATGTGCGCCGGGCGGTACAAATTGTCCGCGCGAATGCCAAACACTGGCACATTAATCCGCAGCGCGTTGGCGTGATGGGCTTTTCAGCGGGTGGGTCGGTCGCCTCTCTCGCCGGCGTGCATTGGCTGCCTGGAAATCCAGATGCCGCCAATAAACTCAATCGCTTCAGCACCCGCCCGGATTTTCTGGTGCTCGGCTATCCGGTCATTTCCATGATGCCCGGCATTACGCATCCGCTTTCCCACGCCAGTTTCCTGGGAAAACATGCTCCGCTGGATGCAGATGAATACTTTTCCAGCGAATTGAATGTCACCGCTTTAACCCCACCGACCTTCATGTTTTATGCCCACGATGATCATGCCGTGAACCATCAAAATGAAAAGCGCTTTTACGCCGCGCTTAAACGCAATGGCATACCGGCAAAACTCATTGAATTTAAGCACGGCGGTCATGGTTTTGGGCTTGGTAAAAAAGGGACAGACTCCGTGCAATGGCCGCGCGATTGCGCGGCCTGGATGAAAGCCCGAGGGTTGTTGCCTGAGCAACAGCCGCAAGCCGTCGGCCGCTAACCGTGCGCCGCGCACCCACGCCGGGGCACCACCATGTGGTATTTAGAATGTACTATTTGCGTTCCGGCCCAAAGCCTATAATATATGTGGTGGATCAAGGTGGTTGAAGGGTATTGCCGACATTCCTCGGCCATCCTCTCATCCGTTGCGGGTTATTCCGGAAGGCCGGAAGGATAGGGGGTATTCATCCTATGGAACCGTCCCAAATAGTTTTAAAGCTCGTTCTCGACAATCTCGGCGTTTCCGACAGCATCGCCGCAGTTGATGATCGGAAGCGAATTCAAAAGGCGGTATATCTCGCACAGGCGGCAGGCGTGAACCTTTCTTATGTATTTGGTTGGTATGTGATGGGGCCGTATAGCCCGGCCCTGACGCGGGACTACTACAGCCTTGCCTCGGCTCTGGACGCAGATGACAAGGGGCATGTTGGCAAGGCCCTCCGGCCCGACCTGAAAGATAAATTAGATTCGCTTCAACCGCTGATCGAACCTCCGCCGGGGATTGATCTTAGCCAGGAAGATTGGCTCGAACTGCTGGCATCAATACACTTTCTATTGACCGTCTCCAAATTTACCGACGAGGAATCAAGAGACAGGCTGGATAAAGA
The DNA here is from genome assembly GCA_021810145.1 of Planctomycetota bacterium. Classification (GTDB taxonomy): domain Bacteria; phylum Planctomycetota; class Phycisphaerae; order WQYP01; family WQYP01; genus JAMDCX01. The sequence goes on along the minus strand of JAJZJL010000108.1, from coordinate 8,086 downwards.
GAAACAACACTTGGTTGGCTTCTTTGACCAAGGCAAAATATCACTACGATCCGCAGGATTGCTTGGGTAGGGCGGTATGGAGGCCTTTAATGCCAAACAGATCTCTGACCCGGTACACGGCACAATCGGTTTGAGTGAAATCGAACTCGAATTGGTCGGCTGCCCGGCATTTCAGCGGCTACGCGGTATCAAGCAACTGGGTCTGGCCAATTTGGTGTTTCCTGGCGCGGACTATTCACGTTTTTCCCACTCGTTGGGCGTGTGTCATATCGCCGGAAGAATTCTTTCGTCGCTTGTACAGAATAACCATGTATCAACAAGCGAGCTTAATGAGCATGAAATTCAGAAATATCGACTCGCAGCGCTTTTGCATGATGTTGGGCATTATCCATTTTCGCATGCTATGGAAGACGCGCTGAAGGAGCATTTCGCGGACGAGAAACTCCAAGGCGAGGGTGCCTCAAATGTAGGCTCAGATGACTATTACCGACACGAGCAGGTTGGAAAGCAAATTTTACTTAACGACCAGGATATTAACCGTATCCTGAAAAAACAGAATTTTGATCCCGAGACGGATATCGCTTCGGTTATTTTACGGGAAAAGCCACCCCAATTCAGCAATCTGGTAAGTTCTGATATGGATGCTGATCGGATCGATTACCTGTTGCGCACAGCCCATCATACGGGATTACCATATGGTTCCGTCGATCTGGATTATCTTCTGACCCAGATAAGGGTTGACTCAGAGAAGCGAGTGTGTCTCACGGCGAAGGCGTTGCGAGCCGCTGAACATTTCTTGCTATGCCGATATTTTGATTACCAGCAGGTTGCCTATCACAAAACTGTTGCTGGTTTTGAATGGCTGCTGAAGGATTCGTTGCGGGCGTTGATCACGCGCGGTGTAGTCAAGTGCGGTGCCAACGATGTCCAGTTGATGCTAGGCAATGGCGACTGGCGCTTTTTCGATGACAGCAAGATTATGGGGTTGATGCGCGATGCGTCCAACGACCCCAGTTTTGCGCCATCCGAAAGGCTGAAGTTCTCCGCAATTCTGGACCGTCGGCCACCGAGCTTGGTCGCTACTTACAGGTGCTTACTCCAGAGTAACGAACTCTCCAATCATCGCAATGTCCAAATGCTTTTGAAAATTAGATTAGACGATTGCGCTAAAAGATATGGTGTTCCACGCGAAACTTTGCACATTTGGACGCAGGAGGGGATGGCGCTGACTAAAATAGGCTCGCGCATCCCGGTCTCCCAGCTCGGCAGCGCCACGGACGACCAGAAAGACCGTTATCAACAGGCTGTTCGCATTCTTAGCGAAGACGGCAAAGAATCGATTCCTATTGTCGAATCCAAACAGTCTTTGATGAACATTCTTTCGGAGTATGCGCTGTATGAAATTCGCATCTATGTTCTATTGCCAAAGGGCCTGGAAACGATGCGTAAGGTGATTCGGGACGATTTCTTGGAAAAGCTCGATAATACAGACAACTGGTTTTAGCCCGTGCTGATGGCAATCGCCTTGATCTGTTCCTCTGTCGGGAAACCTGTGGCCATAAACCTTGGCGGATAATCATCGGTTGGCGTAATCATGTCGCCAAATGCCGCCTGAACGGCTTGCCAGGTGCATTGGCCCAGCGATCGGAATTCGTCGTTTTTATCGCGTGCCATGAACATGATCTGATCCACAATCGGCAAAATATTCGTGCAACCTTCAATCCACAGTGTTTTCGATGACACAGCTTTCGATTCAACTGCTTCGAAAAGTAAATATCGGCCGATATGTGTTTCTGAATCATGTTCGTCCAGCGCACTGGAAAGCACCTCGCACTGTTGCTGGTAATCCCGGCCAAAACCGATCAAGGCTACCTTCCGAAAAAGCTCATAAGCCGGCGATTGTTCCGGCGGCATAAATGATCTCCATTTATTTTTTTCCAGCCGCACCGCTGCGCCGGTAATAAACCGCGGATCAGCCAGGCAACGCGCTGCCATGGTAGCCATGGCAACCAGACCATCGGGATCCTCCGATCCGGTCACAAACAGGTCATTGCGGCTTGGGGTCATAACCACATGATCTCCGCGCACCGGAAGTTGCCAGATCAGGTCATGCAGAAACAGCCTTGAAGCGTCATAAGAATCATGCCAATCCGATACGTGCACGCCCGGAGCCACCGATTTAAAATCACGGTTGCTTATCGCCCAAAGGTTGTCCCGCGCCACCGCCAGCGCCTCATCGCGCGTAACGCCCCATCCGGACAACTGATCATGATTGACCGAACCGATGCTGTTTGGCAGGTCATATACCAGTTCCAGTGCCAGATGTTCTGTAAACGGCTCATCGGTGAAATTCACTTTTTTATCCTGATCCGCCCGTTTACGCATCAGTGCATAGGTCACCCGATCGCGGACACGCGGCAAAAGATGGCTTTTGGCCTCCTGCCAGGAAGTCGCGTAGGAATCAGGAACCGCTTCCATTGTGGTTGCGGTTAACGCCGCAATCATACGCGTTCGATCCGCAGGCTTGGCACGGCAATAATCCGCGAACAGTGTGCCAAGAAAATATTGTGCATCGGGTTTATCCGCCCGACGCAGTGAAATACAGAATTTTTCTTCGTCAAAATGCACCGTTACGCCCGGATTGGCGGCCCTGAAATGTTTCATCAGCAGGCGCGCAAATGCTTTTCTCTCCGGCTTTATGTACGTCCGTAATTTATCGATCATGCCCATGACATCAACTCCAGAATTCTTTCCATCCGCGTAGCGCCTGGCCGTTTCCCATACTATAAACCTCACTACCGCCCGGACGAAATGGAAACGGGAAGTTCGTGGAGGCCTGCTGCCGGCATTTGCCTTCCCAAGCCGGGATGATTATAAGGCTGCAATGTTAATTGCGGGTATTGATGAAGCGGGATACGGGCCTTTGCTGGGGCCGCTGGTGGTTTCGGCGGCGGCGTTTGAATTTCCAGAACCGCTGGATCCGACGGACCTGAGTTGCGGGACAAAACTCTGGCACAGACTCTCCCCCGTGGTGGTTTCCAGGCCGCCGGTGAAGTCCGGCAAATTAATCATTGCCGACAGTAAAGTGGTGCATCGATTATCCGATGGTAACAAATATCTGGAACGCTCTGTTCTGGCCATTCACCGGTTAAATCCCAAATACGCCACGGCACCGGAAAATTGGAATCAACTCATTGATTCGCTTGGCACACCCGCGAAAACCAATCACTTTTTCCCACCATTGCCCTGGCAAAGCAATTTGCCGCTTCCGGCATTCGGCGATTCCGGGTCTATCACCATTGCCGGCAATATGCTGCAAAGCATTATACGCGACGGCAAGACGCCGCCGGCAGGCTTATGGACCCGTGTAATGGATGTCCCTGAATTTAACCGCCTGGTCACGGCAACGGGTAATAAAGCATCGGTGCTTACCAGCATTACCATGATGCATGCGCGCCATCTGCATGATCAGTTTCATGAATCGGATTTACTGCTGTTTATCGACAAGCAGGGCGGACGCGATCATTACACCCGGCTGCTGATGAACACGTTTCCTGATATGCCGCTTAAAGTGCTTATGGAATCCGCGCAGGAAAGCCGCTACTTAATCACTGCGCCGCCGCGACCGGGAAAAACGCTGCTTGTTTTCCGGGAAAAAGCCGAGCAACACTGCCTGGCAACCGCATTGGCCAGTATGGCATGTAAATATATACGTGAATTGTATATGACCATGTTCAATCGCTGGTGGTCGCTGCATATTCCAGAAATCAAAGCCACCGCGGGCTATTACACCGATGCCATGCGCTGGCTGGCTCAAGCCGAGCCGGAATTTGCACCGCTGGGCATCCAGCGCGAAACGGTTGTACGAATCAAATAGTATCCTGTTAATCCGCCAGCGGCATTTTTCGCCGATGAATGTTGTTTAGCATTTAGCATTTAGCGATATAATCTTCCGATAGTCCTTGAACGCACCATTACGGCAGCGGCACAATCCGTAGGGCAGGCTCAATGGATCATGGCGGAGTTTTCCCGATGCGGCCGAAACATACCAATCAACCAGATAACGCAAAGCCGCCCGCGGCATTCAAAAAAAAGTCGCGTGCCCGGACCGGCGGCAAAGCTTCCTCCGCCAAATCGGTTCAACGCCTCCAGCGCATAACCGTTGATGATCTGCGCAGCAGTCAAGAACGCATACGCCTCAACACGCTTCAAAGAAAAATTGCGTTAGCTCCACCGTTGGATCGGCACCCACCTGAAAAGCTCGGCGATTTTTTGCCGTCATGGTTTGAAAAGAATGTGGTCCAATCCGGTGAATTGCTGGCCCTGGCCAGTGAAACCATCCAGGCTGCATTACCGGCGAAACTGTGGTGCAACATTGCCCTTGGCCCGGTCCAACGCGGGCTTCTGACAATATACTGCAGCAGCAGCACCGCCAAGATGGAACTTGACATGATCCTGCGGGCCGGAAGTTCCAATTTAAGACACCTGCAAATAGCCACAAAAGGCCTGATTTTTAAAGTAAAATCAGTCGTGGATCGGAGCATCGTAACTGGCTGAATCAACAACTTATCCACAATTTATAGGTGTATGTCCATACGTAAGGTGGTCCCTGGCTGTATTAATAATGAAAAGATAAGAACATCATCACCGTTATAAGCCCTGTTGGATTGTGGATAATACCGCATGGATTATGCGTAAGTTTATTATTTATATGCACTTACATTCTTTTACACATATCTTTTCAGTCGTGGAAATTCGGACGGTTGCATGTTTGGCAAACCTGTCGGATTGTCCAAAACTGTTAACAAACCAGTAAGGGATTGTTCATAACACATTAAAAACTCGCTATTTATCGTACCTGAGCCAATGGGTCAGATAGCTTTTCCACTACTTATCCACAAAACTACCGACAGTTCAAATGCTGCCACCCAACGGGAGAAATACGGTGGCAGCGGTTAATGCTTCGTCTGCGGTCGGTAAATTCAGGTTTTTTACGAGGGTGGCGGACCGGTGCAACAGATCAACACCGCCAGGGCCAGCGAAGAAAAATACGTGAGCAGGCTGGTATTTCCAGGCATTGACACCAACGGCGAATAGCTGTGAAATAGTTGGATCTTGCTCCATCAAGGTGGTGACGGAAGGCACAAAGATGGCCAAACAAATGCAATATCCGATGATGGCCATCAACGACTTCACAGAAAAAACGATGGATGTACGGATAAGCGTCAATGTGGAGAGTCGCTGGGGGTACGATGCGACCGAAATCTAAAGCTATACTGCGAAGGAACATACTTCGCAGTTTAAGGAAGCAGGGTTATACCATATGTGGTGGCCGAGTGGAATTGCCCGCCGACTCAACAAAAGGTGATCTTCGTCGCATCAACGAGATGGCCTGCCTTAAGAAGCGCGAGGAAGCCCGGCAGCGGCTTTCGCGGTATGAGGATCGCTTATTAAAGCGCATCGCGTTTGGTTCGGATTTGTTACCGGGAAATGTCAGGCCTAGGCTGATTGAGGTACATACCAATACCGAAGATGAATTACTCTTTCGGTATGTCTGCCTACACTGGAGCATTCCAGTTTCGTCAGGCTATGGCAGACGGTTGCGATTTTTAGTGGAAGATCAGAGCAATGGTAAGTTGATAGGAATTTTTGGACTTGGCGATCCTGTTTACTCACTCCGAGCGCGTGATCAGTGGATTGGCTGGGACGCCTTGGCAAAGAAAGAGCGCTTGTATCATGTTATGGACGCCTTCGTGCTCGGAGCGGTCCCACCGTATAGCGGTTTGCTGTGTGGAAAGCTGGTGGCCATGTTGGCGATGACTCAAACAGTGCGCGAGGCCTTCCGGCGACGGTACGGCGGACGCCAAACTGTGATTAGCGGTGAAGTGCGAAAACCATACTTGGCGTTGATCACGACTACTTCCGCGCTTGGGCGGTCAAGCCTCTACAATCGCTTGCGAATCGATGGCACGAATTATTGGCACCGTATTGGCACCACGGAGGGTTGGGGCGAATTCCATTTTTCCAATGGCGTTTATGGTGACATCCGCACGTATGCTGATCGATGGTGCGAAGCGACTGCCAAGAAAGAACCATGGGGAGATGGTTTTCGTAACAAACGGGAGGTGATCCGCAAGGTATTGTCTCGAATCGGGTTGTCCGCTAAGCTCGCCAATCATGGGATTCAGCGAGAGATTTATGGTGCGCCGCTCGGACATGATGCTCTGGCTTTCCTGAGGGGTGAACTGAGTCGTCCGCGGTTCTTTAAAATGACTGAGCAGGACGCGTGGGAAATGTTTCGTGATCGATGGTTTCTCGCCAGGGCGAAGCGTTGCCCGGAGTTTCGGTGTTTTGATCCAGAATCCTATCGCTTGTGGACTCCAAGTGATCGGAGGGCGGGGTGATGGCCGATTCAATAGATGGCGTTAGGCAGGCCAGACCCTTTGCGGACTTGCCAGCCGGTTTGGTCGAAGAAGTGTTGGCCAGCGCGGTTCAGGTCGGGGCTCACCTGCTTGGAGACTTCACTCGCATTAAGCAAGAAAAGGCAGGATTACGAAAGAGGCTGGAAAATGAACGGCTGATCGCTCATGAGTCTGAGCTGCCCAGCCCCGCCATTCCGACAACTTGCGCCACGGATGGTTCGTACGCTATCGAAAGGTTATTGGCGGCTGATCTGGCTGCCGCTGCGGCGGTTGCTGTTGAGGGGCTCACCCCGCCGAGCGAGACTAGGCACTGGGACGCACCCCACTACCGCACTTTTGTTCATGCCGAAGTACATAATGACAGTACTCCCACAGTTTTACGGGCGGTGATGCTGGGGCGTGAGCTGGAATTGGCGATTGGCGCTCCGCATGATCTTGTGTTGCTCGACATGACATTGTCATTGCCCGTGATCTATTTCAACCAAGCGTTTGCTAAAGCACACGAGATCACCGGAAAGTTGGGGGCCACGGCACTCGCCTGCGTCGACGAGTTCCAGCGGCGCGCACTTGAATTCATTGAGCATTACCGCGATGTCCTGAGATGCCCGAGGTCGGACAAGGCATACGCAGGGCTGCCCAAATATGCGACCAGGCGTGAAATCGGCGAAAGGGCCGGCTGGCCGTCTCACCACGACGATCGCTCGCTGCTGACGATGCTACTTCGGCCAGGGGAATTCACGCGACCTCAGACAATGTTGGACAATAATTTCCACCTGCATACGGCCACGGCTGGCGGTGCGACAGCCGATGCGTTAAAGGCCATTGCGGATGAGATTGTCGCAGCGCTTAAAACAATAAAGGTGGTGTATTATCGACCACATGGGTTTATCCCGGCAATGCGTGTCGAGGTGGGTTCTGCTGTGGCAGACAATCCACATCGATTAGCGGTGGTTTTGCGCGGGCTGAAGGAACAAACAATCGTAGCATCTATGCTGGAACCGTATCCGCTCTATATGGCCGATCGCATGGCCAAGTCATTGGCGGCGGCTATACCGGCGTTCCGCCAGGTTGCAACTCAAAGAATAAGTGTTGATTATGATGGCGATATAGGCGAGGTCTTTTTCGCGATGCATGGATACCGCAGCGAAGGTGGACGGTAAGGAGCGTGCAAAATGGCCGAAACATCTCGTGCTGAACAACTTGATGCAGTGGTTGCTCGGACAGAGCGCCTTGGCGTAATTGGATCGCCTTCAAGTACCTCCGAATTTGCGGTTGATGTCATTGGCACTGCGGCAGGTCGTAAGCTGGTCGGTGAGCTCGCTGTGTTCTCCTTCGCTCAGGACGGCACTCCCCACTACGCGCTCGGCCAGATTACTGAGATTGAGCTTCGCAATGTCTGGCATGAGGATCCAACGATGCGATCGCTCATTCGACAACGGGGAAGGATCGAGGCGGTCAGTGAACGCCAAGATACACACCTTGGCAAGATGACGATTAGTGCGGTATTCAGGCATGTGACATTGCCAGCGGGCACCTCGGACGCGAAGGGCGGAATCAGTTATGAGCCGAGTATAATGGGTACGGTGCCATCGACTGGTACCTCCATACATATCGTGAACGATGACGTTCTTGGGACTGTCCTGCGCCGCTATAGGGATCAAATA
>JAJZJL010000107.1 GCA_021810145.1 Planctomycetota bacterium | reverse complement strand
GGCACACCAACCGTGCTGGCGTCGTTTGATCTTGCGGATGGATCAGCCCCCACCGGTAATCTGATCCTTTCCGGCGGGACACTGTACGGCACGACAGTCGTCGGAGGCTTGGACGGCTATTCCAGTTATGGCACGGTATTCTCGGTGCCCATCACCGGCGGCACACCAACCGTGCTGGCGTCGTTCGACCGCGTCGATGGAGCAAGCCCCGATGGTGGGTTGGTCCTGTCCGATGGAATCCTGTACGGCACAACCCAAATGGGTGGAACACTCGATGTTGGGGCGGTATTCTCGGTTCCCATCACTGGTGGCACACCCACTGTGTTGGCGTCGTTCGGTGTTGCTGGTTCTGGGGAATTACCTGTCTCCGGCCTGATCCTCTCCGGCGGCAATTTGTACGGCGCAACGCAATTCGGCGGCTCGCACAACAGTGGTACGGTATTTGAAATCTCAACCCCGGAGCCCACGGCATGGGCGCTGCTGGCGGTTTCTGCGGGATCAGTGTTGCTCTTGCGCCGACGCCGTGTGAGGGCTTAGGGCTTGCTCAAAAACAACTTGAAAAATTATCCTATCTCGGCTTGATAAGGTAGCTCCAGTCGCCGTGGAACTGATCGGGTGTTAGTACCACAGCGCGATATTATCCACTTTCGCAACGGCGCAGGGACTCGAGCGTCAATCCGCAGCGGTGCAGGGTGCAAATGGTTTCCTTGCGATGGCTGCGGCGCGAGCGTTCATTGCGGCTCTGGTAGTACCGGATTTTATTGGAGGCGTGTTGTAAGATCGCCTGACGCTGCGGCTCGGGCAACCAACAGGGCCGAATCATCGCGTCTGCGGCTATACGCACTTGGCAGACCGTTAGCTCCGGGGGACTGAAACGGGGACGCATTTAGTATTGGCATACGTGGAGCGGTAAGCAGTTACGGATACCGACACATGATGCTAGGTGCGTCCCCGTATCGTTATCCAGGTGGCGTTTGAGCGAGAATCAATAATTGCAGTATGCGGCAGTATATTCAATATTGATCAATAGATCCGGCACCTGTCCCGGCGCAGTGGGAATCCTCCATCCGCCTCGGCTTGCTCCTTGTGAATTAAAACGCTTTTCCGCATAACGGCACGAAGTGGGCGGCGCGGTTTGCGATTCGTTATGGCAATGCGTTTGATTATCGGCCATGGCGTGCTACCGCTTTCTTAGCGCGAAGCAACCGATTTCCACATATAAATAACCTAATATTGGGCCATGGAAATATTTAAGCCAATCAGTATCGCTTCGCATCCCGTCAACACGCTGGCAACTTCCAGTGCAAATGTCACCATGGGGTTCCCGGCCCATAGCGCGCCAACGGTAAGCAACCGGTGGAATGCGGATGACACCTTGTGCGGCCACGGCAGTTCATCCTTGCCGCCCGCCGATGACCATTCGGCACCCCAGCCGCTGGACGCGGTGATTATCTCGGATATTCATCTGGGCTGTGACAACTGCCAGGCCAAGCTGGTTATTCGATTTCTGGAAAATATTCTGGAAGGCCGCATCGCCACGCGCCGCTTGATTATCAATGGCGATGTGTTTGATTCCATTGACTTTCGGCGGTTAAAGAAAACGCACTGGAAAGTACTTTCCATGATCCGCCACCTCTCGGATAAAATGGAGGTGATCTGGACCTGCGGCAACCATGATGGCCCGGCGGAAATCGTTTCGCACCTGCTGGGCGTGCAGGTGCTCAATGAATATATTTTCACCTCCGGCAATCGGCGCATGCTGGTGCTGCACGGGCATATATTCGATGATTTTATCGATGATCATCCGATTCTCACCTGGATCGGAGATGCTATTTACAACACCCTTCAAATGGTCGATCGGCGACACCATATTGCCCGGCTGGCCAAGGCCCGCTCCAAAATATTTCTCCATTGCCTGGACAAGGTGCAACGCAAATCCATCGCATACGCCCGGCGATTGGGATGTGATGTGGTCATGTGCGGGCACACGCATAATTGTGCTGCCGCCAACGAGGGCGGAATCGATTATTTCAACAGCGGCTGCTGGACCGAGTTGCCATCAACCTGGCTGGCGGTGGAAGCGGGACAGGTCACCATCCGCCGTTGCACACCCGATTCACTACTCGAAGTACCCGCCGGCACCGTGGCCATGCCGGCAGAAGCGCAATAGACACATCAACATTCCGTAATATTCTCAATGTATTTATAAAAGCGCCGCAGTGCGGCCCCGGCTTGTGACCGCTTCCGCAACCTGAATGCGATTGCTTGCGGACACAATGAAGCGATGGCCAATGGTTGTTGATCAACGGTCAACGGCGCGCCGGGGAGCAACGAGCAACGAGTCCCGGCGCGCCGGGAAACAACGAACAACGATCGAATTAGTTTTGGGGGCGGCGGGTTTCTGCTGTGGCGGTTCGGATTAGGGTCTTGGGCGTGATGGGACGGACCACCCCGGCGCGCACGGGGTAAACTCTCTAAGCGGATAAAGCGGATACGGAAAAGATTTGTGAAGGCGCGTGCTTCGCATGTTATCCGTAAAAGTTGTGTAATCGGTGGTGATGTGGGTTGCCCTCCTGGGCTGGGAATCGCCTTGCAAGAGCTGAATCCTTGATTCGATACCCGAACTTATCTGGAAGTCCTGTTGATTGGACCGCCCCGGCGCGCACGGGGTAAACTCTCTAAGCGGATAACGCGGATGTTTTGAACCGGAGACGCCATGGGCGGCGGAGGAGAACAGCAAAGGGGCAAAAGAACGCAAAGAATGTTGAACATTCCGGCGGGGCGGGGACGTGAGGTAAAACGAATAACCAGTGATGGGCGAAATGGGTTGGCGCATGGATTTTGCCGTTGGCGCGGGTAGCGTCAGGGCCACGAGGACCTCGCGGAACCTGTCACACGTTTCCGCCAATTGTGCTATCAATGTGTGTTGCCAGCATGTGCAATACACATGGGCATGAAGCCGGAAGGGGATCTCTCCGGGGATCGGTCCTGGCTTAGCTGGGCTGTGCCATGGCGGCCACAAGTAGCGCTATCGCTTCGCGAGCCGGCGAAGAATGGGTACATCGGCAAGTTCAGGTGCCCGCATCCAGCGCGTCAACAGGCCGTAGATCAGTGCCGCCATCGGCACAAGTGTCACTAATTCCAAGACCGATCCCAGCCAGCGCGGAAGGGCATTTAACCATGCGCAGTGTTCCAGAAGCATAAATGTTGTCCATGTTCCGGCCAGCATGATTATCGCCGCCACCAGCGATTTACCCGCCATGCGGGCAACTTCACCGAGCTTTTCAAGTTTCATGCGACGATGCAGAATAAACAGCAGAATGGCGCATTGCACCATGGCGGAAATGCTGGTGCTGGCCGCGATTCCGCCTTCCTGCATAAACCAGATCAGCGTTAAATTCAGGGTCAGATTCAATAACACCATTGCCACCGCCACTTTCATGGGGGTGATGGCATCACGCCACGCATAAAACACGCGTACCAGAATCATCTGCATTTCAAACGCCCAGATTCCCATACAGAACCAGCGCGCTGTCCACACCGCCTGCGCAACATCTCCCGCGTTGACCTGCCCGCCGAAATAAATGGCGGTAATCAGCGGCTGGGAAATCAGTATCATGCCCAATGTGGTCGGCAGGCTGATAAACAAGCTGCGCCGCAGTCCCAGGCGCAGCAATTCGCCGGTGCGAGCGGCATCCTGATTGGCGCCCGCTTCGGAAAGCCGCGGAAAAATAACAGTGGCCGTGGCCACGCCAAATACGCCCACCGGTAAAAGATAAATGCGCTGGGCCACCGACAACTTTCCCAACGCTCCCGCCAGCATGGGTACATGCACCAGCACCCCGGCGATGGAAAAAGCGGTTCGACCGCCATGGCCGTCGGGTGAAAACCACCAGGCAATTTGTGAATCCAGAAAAGTATTAAGCTGCACCGCGGAAAGCCCCAGGATCATTGGAGCCATTTTTTTTACAATCTCCCGCACCCCCGAACTGCGCAATGCGACAGTTCCACGCCAGCGAAAGCCCGTTCGCCGCACCGCAACGACCAGTAAAAGTGCCTGCAGCAGCCCGGAAATCAGGACCGCTCCGGCCACCCAATAAATGCGTTCCGTCAGGGCCAAATGCCGCGTCCATATCCATACCGGTATTGCCGCAGCCAATGTCATGGCCACATTGGTGATAATCGGCGCCACCGCCTGAGCCGCGAATCGGTCAAAGGCGGTGGCAATGGCCGCAAGCAGTGCCACCAGGCATACTGCAATGGAAAATGGCAGCATGATGGCGATCATGGCGGCCGCCAGACGATTGCCCGGCAACACGGCATGATTCATGGCAACAGGTACCATAATCGCTTCGCCGACCAGCGTAATGGTGGTCAGCGTGATCAGCAGCAATCGGATCACCGACCGCGCCAGTGAATCGGCTGCGGCCTGTCCCTGTTCCTGGCGGATTCGCGTGTACACCGGCAGAAAAACCGCGGTCAGCGCGCCTTCCCCGAATATTCTCCGAAATAAATTGGGAAACTGAAATCCCATCCAGAAGGCCGACCAGGTGGTCCCCACACCGAGAAAATAACTGCAGGCCTTATCGCGCAGCAGGCCGAAAACGCGGGATAAAAGCGTGAGGCTGGAAAATAAATTGGCATGGCGTGTCAGCGCCGCCCGCTGCGTGCCGGGCTGTACACCCGCCGGAGGCTGCAATCGCGATTCGGTATGGGAATCAGGATTCAGTTCAGGCATGCGTCGCACCATGCCTCGGCGGCTCAATGGCACTGACAGGTTGTCTCGCCGCCGCACCTGCCAGCATGCCGCGCAACTGTTTACAGACCATCGTCGGCTGGTCACTTGAAATCACCGCCGAACTTACGGCTATGGCCTGCACGCCCTCTGCCAGAAGTTCCGGCAGATTCTCCATGTTAATGCCGCCAATGGCGACCGCGGGCAGGATAAGTTCCGCCTGCCGCAGTTCTTTGATATATGCCGGTCCGGCTAACCGCGGCTTATGCTTGGTGGTGGTTGTAAACATCGGCCCGGCTCCGATATAACTGGCCCCATCTCGCGCTGCCGCCGCAGCCTGCTGCACATTTTCCGTTGATACACCGATCAGCATCTCCGCGCCGGCAAGTTTGCGTGCCTGTTGACATGGCAAATCATCCTGCCCCAGATGCACCCCCGATGCGCCTGCCGCCAGGGCGATGTCCATGCGATCGTTGATGATGCTGACACGGCCAAAGCGGCGACATTCTTCCACCACCATTTTCGCGCGAATCAGCAATTCCCCATCGCTTAAATGCTTCTCCCGCAGTTGCACCACATCCGCTCCGCCTTCCAGAATGGCCGTAAGCGTTTCACGCCACGGTCGCCGGCACAAAGATTCCGTCAGCAGAATATGCAGCCCGACGGGTGGCATTTTATGCAGCTGCCGCGCCTGTCGCTCAATGGCCTGTTCAAGGGTATAGGACCGGTAGCGCAGAGATTCAATGTGCGCCGCCACAGCGGGAGATTGCAGTTTTGCCAGCTCTTCCAGCACGCGCAGGGCTTCCGTCAGCCGCCTGGTAGCCGCGGTGACCACATGTTGTGTTGATTGCCGGACCCTTTCATCCCCGGCCTTAATGGTGACACCCACATCGCCGGGGGTGTCGCGCCACAGAACGGCATCACCGGTTCCCAGTGATGCAATATGGGCGCAAAGTTCATGCCGCAGGGATTTACAGTCGCCGGAAAGTGCCCCGTCATTAAGCACAAAGCGGCAGAAATCTTCCATTGTCCGCAGCGCTTCACGGACCCGGTTGAAGTTGGCGTCCAGCATTCGCATTGCGCTTTTATCCATCACAGCCGCACCTGCCAGAATTTTCACCTTCCCGCCCCGTTTGTCGCTGGCGCCTTGATTACTCATCGGTCGCCGCGGGATCCATTTGCCGGGACTGACGTTCCGACCAGGGCTTGAACCGCGCAATCCCGCGTTTGGACGTGGCCACAAAATCGGTGAATTCACGAACTTCCGGAACAGCCTGGAGTTCCGGCGGCAAAAGTGAAATTTTCTTGTTTAACGATAACCCACGGTTATCCCGGAATAATATCTTGAACATTTGCCGCACCGCGTTGATGTTTTCCCGGCTCATGCCGGAGCGGCGCAACCCCACGGCATTCAACTGCGTGACCATGTTGATGTCCATGGCGATGCAATAGGGCGGGATATCCACATTATGCGCCGAGTTGTTGCTGATCATCGCCAGGCGGCCCACCCGGCAGTGTTGATGCACCGCGCAGAGACCCCCGATAATCGCCCGGTCGGAAACCTGTACATGACCGCCCAGCACGGCACTGTTGACCATCGTCACACCGTTGCCCACCCGGCAGTTGTGCCCGACATGGGAGCCCACCATAAAAAAACCGTTGGATCCGATTACCGTATCTCCATTCGTGCCGCGATGAACCGTCATGTGTTCCCGGAAAATATTGCCATCGCCGATAATCACCCGGCTGGGCTGATCATGGTATTTTAGATCCTGCGGCGCATCACCGAGTACCGCAAAGCTGTGAATTGTGTTGCCCCGGCCCAGTACCATCGGACCGATGAGTTTGACTTGTGACGCGATCACACATTGCGGACCAATGACAACCGGGCCATCAATAACCGTGTAAGCTCCGATGCTTACGCTGGCATCGATACGCGCCTGGGGATCAATAATTGCGGTGGGGTGAATCAATGAACTCATCGTTTTAAGCACCTGTGTTGATAGCATGCTGATTATCTGATTGTGCTCCGGGTTGCCCCTTGGGCTGACGGGCAGTGAATGCCGGCGTGATTTCCGTTGCACGGTAACGCAGTTGCCGCTTTTTCATCCAGCGCACCGCCAGCAGATCGACAAAGGCCCGTATCACCCGGCTGCCGAACTTGTACTTGGTAACGCCATGCAGCCGCGGATTGTGGCTCACCGGCACTTCAATAACTTTGTAGCCCCGCATTTTCACGAGTGTCGGGAAAAAGCGGTGCATGCCCTTGTACAAGGTCAGCCCCTCCAGACATTGCCGCTTATAGACTTTCAGCGAACAGGCGGAGTCTTGAATGCTTTCTTCGCTGATCCAGTTGCGGATGCCGTTGGCGATTTTGGTTTGAATTAACCGTAAAGCATTATCGCTGCGCTTTTTCCGCCAGCCATTGACCATATCCACCTCGGGCCCCAGCATGGCCATGAGCCGTGGAATTTCACCCGGGTCGTTTTGCATGTCCGCATCGACGGTGCCCCAGATTTTTCCACGCGCCGCGCGGAAGCCGGCATCCATTGCGGCGGTCTGGCCGCTGTTTTTTGCCAGCGTTACCACGCGCAACCAGGGATATTGATCCGCCAGTGCCAGAAGTTTTTCCCGTGTGCCATCGGTGCTGGCATCATCAACGATGATGGCTTCAAACGGCATATTCAGCGGCACAAAAACATCGCCAATGCGCTGCACCAGCGGCTGGATGTTGTCCACTTCATTGTACGCCGGTGCGATAACCGATATTTCCAGGTTGTCCATAACCAGTTTCCCCGGAAATTCCAGGTTGCTCCAATTCCGCCGGTTCCTCAGGCAACACAATATCTTGCCGCAACAATGCCGTCGGAGCCGGTTGGCCAATGACATTCCAAACCAACGGTTGGAATTATAACGCGATTTGCGTGAAATTGCAGACCTAACCTCCAACCAGGGTATCAAAGCACTTGCGGGCGACTGCCTGCATCAACTATCTTTAGCCTCCTGTGAAGAAGCGTGTTGGTATTCGATCCATGGCCGCGGTGACACCTCTGGGGGATACTGCGGCTACGCTTTGGTCGGCGATTCAAGCCGATCGGCAACTCTGTGATCGGGGCGTTATATCCGATGCTCTGTTCATGACATTGCGAAAACAGGCTCAGAACCACGCCGCGGCCATGGGGTTTGCGTACCCCGCGGTTCAAAGCCTTGCTTCGGCAGGTAGTAAGGGCGCCGCTCAGGCGCAGAACGGCCCGCAGCAGCACAGTGAATTTGCGGATCGTTCCATTGAACTTGGAACCATGGCGTGTATGCAGGCACTGGCCAATGCCGGTTGGTCGGCAGATGTATGCTCCCGGGCGGATACGGCACTGTTTGTTGCAACCAGCAAGGGACCGATTTTACGCCTGCTGGAAGCCTGCGCGATGCAGCGCACTGGAAAATCATTGCCGACGGATCTGGCCTGGCATGTGGCATTGGGGCCTGCCGCGCTGCAGACCGTGCTGGCGGGAATCATCAATCCCGGCGGTCCGGTTCAAACCCATATTGCCGCCTGTGCCGGATCGCTGATCGGCGTACAGCGGGCATGGAACGCCATACGCCGTGGAGAATGTAAGCGGGCTATTGTGGTTGCAAGTGATGCGTCGATTCATCCGTTGTTTGAACACAGTTTTGAAAATCTGGGCGTCTTTGCGAAGCGAGATAATATTGGCCGGCGCTACTGCCGGCCTTTTGATCCCTCCGGCGGCGGTTTTTTCATCAGTGAAGCCGCGGCCGCGATATGCCTGGAAGCAGGCGATGGAGAAAACGTGGAAGTGGAAAATTGCTGGCTGGGAGCGGATGCGACCCATTTATTAGCGATTGATCCAACCGGTGCATCTCTGGAACGCGGTCTGCGGGCTTGTGCGGCTGAACGGAAAGTTACGTTTATTCAAGCCCACGCCGCCGGCACGCAGCATGATCGCGTCGAATGGGCCGCCATAACAAGGGTGTGTGGCAGGGAAGCGGCTGTATTTTCCCATAAACATTGGCTGGGCCACTGCCTGGGGGCATCCGGGCTCCTGGGGCTGGTGATCTCCGCCATGTGTCACCAACATGCCACGCTGCCGCTGGGGCCGGCGATTTCCCGTCCCGCGCGCAGCATCACCATCAGTCAGGGCTTCGGCGGTCACATTGGCATGTGCGTGCTGGCGGGTTAGCCAAAACTCGGAGTTGGCCATCAATGGCCGTCCGGCAACGCTACAGGTTTGCAGCGCAACAAAATGTCCGTTTTTCGGATTTCAATTCGCATTTTAATTCGCACTGCCCCCGGCCGCCGCGCAGGTGGGAAAGCTGCGGGGTTCCGCGGGCACGGACATTGTTTCGCCGGCCCTTAACGAATGACGATATTTCGGCTATTCTTGCGGAAGTGTATCGAGAAGTTTGAGGATCACTCAAAATGAAAAAGTTGCTGGTTGCCAATCGCAGTGAAATTGCCATTCGTGTATTACGTGCTGCCACGGAATTGGGTCTGTCCACCGTAGCGATCTATACGCATGAAGATCGCTATTCGTTGCACCGCTTTAAAGCGGATGAAAGTTATCAGGTTGGCGGTCCGGATGCCCCGGTTAAAAATTATCTTAATATTCCCGCCATTATTGATATCGCCAAAGCCCATGATGTCGATGCCATTCATCCCGGCTACGGCTTTCTGTCGGAAAATGCCGAATTTGCCGCCGCATGTGAAATGGCGGGCATAACTTTTGTCGGCCCGACTCCCGACATGCTGCGCGACTTCGGTGATAAAACCGCGGCTCGGCGCATTGCGCAGCTGGCCGGAGCGCCGGTGCTGCCGGGAACGGAACATGGCGTTACGGACCCCGCAAAAATCAGAAAAATGGCCAAAGAAATCGGCTTCCCGCTGATTATCAAAGCCAGCTTCGGCGGCGGTGGCCGCGGCATGCGCGTGGTACGGGAAGCCGGTGAATTAAGCGCTAAACTCGAAGAAGCCCAGCGTGAAGCCGGCGGAGCTTTTGGCAAATCCGAAGTGTTTCTCGAACGGTATATTACCCGCGCCAAACATATTGAAGTGCAGTTGCTCGGCGATGCGCACGGCAATCTGGTGCATTTATATGAACGGGATTGTTCCGTACAGCGCCGGCATCAGAAAGTGGTGGAATTGGCTCCCAGCGTGGGGCTGCCGGAAGAACTGCGGGTGAAAATATGTGATGCGGCGGTGGCCATCGGCCGGCAGGTCAATTATCGCAATGCCGGCACGGTCGAATTTCTTGTGGATGTCGAATCGGGTGAATTTTTCTTTATCGAAGTAAATCCGCGCATTCAGGTGGAACACACTGTTACGGAAATCATCACCGGTATTGATCTGGTGAAATCACAAATCCGCGTGGCGCAGGGGCACAATCTGCACGGACCGGAAATTCAGATTCCCACCCAGGATAAAATCACCTTCCGCGGCGTGGCTTTGCAATGCCGGATCACCTCGGAAGATGCCGCCAATCATTTTATTCCGGATTATGGCCGCATCACCAGTTACCGTTCTCCGGCTGGTTTTGGTGTGCGGCTTGATGGCGGAACGGCCTATACCGGCGCGGTCATAACGCCCTATTTTGATTCGCTGCTGGTCAAGCTCACCTGCTTTGCTCCCACACTGGAAGAATCGGTGGCCCGCACGCTGCGCGCATTGTCTGAATTCCGCGTGCGCGGCGTAAAGACCAATATCCCATTTTTAGAAAATCTCGTGCAGCATCCCACTTTCGCCTCCGGTGCCGCCACGACAACGTTTGTGGATAACACCCCCGCGCTGTTCCGGTTTTCCGCCCGGCGCGATCGTGCCACCAAGCTGTTGACGTACCTCGGTGATGTGATTGTAAACGGTTCTCCGGAAGTTAAACGCACACCCGATCTGGCCGCAATGACGCCGCCACCGGAAATTCCCTATCCGCATGGACAAAGCCTGCCGCTGGGCATGCGTGACCGGTTTAAAGAACTGGGTGCCAGGAATTTTTCCCAATGGCTCACCCGGCAGAAAGCGCTGTTATTTACCGACACCACCATGCGCGATGCGCATCAGTCGTTGCTGGCCACGCGTATGCGCACCATCGATATGCTGCCGGCGGCGCAGGCCATGGCTCATCTGCTTCCGAATCTATTCAGTGTGGAAATGTGGGGCGGCGCAACATTTGATACCGCCATGCGATTTCTGCATGAAGACCCGTGGCAGCGTCTGGCGGAATTGCGATCCCGGGCACCGAACCTGCTGTTTCAAATGCTTTTGCGCGCCAGCAATGCGGTCGGATACACCAACTACCCCGACAATGTTGTGAAATATTTTGTCCGGCAGGCCGCCGCCAACGGCATTGATGTTTTTCGGGTCTTTGATTCCCTCAACTGGACGCGCAACATGCGCGTGGCCATGGACGCTGTGGTGGAAAGCGGTGCCATACTGGAGGCGGCAATCTGCTACACCGGCGACATACTTAATCCGCGAAGGGAAAAGTATTCGCTGAAATATTACATCAACATGGCCAAAGAACTGGAGAAAATGGGCACGCATATTCTGGGCATTAAGGATATGGCCGGACTGTGCAAACCATTGGCTGCGCAGAAACTTGTCAAAGCATTAAAAGATGAAGTGGGACTTCCCATTCACTTTCATACCCACGACACCGCAGGCGTGCAGACAGCCAGCCTTCTTCTGGCCGCCGAATCAGGCGTGAATATTGTGGATGCGGCCATCAGCTCCATGAGCGGTATGACCAGTCAACCCAACCTCAATTCCCTGGTTGCCGCGCTGGCCAACACCCCGCGCGACAGCGGCCTGGATCAGAAGTCGCTGGCCGCTCTGGCGGATTATTGGGAGGCGGTGCGGCGGTTTTATCAGCCCTTTGAAGAAGGAATGCTGGCCACCACCTCATCGGTTTATGAACATGAAATGCCCGGCGGACAATACACCAATCTGCGCGTGCAGGCCAAGAGCCTTGGGCTGGCCGAACGCTGGAATGAAATTGCCTCCATGTATCAGCAGGTCAACGAGCTTTTCGGCGATATTGTCAAAGTTACACCCTCGAGCAAAGTTGTCGGTGATATGGCCCTGTTTATGGTCACCAACAATCTCAAGCCCCAGGATGTGCTGGACCAATCCCGCCATATTGACTTCCCCAAAAGCGTCGTGGAAATGCTGCGCGGGGACCTGGGGCAACCCCCCGGCGGCTGGCCGAAAAAACTGCAAAAAATTATTCTGCGCGGAAAAACACCCATAACCGCCCGGCCCGGAGCCAAACTCCCCCCCGTGGATCTTGACGCCGCCCGCCACGAGCTTGCCCAGAAACTGCATCGTGAAATAAGTGACACGGACCTCGCGGCCTATCTGATGTACCCCGAGGTGTATACGCATTTTGACCGTTTCCGCAAACAACATGACAATGTCAGCGTATTGCCCACCCCGGCCTTCTTTTACCCCATGCAGCCATACGCGGAAGTGCCCATCGAACTTGAACCGGGTAAAACGATGCTTGTGAAGTTCCTGACCGTCGGTGATCCGGATCCCGATGGCATGAGAACGGTATTTTTCGAACTGAACGGCCAGCCGCGTGAAGTGAAGGTCGCTGATAAATCGTTAAGCGGCAAAGCCCGCGTGCAAATGCCGAAGGCGGAGCGGGATAATCCCGGCCATATCGGCGCGCCGATGCCGGGAAAAATTTCCGCGGTTGCGGTCAGCCTCGGTCAAAGTGTGACCCGTGGCGATAAGCTGCTTTCCATTGAGGCCATGAAAATGGAAACAGCGGTTTACAGCCCGCGCGATGGAAAAATCGGAAAGATTCTGGTGCAGCCCGGCATGACGGTGGGGGCCAATGATCTGCTGCTGGAATTTGAATAAGCTCTGTTACCGGAGCTTGTTGTGTAAGCGTTGTTCGCAGGAGCAATAATGATGATCCGAAAGGCATTTGTCATGTCCGTGCATCCGGGAATGGAAACGCAATACCAGCAGCGGCACAATCCGGTGTGGCGCGAACTTCTGGACACGCTCAAAAAGCATGGTGCCCATAACTACAGCATTTTTCTGAATCCCGAAACCCGGCAACTCTTTGGTTATGTGGAAATTGAAGATGAGGCCCGCTGGGAAGCGATCGCCAATACCCCAATATGCCAAAAATGGTGGAAATTCATGGCCGATATCATGCCCAGTAATCCCGACCACAGCCCGGTGAGCGCGGGGTTGCAGGAAGTTTTTCATCTGGATTGACGCAGAGCCTTTATTGTTCCGCAATGGCGCTGGCGAACGCGATTTGAGCGGTATGAGAAATGGATATGTGCCAGGCGGTAATTCCCGCCTGCTGTGACACGCACGCGGTGTGGCCGGTGAGCCGTAACACCGGTTTGCCTTTGGAGTCCGGCAGAATTTCCATATCGGTCCAGGCAATGCGCCCGCGAAATCCTGTGCCCAACGCCTTGACAATGGCTTCTTTGGCGGCAAAGCGCCCCGCAAAATGGATGGAGGAATCCCGATGTTCCCGGCAGTAGTCGGTTTCACCAGTGGTGAAGCAGCGATGTAAGAAATGCTCCCCATGACGCTCAATGAGGTCATTGATTCGCCCGACTTCCACCACATCCACTCCATGTCCAATGATTGCCATCGCTAAACTCACTTCTTCCGATTCATGGCCCGCCTTAATTGTAACCATCCTTGATAATCTTCGCAGGTGCCGATGAATTTCCCGCGCAATGCCGGCACGCCGCCTCGGCAATCCCAATTGACGGTTCCATCCCGTTCATCCGCCGCCCGCGGGCAATTGCGTAAAACTATCATTTGCGTGCGGCAACGGACAGCCGCAATATTTGCCATTCTTTGCGTTAACGGCTCACCACGGACAGCTTGTATTCATCACGGTAAACATGGCCGTTGGAGTCGGTGGTGGTTGCGGATACGTGGACAATCCCGGCCGGCAATGTTACCGCCGGCCATATAAACACATGGTCAACCGGGTTCCGTATTCCCTGTGATCGGCCGTTGATGAATAACTCGACCACCGGGCAATTGCAATAGACCTTGATGGCAACGCTCCCCGCCGGTCGCGGTGAGTACCGTCGATCACAGATGTGAACAAATGGCTGCGTTGTCCACTGTGCTTTGTAAAAGAAATATGCGTCTTTCTTTATTTTCCGGTCATACGTTACCAAGCCTTTGTCATTGCGACCCGGGTCGGCCCCTTCATTTCTGCCGGCCGAGGAGAAATCAAACATCACCCACAATGTTGTGTTCCAAAGCCATGGCCGTTGCCTGATAGCGCGATATGCGGCCTCATGCACAACACATTGCCATTCCTCGGGATGCCATTGTCCGCCGGGTCTGGGTTGCATGACCGGGTATTCGTGCTGATGCACATTGGCTCCCGCGCCATATTCACTTAAGCCGATCACCCTTCCCGGCATGCGCTGATGAACGTGCCGGCGAATCCGATCCAGGGTGATCGGCCAATCCTCCGGTGTCCCGCCATACCAACCTTCATACCGGTTGAATGAGATAATATCGGTAATGTAATTAATCGGGCTTGCGGCGTGCTGATCCGTTGCGGCAACGGTCAACCGTGACGGGTCCATATTATGCGCCAACGCATTGAGATCATAAATAATATCCCATGGCAATGTGAATTCGGTGGCAGGGAGTGATTCAAAGCGATATTCGGATTTAAGCACGGGGGTAGATGGAAAATCCAGTTTTGTTTGTGAGTAGGGGGCCACCTTGAATGCCAGCTCGTTGTATAAGCTCCATACAAACACACATGGATGGTTATAGTTTTGTTTCACCAGCTCAATGAATTGCTGCCGGGCGTTCTCATCAAAGGCGCGTTGTTCCTCAATGTGGTTGACCAGGCCGTCTTCCGTCCAGACCACCACGCCGCTGCGGTCGAACGCGTCGTACATCGTCTGATCGTGTTGATAATGTGCCAACCGCACGGATGTGGCACCGAGGTCGTTAATCATCGCGCAATCCTGCAGATAATCCGCCTTCGTCACGGCGCGGCCGATCTTGGGCCGGTCATCATGCGTGCAAACACCGCGCAGCGGATAAGCCTCTCCATTCAGGAAAAAGCCTTGATCCGGATCAATATGAAAATAGCGCAACCCCAGAGGCTGTGTGAGTGTATCCACCGCACGTCCGGCCTGCCGCACGATCGTCAGCATGGTATAAAGATACGGATCCTTGCGGCCATGCCATAAATGCGGGTGCTCAAGCTCCATGACGCTGACAACTTCCTGTTGCGTACGCGCAGACATGTGCCCGGTATGGTGGGCTGTGGCGACCACATGACCGTTGTGATCTATTGCATACCAATCCACGCTTACATCCGTGTCACGCGTAGTGGCGTTGCGAAGCATGGCCGTGAGCTTTAAGCGGGCCATTTTTCGTGAAACGCTCTCCTGCAGGATATAAACCCCCGGCGAACCGTAATCCAGTGGTGAAAGGGATACCGGATTTAATATCAGCAGATGCGCCGTTCGATACAGCCCGCCGAAAATATTAAAATCCCCGGCCAGCGGTGGAATATTTTTATCCCATTTATTGCTTACCCGTACCGCCAGAGAGTTTTTTCCCTTTGGTTGCAATACACCCGTTACGTCAAAGCAAAATCCCGCGAAGTTGCCGCGATGTGTACCCACATGCCTGCCATTGACATACACTTCCGCAGTGGTCGCCGCACCTTCAAAATAGAGAAAATAATTTTTCTCTCCGGCCTGCTCGACATCCGGCAGCGTCAGAACTCGTCGGTACCATGTCGGACCGCGATAGTAGTGGCCATGCCTTTCACCATCCAGGCCGTTGTATGTGTGCGGCAGAGACACGTTTCCCCACGTCGCGTCATTGAACGCGGTTTTCTCCGCGCCGGCTACATCCCGGCGAATGAACTTCCAATTGTCGTTAATGGGTATCTTGCGTCGCTCACCCATCGACGTTGCCGTTTCGGCTGGCAGCGACTGATGGATCGAGCCAACCGCAACGGCTGAAACTGCGGCTCCGGTCAAACGAATGATATCGCGCCGTGAAATGCAATTCTGTTCGCCAGGCATGTTAAAATTCTCCGAATGTAATTCGGGCACGCAACTGGACAATACAAGAACGCGATATATTTTGCAAAACCAACCGGTGCACCACAGCCGTGACGAATGCTACGCCAAAGTAGCCGTGGCCGTGGCCGGTTGCCGCCGTGGGCTCCCGCATAGCGCAGCAGACCGGCGCTCGTCGTGATAGGGCACGCGAGTTCCACGGGGGCGAACGGGGCGGATTCGGCGGGGTGAGGGATGGACGATCTTAATCAAGAGCACGAACTACAGTACGCCATTCAGGAAGAATTCAACCGGATTTGAATACATGCGGCGGCGGCAATGTCCAGAGCCTCCAGTGGGATCAGGACATTGCGAATGCTCTCCCAAAGGCGCTGTGC
>JAJZJL010000006.1 GCA_021810145.1 Planctomycetota bacterium | reverse complement strand
CCGTATATCCTCTGTTCTACATAAATCAGTCTAGGGAGGCAAATGACCATAGTGAAATTCGCAAAACAAATTATATAAGCGAATTTCCATGCAACCGGAATCCGTCCATGCGCATCCAAACGTCGCGCCACGCTCACATGGCGCTATCATCCGTTAAATAGTTAACGGTGACGCCAATTCCTGTATATCGGTTATCAAGTGATCTTTTCATTATCGGAAGTGCCACGACCGCACCAGCCGATAAACTGGCGATTCCAATTAATCAGAAGGGATCGGTCGCCCATAATTTTTATTTTTTTACATTTCCTTAAGAATCTTCTTGACCCCGCCGATAACTGGTGATAGCATACTTGCTGGTGTGTTGCAGGAGCGATTGTTTCGTATACCGTCATTATAAATACATGGCTCCGATTTTTCGGTGCCGCCGGCTTTGAAGCCTTATTTTTATTCCGCCCCTACGCAACCCACCATCATGTTCGTCTGATCCGTCGCCGGTAATACCGGAACCGCAGGCACGGGTCTCGTAAACAATCTGGCCAGGTTCCGGTGGTATGGTTGCGCCCCGCAAAACGGGCGGCGTTAAAAAACATAAGAATTGTGTGTCCAGCTCAGAACCTAAAAGAGCTGGAAAGCTTTTGAGGTGGCTTATGTTCGGACTGTGCAGTCCGGAGCCACCACGCGCAGGCTCATCCGAATCGGCGAAGCCAAGGGAGTGTTTCCTCTGGTTCGAAAAAGCCGATGCCTTCCTTGGCTCCCGCGCGGCGTTCGATTCCGATAACTATTGCTGATCGTGACACGTCAACACGGACAAGATTGGCAACAGATCGGTTGCAGGGCACGCAGTTAAGTGTTTCTCTCTTTTTCGGAGGCTTCCATTATGCGAAGTTACATCGTCAAAAAACGAGGGTTTACCCTCATTGAGCTGCTCGTGGTGATCTCGATCATCGCTCTGCTCATTGCCATTCTGTTACCCAGCTTGGCTCGTGCCAAGGAACTGGCCAATCGAGCGGTCTGCTCGGCGAACATTCGCGGTATCATTCAATCATGCTATATTTACGCCCAGAGCAACAACTCGCAGTTCCCGGTAACGCCGGGAATAGGCACGGGTCTTCTTAGCGGTACCAGTGGTGGCCCAGGCGTGGCAGGTGGCGGCGGAACAGTTGTACAGGGCACTGCAGGGACCGTCACCCAGACATGGTACGAGACCTCTGCGGGTGCGAGCGCACCTACCGTTTGCGATCCACTGTCCTGCTTGTGGTTGTTGGTCCTGCAAGGTCAGGACACCCCGAAGAGTTTCATCTGCCCGTCGGATCCGATAGCGACCACACCCTCGCTGGAATACTCCAGCAATGGTGCCTCGGTCGCATGGTATCAGCCCAACTTCGGCATCTTGACAGACAGCGCAAAGCCCACCCCCAGCACAACCGGCCAAGGGGAGAGTTATTCGATTGCTTTCCCATGGCAGACACCTGCGACGGGTGCCTCGAGTCCGGCTGGCGTCGGCGGCTGGTGGACGGATAACTCCGGTTCGGATGTTCCGGTAGTTTCCGATATGGCCCCACTCAGTGGCACCGGTGCCACCGGCAGCACACTGCAGCGCCTTACGACCGAGCCCGTCGTGGGCAACACCTATGGAAACTACATTTACAATTCCGGCAACCACAATGGCGATGGCCAGAATGTCGGCTTTGGTGATGATCACGTTTCGTGGGAAGTCAACCCCTATGTTGGCCAGAGCGGCGATAACATTTTTACTTACCAAAATAACACCTCTGATCCTCCGGGTACCACAGGCGACTCGTCGTCTAGCAACTCGAGTACCGGCCAGGCCGCCGTGGCGACCAAAGTGGAGACTAATTTCAACACGCCACCTTATGACATCTGCATGGTTCCAGCGCGTGATGTCACCTCGGGTGCATGGTAACCTGCCATCTGAAGTATTCCTGATGTCTTGAACATGTTGCGGCCCGTCTGGATGCGTCCAGACGGGCCGCTTTCTTTGCCACCCCGAACACCGGATGATTAATCCGGTGGTTTGTCCAGTGCCACGATCAACCACCGGGTTATCACCACGGTGTTCCATTACACACCGCTACAGCGAACACCGGATGATTAATCCGGTGGTTCGTCCAGTGCCGCGATCAACCACCGGGTTAACACCCGGTGTGCCATTGCACACCGCTACAGCGAACACCGGATGATTAATCCGGTGGTTCGTCCAGTGCTGCGATCAACCACCGCGTTAACACCCGGTGTTCTAGCGCGCGACGCCCCCGGAGGCCTGGCGATACTTCTTCGTTTGCTTTTTCGTCCATTGCTGCTGGCGCCGCAGCAGCGATCTAGCCAGCAAATTCTGGACTGCGGCCTGCTTGGGATGATGCAGGGCCATCAAAGCCAAAGCCAATTGTTGATGCGTCTGAATTCGCCACGGCTCAGGAAGTAAATGTCGGCCCAGAGTATGCTGTTGCAGCCGCAATTGTCGACCTAATCCTAAAACCTTTTGAAACTCGGCAGCGGCTGCAGCGGGATCGCCATGTTGCAGCAAACCGAAGCCATAAACAAAATGGCCTCGGACAAAGGCAGGTGACACTTTCAGTGCCCGTTGATAATAGGGAATAGCTTCTTGCCATTGGCCCAGCCGGGCCAGCGACTGGGCCAGACCTAACAGAGCTTTGGTGTTGTCCGGTTGGTATTCTATGGCGATCCGGAAATGCGGGATTGCGCGTTTCGGATGCCGCGCTTTGGCCAGCATATCCGCCAATTGCGTTTGTAACGTTGCCGATCGTGGCAATAAGCGTACGGCTCGCAGCAGATCCTGGTACGCTCGGGCCCAGTTGCCCATCGCTTCATAACATTGCACCAATCGCCGGATTGTTGGTGGCTGTATGGTGGCGTCGGCCAGGGAACGACGATAATAGGGTATAGCTCTGGCATACTGTCGCAGCGCACGGTAGGCGTCGCCCAGGTTGGAGTTAACTACAAAATTTTCGCCATGGGAAAGCTGGTTGGCTTTATGCAGTAATGCCAAGCCTTCCCTATGTCGCCCCTGCACAAAATCGTAGGCACCAATTTGCTGCATCGCCACCCAGCACGTCGGATTGTATCTCAGATCATGCTTCCAGACTCGCATGGGCGGTGTATAAACTTCACTTTGTGCCCAAGTCATCGTTCCGAGAGTCAAAAGCACCAGGGCTGAAATGGATATGGCCAGCCACGGGAAAGTTCCCGCCGTCCCCGTTCCCACCGGTGAAGCGGGACTGACCGATGGGTCAGAGGGGGCGTTGGCCACCCGATCTAATATGCGAACGGCGGCTTGTGTTATAAGAACAATAATTCCGATGCAGGCCAGGTACTGGTAATGGTCCGCAACGAAGGTGTAAATTTCTGTGTAGAACGCAATAAAACCCAGCAGAGGGGAAATCAGCAATCCATAAGCCGACGCCGCCGCGAATGGCCCACGGCCGATTTTTCTGGACAAAGCCAGGAGTATTATCGGCACCGCACATGCGGATACCGGAAATATCCACTGCCACATCGCAAAATGATTGATGTGCCAGCGTGGGTAAACTTCCATCATCGGCCAGGGCCAGAATAATTTGACGGGATAAAACCACAAATCCTTGCCCGCAATGATAAGATGTTGCGCAATTGTGTAGTGGTAAATATGTCCATGGGCACCGACCTGCCCATGCTCAATATGAATCGTCATCAGTGCTGCCAGAAATCCCAGCAACATCCAAGGAGCCAGGAGTAGCACATCACGCCGGTGCGGCCCAGCACGCTTCCACCCCAGGATGAACAAGAGAACAACGGGTATAATGCAGGCATCGGTTTTTGCCAGCAGTGACAAGAGAAATGCCACAGTTCCCAGAATATAAAAACGCCCTTCACGCGCAGTGAGAAATGGCGCGTCAGCCGGACGCGGCCCCGGCAAATCGGCGAAACGAATCCATGCCAGTATCGCCGGGAAAAGAAACAACGCGGATAACAGGCTCTTCTGCTCCACGACCCATCCCACTGTCTCCACTTGCACGGGATGAATGGCCCAAATGGCCGCCGCCACCCATGCGCCACGCAGGTTCAGGTTCACTAAAATGCGCCATAGCAATATGGCGTTGAGTCCCTGCAAACAAATGTTAACCAAATGGTAGCCAAAAGCGTCAGCGCCCCACAGGTGCCACTGCACCACAAACGCGGTGTAAACCAAGGGGTAGTACTGGATCGAAGCCTTCGGGTTCAACCAGATACTCCACAACCCCCGCCAGTGATGCACAAAATGATTTTGCAACAGCCATTCGGCGTCATCCCAGATATAACCTGCGGTATGAAGCGGCCAATAGGCAATTTGTGTCAGCAACAGCAGCGCCAATGCGGCCCCGATGAACTGGCACCATGCCGACCATCTTCCGGCCTTTGCGGCTGCGTTTACTGTGGAGCCAGAGGACACCGCCGGATCAGATGGTACGGGCGACAGTTTAGACATAGGAGTATATTTGAACATAACCTGCCCGACTTGGCAAAGAACCAGCCGATCAACCACCGCCTTGCCACCACGGTGTGCCATTACACATCGCTACAGCGAACACCGGATGATTAATCCGGTGGTTCGTCCAGTGCCGCGATCAACCACCGGGTTATCACCCGGTGTTCTGGTGCCACAGTCAACCACCGGGTTGCCACCCGGTGTGCCATTACACACCGCGACAGCGAACACCGGATGGCTAATCCGGTGGCTGGTCCAGTGCCGCGATCAGCCACCGGGTTGTCACCCGGTGTGCCATTACACACCGCTACAGCGAACACCGGATGATTAATCCGGTGGTTCGTCCAGTGCCACAATCAACCACCGGGTTGTCACCCGGTGTTCTAGTGCCGCAGACCAACCACCGCCTTGCCACCCGGTGTGCCATTACACACCGCTACAGCGAACACCGGATGGCTAATCCGGTGGTTTGTCCAGTGCAGCGATCAACCACCGGGTTAACACCACGGTGTGCCATTACACATCGCTACAGCGAACACCGGATGACTAATCCGGTGGTTTGTCCAGTGCCGCGATCAGCCACCGGGTTGCCACCACGGTGTGCCATTACACACCGCTACAGCGAACACCGGATGGCTAATCCGGTGGTTTTCCCAGTACTGCAGACCAACCACCGGGTTATCACCACGGTGTGCCATTACACACCGCCAAAGCGAACACCGGATGATTAATCCGGTGGTTTGTCCAGTGCCGCGATCAACCACCGGGTTATCACCACGGTGTGCCATTACACACCGCCAAAGCGAACACCGGATGATTAATCCGGTGGTTTGTCCAGTGCCGCGATCAACCACCGGGTTATCACCACAGTGTGCCATTACACACCGCGACAGGGAACACCGGATGGCTAATCCGGTGGTTGGTCCAGTGCCGCAATCAGCCACCGGGTTGTCACCACGGCGTGCCATTACACACCGCTACAGCCGAACACCGGATGATTAATCCGGTGGTCTGTCCAGTGCCGCAATCAACCACCGGGTTGTCACCCGGTGTTCTGGTGCCACGACCAACCACCGGGTTAACACCACGGTGTGCCATTACACACCGCTACAGCGAACACCGGATGATTAATCCGGTGGTTTGTCCAGTGCTGCGATCAACCACCGGGTTATCACCCGGTGTGCCATTACACACCGCCAAAGCGAACACCGGATGACTAATCCGGTGGTTCGTCCAGTGCCGCGATCAACCACCGGGTTATCACCCGGTGTTCTAGTGCCACAATCAACCACCGGGTTGTCACCCGGTGTTCTGGTGCCACAGTCAACCACCGGCTTGCAACCCGGTGTTCTATTACGGCATTGGAGTTTCCGCACGTGTTGTGCGCTGCGGTTCCGCCATGCCTTCGCACCAATACATTCCTCCTTGCTGTGGCAGATACTGCTTCAACAAATAATTCAGGTGCTTGGAGTCTTTGACCGGCGTTGGAATTCCGCCGCGGGAAAGCCAACGCCCACCCTTTTTCCCCGTGCCCTCACTGAGCCGTTTGCCCAATAGCTGCTTCATGCGGCGTTGCACCACAACAGGTTCGATCTCCTGCCGCGAACTGGCTACCACATGAACGTGCGTTGCTGTGGTGGCGATCCCATGGAGCCGCCATGTTTCCTTGGCACACATGTCCGTAATAATGGCGATGATCAAATACTGATGTTGGTCGTCCCACACCACAGGTGGCTGCGTGGCAAGGCGGTCGCGGGACCGGGCGATGTGTGTATCCGGAGCAAGAATTCCAGGGTGCCCGCGCTTCACATAACCATTTGGATTATCGGCGTTCCATGATCGATAAGCTCGCAGCACGAAGTGGCCAACCATTTCAATCTCCATAAAACACCGGATGATTAATCCGGTGGTTGGTCCAGTACTGCAATCAACCACCGGGTTATCACCCGGCGTGCTGTTACACACCGCTACAGCGAACACCGGATGATTAATCCGGTGGTTTGTCCAGTGCTGCGATCAACCACCGGGTTATCACCCGGTGTGCCATTACACATCGCTACAGCGAACACCGGATGATTAATCCGGTGGTTCGTCCAGTGCCGCGGTCAACCACCGGGTTGTCACCCGGTGTTCTGGTGCCGCAGACCAACCACCGCCTTGCCGCCCGGTGTGCCATTACACACCGCTACAGCGAACACCGGATGGCTAATCCGGTGGTTTGTCCAGTGCCACGGTCAACCACCGGGTTGCCACCTGGTGTTCTGTTATGCACCGTGCCACTACTTTTCCTGATCCAGTTCTTCCTTCGCGTATAGCACGCTGTATTTGAGCATCACGCCGATGGTGGTTTTATAGCAGATTACCAGGCCAAATCGTCCCTGCAGAAAGCCGCCGCGAAAAATGTAATATTTCACGAACGTCAACCACGGTCGAAAGAACAAATCCAGCATTTTGGCATGTTTACCCCGGACGCGCAGACTTTCCGCCAGAATTGCGGCATGTTCGGCCATTCTCGGACCATCATTGATATCGGTGGCGATGTAAGGGGAAAGACGATTGTGCAGCAGGTGCCCGCTTAGCTTTTGCGTCTTGAAGCCCGGCTTGGCGCGACGGATTTCCGGCGCGCTTTTGTCATCCCAGTCCACACGCTGCTGATGAATCAACCGGGCCTGAAAATCCGGCGACCAGCAGCGCACATAGCGCCGGGCAATAAAATTTCTTCGCGGCATTTCATACATGGCAATGCCGGCGGTTGTGGCTTCGGAGAGATTCTGAATTTCAGCGGTCAATTGCGGCGAACATTCTTCATCCGCATCCAGTGCCAGCACCCATGGATGCCGGCATTGCCCCACCGCGAATTGTCGCTGCTGATTGTATCCACTCCAGGCGTGGTGTATCACCCGCGGTTGAGCCGGATGGCCGGCTGCTTTTTCAATGGTGCCATCGGTGGAACCCGAATCCACAAGGACAATGTCATCACACCACGCGACGGAGTCAAGGCATACGCCGATCTTGGCAAGCTCATTTTTACAAATTATGCATACCGATATTCGCATAACCGACACGTTAGCCGAAAATGAGCCAATTCGGAAGGGCCGGCGGGGACAAAGCGAACGCACAACGCACTTGCGGCGTGGCCCGTGCAGCGCCAAGCGAATTGCCATAGCCGGTATATCTCTTCCTGTTCATACCGCGCCGTGACGGCAGTGGGTTGCCGGGTTCCGACACGCCATTGGCTTATTGCAGCACGGCAGCCCCGTCCGTGGAAGCTTTAATTACCATTTTCCGACTGACTCACCGGGGCGTAAATATTAAGACTTCCCACGGTGGCAATCCTGTTGAAATGCTCGCCGGTGGATTGACGAATTAAATATGTCGATGATTCGATATCATTACCAATTACCAGTGTGGGAGTCTTGTTGCAAAAACCCGGAACCGGAATCGACGCATTGAAATAAATAAATTCCGGCCGCGGATGAAGAACACTCATCAGAGCCGATTCAATCGCGTACGGCGGTAGATTGGTGCGACCGGACAAACCAATGATCATCGGTCGCCCATTAAAACGATGCATATATGCCACGAGCTTTTCAAGTGTTCGAGCGTTGACGCTATGCTCCCTTACCAGCAGGTCCGTTCGCGAATGCCACTCTATGGCCGACTGCCCAAGCAATGTTCTGGGATAGAGAAATGCGAAGGGCAGCAGCGCGATAACCGCTCCAATGGCCGCCACCGGACGAAACCAACGCAATGATCGGCCGCTGATGGCCACCGCGGCAACCGGCATGAACAGTGCGGGAATCGGCACAAGCAGGTGATTGATCGTTTGTTGCCAGCGGAGGACCGCGGCCACGGCAAGCAGACATCCAATCGGCAGCAGCGCAAAAAGCAGGCACGTTCCGGTCCGGCCAACGTGCGGCTCGATCCACAGCATCAGGGGCAGCAGCGCGATGAGAAACATCTGCATGGGCCAACTGATGCGGTATTCGTTATTGGGGAAGTAAGCCACACCGTCATAAGGACTGGCAATGCCCGGTATGGGCTGCGTGGCACGCGGGTCCTGCAGATTCAGCCGCAGCGCCGACGCAACGTGTTGAATAGCGCTTCCAACTGCTTGATTTATAATATGGCTGGGACCCGCCGCCATGGAAGCTGTATCGCGCAGCAGATTCTCCAGCAAGATCCGCGGCGTAAAATTGGTGTTCAGCACCCGGAGGCTGGGATGCTTTGCCGGAGAAGGTCCAAAAGCTCCGCCGAACTCGACGATGTTGCGCGTGTAATACCCGGAATTAATCAATAGGACCGTCAGGCCGATCAGCAGCAGATAGCCGGCGCTTGTCCAGCGCACACTTCGCCAAAGGCCGATGACCGCCATAAGTGCCAACGGCACGCCGAATACATAGGCGGTGCCGTGCGTCAGTGCGGCCAGGCCGAAGGTTACAGCCAGCAGGATCAGTTGCCCCCACGTGCAGCGCCGCTGCAGCAGTACACCAAGCAGCCAATATGCCAGCAGTTCCACCCAGAAAGCCTCCATGAGTTCAGGCTTGAACGTGCTGGCCATTCCAAAGGCCATGGGAATCGTGAGAATAAAAAGCATGGCCAATATCTGGCTTTCCCGATTTCCGCCAAGCCGTTTGGCAATCGAACTGCCGGCCAATCCTAGAAGCAGCAGACTCAGAATTCCGAAAAGATTTATCGCCCAGTCACTGCCATGGGCAAGGATCATGGAATTGAGTCCGAGATATTCCATGAATCCCGGCATCGCCAATTGCATGCAGTAATTGGTTGGGAAATCCGCCAGTGAGTGTTGCTGCATCCACGCAACGATGCGCGGCAGATGATAGTTTAATGAATCAATGTTATTGGGTGGCGCAATTAATGCGGTTATCAGTACCACCAGCATGATTAAACCGATCATGAGGCAGGCGATGACTTCCAGATAACGCAGCGGCCGCCAGTGTATTGATTCAGCGACTCGTTTGGCACGGGCAATGGCCGCGATGGCAAAGGATGTTGGAATCAACCACGCGATCAGCACGGGCCAGAACATCAGCAGATGGAAGAATCCCAGCACTTCGGTAACCACCGCAGTCCAGAGGCACACCGCCACCACGGCCACAAACAGCGAATCTCTCCAATCGATATCTGGATTGAACTGTCGTTGCTGTGCATGGATTGCAACAAATACAAGCAACGCGGAAATAATGGGTAATATGCCCAGTAAGCTCATGATATTATGCATTCATCCTTTTTTGCCAACTGCCATCAACATAACGTCAATCACCCGGTGTTCCAATCCGGATGCTCACCCGTCAATGATAATACCAGGAAGGCAAAGGCGGGAACGGGCAGTATTGAGCCACATCGGTTGGCAACGGATCATGTCAAAGTGAATACTTACGGTGTCGAATGATGCGGCCGCCATTGAAAAGCCAGGCCGATATGTGGCGTGACAAATATATAGGCATACGGCGAAGAGCTATCGACTGATCCGCGGAGCATCACACCGGATTTGGCCCACGCATCGGTATTGGTCTGGCTATCGACTCTGGCCGTGATGACGGTATTACCGCGCACGGTTCGGCTGAATAAATTAAACTGATCATGTCGACCCCAGACATCCGAACCGCCGCCCGTAACCGTCCAGATGCCGTTTGACTTTTGTGCGGAACCGAGCTTGCCGGGATAGCCAATATTCGAATCAGCCCAGGAGGATTGACTGCGAACAATGGCAACATGTGAAAAGCGGGAGGTGTTGAGCAAAGTATTATTATGAGCGCATACCGCCATGCCCGCGAGAATGGCTGCATGACCAAAAGCAATATGCTCCGGTGCACCCAACTGTGTCCATCGTTTTCCATTTTCCGAATAACTGGCCGTTACGGTATTTCCGCGGCGCACGAGTTTCAGCCAGATTGGAGTACCGATATGTCCAACCACTACCGACCTGGTGAACGGCGAGGTTGCCTTACCGCGGTTGATGCCACCGCCGGATTGTACGGTTTTCACGGAAGACGCTTCACCGTGAACAAATTTGATTGCCGGTGAAGCGGCCGCCGGCGCAACGGGAACGGATGACAATCGCATATTCCGTCGTTGCCTGCCGCGGCTTGCGTTATGGTTGCTGCCATCACTGGACATCAACAGTACCAGTGCTCCGATTGTCAACAGAAGCAGCCCCCCACCCACAAGCCATGCCGTAGGGCTGACATGGAACCCGCCATTATCGCCCGGGCGCTTACCGTGTTGATTGGATTGCGATGCAATGGGATCCTGTGTTTTCCGCATACGGTATGTGGCCTGGTACGCATGACCAGGGGCGGTCTGCGGGATGTTTTTCCTGCCGGATACATCCTGCACCAGAAAATCTTCCAGCGGGATCCAGTTTTGTCGATCGGATGACACTTCATGCCCACGCGTCAATCGGCGGCTCTGCGCCATGCGGCTGATCGTCGATCGTGGATATGGCCCGGTGACTTGGGATAGATAACGTGTGTAATACCTTGTGATTTCATCCGGCATGATCAAGCCAGCTCCAATGAACGGGATATCCCCAAATGATCCGTCGGCGAAATGCTTAAAGCGTACTTCCCCGGCGATCCATATAATATTTATCGGCGAAATGGGAGATTCTGCTGAATAGTTCGATAACCCGCGGGCCGAAGCCAAGACTTTTCATAATTGCGAAATACAATTTTCACACTTTTTCGCATCACAAAGCCGACATAATCGTTGTACAATACATCACGTGGTGATTGTTCGTCGTGAGGTGCCCCATGCTCATTGCAAGTGTAACTCGCCGTGCGGTGCTAACTTTGGCCGGCTTGGGAATTCTTCTGCCAACCGTGGCTGCACGCGCTGCATTTTATAACCCCAAAGCGCATATTCCTCCCCGCGCACACCGCGTGCGCATGTCCGGTGGTGAAGCCACCGCCCCGTTGCCGTTACCCGCCACGCCCGTGCGCCGATCCGAACATCACCGCAAGCCGGCGCCACCGGCTCTGATCGGCATGTTGAATCTCAACGTGATCAAAGATCATCGTGTCATGAACTATCCCACGGAAACCATCGATATTGAAACGCTGATGAATTGGACCAATTCTCAGTTGGGCCTGCATTACCGTTACGTGCAGGTGGACCCCATGAAATTCAGCTACAGCCCAACTCAGCTACCCGTGCTGTATATCACCGGCTGGACGCCGCTACCGCATTTCAGTCAGGCAGTGATGGCGCGCATTCGCGGCTATATCACCGCCGGTGGCACACTTCTTATCAATTCGAGTTGCGGCCGACCGGAATTTAATCAAAGTGTCATTGAGTTTGAGCATGAGCTGTTTCCCAACCGTCCGTTCGGACCGTTGTCACTTGATGACGCCCTGTATCATGATCTCAACCGCATCAGCAACCTGCGATTTCGCAAGGGGCTGGGGCCATGGAAACAGATTCCGGCATATCTTGATGTTATGTACATGGGTTGCCGGGCGGCCATTATTTTCTCCCCCATCGACATGAGCTGGGGCTGGAATGCCGCATCACACCCGATCAAAGGCGGCACACTTTACGCCCAGCAGGACGCTCTGCGGCTGGGAGCCAATATCCTGACGTATGTGCTGGCCAATTTTCAGTATGGCCGCGCCTTTGAAATTCAGAAAATTTATCAGCAGCAGCGTATCCCCACGCGCGACCAACTGGTCGTGGCGCAGGTGGTAACCAACGGCGACTGGAACCCCACACCGCACGGCCTGCCGAACCTGCTGAAGTTTATCGATCAGAAAACCACCCTAAGCGTGCAGTTCAAACGTCAGAAAGTGACTTTGGATTCTCTGAAAATAGGGGCCTACCCCATTCTTTATATGACCGGTCTGCGCAACTTCGCATGGACCACAACGGAAATCAAAAATCTCCACAACTATCTTCACGCCGGCGGCGTACTGATTGCGGATGATGCCATGGGTGCCAGCGCCTTTGATGAAGCATTTCGCAAGGAAATTAAACTGGCCCTGCCGCATCATAAGTTACAGATGCTGCCTCTGGATTCGCCCGTTTATCATGATGTGTTTAACGTCGAGCACGTGGATTACTCCGCGGTTGTGCAAAGCACGGATCCATCGCTGCACCGCCCGGTTCTCGAAGCCATCACCATTGACGGCAATCCGGTGGTGATATACAGCCGCCTGTCGCTTTCCAACGGCTGGGAAGATCTGCCGAATCCGTATGCCAAGTCCTACTCAACGGCAGATTCATTGAAACTGGGAACCGATATTCTGGTTTACGCCATGACACACTGAAATCGTAAATGGCATTGGGACATCGCGCATCAAAAGGGCATCGTTGAAGACGATGCCCCCTTTTTTTTTGCAAAACATTTACAACGTGACGTTGATATTTCGACGATAGGTTTCAAACAGTGCCATGAACTCGCTGTTAAATACGAAATTAAACTCCGGAAATTTCATTCCCGCCATATTCTGATCAATATGGGAAAACATTAATTCGATCTCCCCTACCGCAAGTTCGCTGATTGTTCCATCCGTACCGGCACTGCGGGATCTTACAGATCCGGCAATGGATGCTCCAGCCGGAGAAACATTGGCTATTGTGGCATCGTAAACGAGTTGCTCACCCGGGCGAACCAGACGGCTGAATGTGGCGCGACCGATTTTTGCCAGGATCACCTTTTCTTTAAAATCCCGCGCCGCCCCCACCAGGATGCCGCTGGTCTGGGCCATGCCCTCAATCATCAGACTTGCGGGCATCACCGGAAAACCCGGAAAATGATCGTGCAGATGATCTTCCGCCAATGATACATTTTTAATGGCCACCGCCCGTTTGCCGGGTTCAAAGAGTTCAAATTTATCAATCCAGATCCACCGCATGGAAATACTCCAGCCGAAGTGTCGCACGAAAAAAAGCCCCGGGCGCTTCGCCCGGGGCTTTTATACAGTTACCCGTCAGCAACGCCAACTCAGATCAGGCCATCTTTCTTCCCGATGTACTTGATCAAATCAACCACGCGGTTGCTGTAACCCCATTCATTGTCATACCAACTGACAAGCTTGAAGAAGCGGCTGTTGAGTTCAATACCGGCCTTGGCATCATAAATGCTCGACCGTGCATCGGTGGTAAAATCGGTTGATACCACTTCCTCATCGGTGTAACCAAGGATTCCCTTGAGCTTGCCTTCCGATTCCTTTTTGAGCACCGCATTAATTTCAGCCAGCGATGTTTCCTTTTTCGTGCGGACGGTCAAATCCACAACGGACACATCCGGCGTGGGAACCCGGAAGGACATACCGGTAATTTTTCCCTTCAGTTCGGGGATCACCAGCCCCGTGGCTTTGGCGGCACCGGTTGAGGCGGGAATCAGATTCTGACCCGCACCGCGTCCGCCGCGCCAATCCTTTTTGGACGGCCCGTCAACGGTAGGCTGTGTCGCGGTGGCCGAATGAATGGTGGTCATCAGAGCCTCTTCCACACCAAAATGATCATTGATCACCTTCACCAGCGGTGCCAGGCAGTTGGTGGTGCAACTGGCATTGGAAACGATCGTATCCGTTGCGGCATTAAACTTCTCTTCGTTGACACCCAATACAAATGTGGGCGTTTCCTTATCTTTCGCAGGAGCGGAAATAATCACCCGCTTTGCGCCTGCCGCCAGGTGCTTTCCGGCACCCGCCATATCGGTAAACAGTCCGGTGGATTCGACCACATAATCCACATGGAGGTCTTTCCAAGGCAACTGCGCCGGATCACGCAGAGCGAATGTCTTGACATGATGACCATTGACCGTAAAACCGGCTTCACCATCGGGTTTAATTTCGCCGTCAAATTTGCCGTGGGTTGAATCGTATTTCAGCAGATAGGCCAGATTATCCGCGGGCACCAGATCATTGATTGCCACAAATTCAACCTGCGGATCATTAACGCCTGCGCGAAACACAAGCCGGCCGATACGTCCAAAACCATTGATGCCGACACGAATTTTTGCCATTTGAAACTGCTCCAGAATAAACAACACTTCCACGGAGTCTAACATCCGCGGCCCGACACACTCTGGCCGCCCGGAAGACCCAAAGCCCAATATACTAGTGCTTCTTCCCACGCCAATCAAGGAACCGCCAACCGGCGGACGTATGACGCGTCACGCGCCGCAGGGATGATCTGCCGATTTTATACCCATGCGCCAGCCGGTAACACGCCGCAGTCACAGACCTGCACCTGCCATATCAGAGGCACCACGGATAATGCATGCCAGAGCGTTCAATTACCCATGGTGATGGGACATGATATCCAGCCCCACGACCATCAGGTCGTATCCGGCATGCGTGGCGACATCGATCCCGAAGCCGCGGAAAATAAATATCCCCGCAAAGTAAATACCGGCGATTGTCCGGATGATAAATGCCCCCCAAGTCGGCTGTTGATTGCCCAGGAAATGATAGAGCGAAAACAATACCGCCGACGAGACAATAATAACCGGAATGGCCTTCGTGACGGACATGCCAAACAAATCCACCAGAATCATATTCAAAACGGTAATTAAAACCAGACGGAACAGCAGTTCTTCGTATATGCCCGCGCCAATGGATAAAACCACCTGTGTCTGCCATGACAATTTATTCATGACATGTTCTACCGGATGCGACACAGCCTGCATGGTCATGCCATGAGCCACGGCCAGAAATAAAATCACCAGCGCCACCGCCCAGAGAAAACTTTCAGCCCCCATGGCCACGTAAAGCCCCGGTTCAAATTTCAACGGATCCTTACGCGCCACATGCCAGCCCAGAAGAATCGCCACCACAGCCAGCGGCGGCAAGTAGCTTCCCACCGCGCCAAACAGTGAAAAGAAATTAAGCATCAGTTCAAAGGCGATGATATTGTGGGTTTGTCCGCGTACCGCACTCCATGGATGCAGAACCGCCCCGACCTGATAGATAATCAGCAGCGGCGCAATAAAAATCAGGCACTGCAAGGGTCGATGGCTGCGGTCGAAGTACCCTTCACCGGAGCCAAATCGCAACCACTGCGGTTCGTTTCTTGCTTTGCTCATACCAAGCGCCTCGGACCAAACCGGGCGAATCATATACGCCTGCGGCAGTTAGTGGAACTCAACGGCTCGAACATTTTCGATAAATCCCGTCCTCAGCCGATCCCGCGGTTCCCTTATTCAAATGCCGCGCCGACTTGCCTGATATCCGCATCAGCAAGCTCAAAATGCATCGCACCGGCATTGTAACGGGCCTGCTGCGGATTACGGGCACCGGCAATGGCAGCGGTCACGCCAGGTTGTTTGATGGTCCAGTTCAGCACCACCTGCGCCAAACTGCTGTGGTATTTATCCGCAATTGGCCTGATTTTCTCCAGTGCAGAGAGCACCTTTCTGCGGTTTTCCACATCAAAGAGTTTATGCTTTGACCGATGATCACCCGGCTTAAACTGCCGGTCAGGCCCAACGTTTCCGGTAAGAAGCCCTCGCTCCAGCGGTGAATACGCCAGAACGCTGATGTGATTTTCACGACAAAAGGGGAGAAGGTCTTTCTCGATATCACGGCGCAGCAGACTGTAAGGTGGTTGCACGCTGGCCAATGCGCCGATGGCAGTTGCCTGCCTCAGAAGTTCAACACTGAAATTGCTTACCCCGACCGCCCGAATTTTGCCTTCGCGACGCAGAGCTTCCATTGCCGCAAGCGAATCCTCCAGCGGTGTTGTTAGATCCGGCCAGTGTATCTGGAACAGGTCAATGTACGTCGTACCCAGCCGCCGGAGGCTTTGTTCGCATTCGAACTTGATACTTTCCGGCCTGGAATTACTGCGAATGGTAATGGGCCGGCCGTTGCGATCGAATGTTTCAAAAGCACCCGATCCAGCCTGCTGCGGATCATCCCACCGCCGCCCGCATTTGGTTGCCAGTACGATGCGATCGCGCGGAATATCCCTGATGGCTTTTCCTATGAGTTCCTCGCTGTAGCCTTGAGCATAAACAGCGGCGGTATCAATGCAGTTAATGCCGGCGTCCAATGCCGCGCGAATGGCATCGATGGAATCCGTTTCGTCACAACCTCCCCACATCCAACCGCCGAGCGCCCAGGCTCCCAGAATGATCGGCGTAATGAAAATATCCGTTTGACCCACCTGGCGTACCTGCATCATCATCGCAATCCTTATTTGTATTCCAAGCGCGGCCGCACAGGATGACGCGCGCCCGTCAGCATCGTTTGTCACTCAGATCGGCGGGTGCCGCATCCGCATTCATTTTCAGTCTGGCAATGGCACCCATAATCTGATCGGTCACGCCATCAAGTACAGCGGCTTCTTTGCTCTGGGCGGACATGCCGTTGAACCGCAGCGGCGCGCCGTAATAAACACGCACCCGCGCGGGACGCAGCAAATCTTTTTTCATGCTTTCATGCCGATGCGTCCCGGCAATATATACTGGAATCACCGGCGCGCCGGTGGCCAGAGCCAGCATGGCCGCACTGTTTTTCCCGGTACGCAGCTCCACGCCGTCACCAATATCGCCTTCCGGAAATATGCCGACAACATCCCCGTCTTTCAGGGCACGCATGGCCGCTTGAACCCCGGCGGTGTCCGGTGCGAACCGATCCACGGGTATAAAGCCCAGAGCGGAAAAAAAATGTTTCAACAGCGGCAAATCATAATATTCGCGGGCGATGAGAAACCGCACCAGACGGCGGCGGCTGCCGATGCCCACCGCCAGGGGATCCAGTGTGCTGCCATGGTTGGCCGCGACAATAGCCGGACCGGAAACCGGAATGCGGCACGCGTTTCCCCGCCGCCACCGATGGCACAATTCCATGTATATCGCCACGATGCGCCGCGCCACCGCCGAAGCAATCGGAAATGGCTGACGCCGGTAATAAATAATCAGCAGGCCGAGGCCCAGGACAGTGATCACCACGCCGGTGCCAATGATGATATTCATGATGTAGGAATCGACATTTCTCCAGAATGCAATCGGGACGGTGGGCACCAGCAGGCCGAAGGTGGTAATCAGGTCACGCGCCCCCATGACGCGCCCGCGAATATAATCCGGCACCACCCGCTGCAGCAGAGTATCAACGGTGATGAACATAATGGCCCCGAACATCGCCGCAACGGTCAGCCAGACCAGAAATGTTTCCCAGTGCGCGGCCCATGCGGCCATCAGCAACCCAACGCCGATGGCAACCGTGGACCAGCCAATACCGATTTCTTTTGGAATTCCATTTCGTGCCCGGCTCACCAGAACGGCACCGATAATCATGCCGATTCCGGCCACGCCAAGAAAGTAGGCGAAGTCACTGTTGGAAAGACCAAAACGCGAGGTAACAATGGCGGGCATGCAATTGAGAATCACCGCACTGGCGGTGGTGAACGCAAGTTCCAGCAGAATCGCCTGCAGCGGATGCTTGTGGACTTTCAGATACCCCAGAGCAACCTTTAATTCCTTAAATAAACTGTTGTGTTTTACACCGCGCACCGGGTCCGGGCGATCCATACCCGGGCGCAACCGCATGGAAAATACCGCAAACGCGGAAAGACAATATGTTCCTGCGTCCACATACATCGCCATGTCCAGACCGAATTTCAGCAGTAATCCGCCGAGAATAAAGCCCAGCAGCGTGGAAATGGTTCCGGCAACCGACAGAAATGAATTGGCTTGCAGCAGTTCCTTGGGATGCACCAGATTCGGCACAATGGCAGCCCGGGCAGGTGAAAAAATTTCACCGAAACACGACAATATGATTTCCGAGCCAAACAGCATCAGCAGAAGCACGCCCGTTGAAAGCGTACTGTGGTAAGCCGCAACCAGCAGCACGGTGCGTGCAATAATGACAATAATGCTGCGCACCAGATCGCAGGAAATCATGACCCACCGGCGCGGAAGCCGGTCTGAAATGGCTCCACCCAGCGGAGCCAGAAGCAAAAAGGGAAGAAACATGGCTAAATTAAGCTGCGCGGCATGTTGCGCTGACTCAACGTGGCGCTTCAGCACAACATAGCAAAGCAATTCCAGCATGACCAGAAAATGCACGCGGTCGCCAATAACGGAAACCACGTAACCACTCATCAGCAGAAAGAAATTACGATTGCGCAGCAGGGGAGGAAATTCCTGCAACAGCGGTGTGTCCGCCGAAATGCCTTGAACTGCGTTTTGCGACATTACCTCTCCGCGCTTTCCAGGGATACACCCTGCGCTGGTCATCAACAATCCAGATTGTGGACTCTACCATCCGCCGACGCAAGGCCTCGCTACCAGATAGCCAAACGCGCCAAAGTCAAAGATGATGCGGTGAAAGTTTCATTTTGACAAATCTTCCGCATCCGACACGAGCCTTTCGGCATTGCATCAGCATGTCTTACTTGACCGCGTGCCACCGGATAATTTATGCAATGCGACGATGGGCCGCGAGAATATCCGCCCGGGTAATGACCCCAAGCACCTGCCGCGGATCTTCCACATCCACCACCACCAGATGACCAATGCCATGCCGCACCATCATATTATCCGCATCGCGCAGTGATTCGTAGGCATGTACCACAAACGCCGGTTGATGCGTAATGCACTGCAGCGGCTCGGTAGCCGCAGCGGATGTACTGAGCACGGCATGTTGCGAAACGACCCCCAGCAGCAATCCCTGCTGGTCAACAACTGGAAATATGTGGTGAAGGTATGGGCCATGGCTTTGTGTCAGAAGTTCTTTGACCTGCCCGATGGGCTGTGCGGCGCGGAGACACACAATATGCCGCGAGCAGGCGTCACGAACCAGCAGCCGATCCAGAAAATCCGCGTGCGGCTGCAGCAGAACCCGGCCTGAGCGACGGAGAAATTTCTCCGTAAGCATGTTGTCCTTCATCAAAGCACATGAAACCAGAAAGGACGCAGCGCATCCAACTACCAGTGGGGCCAGACCATTGGGTTGAAGAGTGGTCTCAAATGCAAATACCATCGCCGTCATCGGTGCCCAGCTTGCGCCGGCAAACATCGCAGCCATCCCGACCAGCGCTGCGGTCGCCATGCTGATCCCCGCATGCGGCAACAGAAATATCGCTACACCGCCGAGCAAGGCCCCCAGAGCGGAGCCGATATTAAAAAGAGGACTGATAATCGTTCCCGAGTTCCCGCTGCCCAGGGAAAGCATCCATGCCACAACGCGCGTGACCAGCAGCACTGCCGCAGTCTGGAGTGCCATTTTTCCGGACAGCATTAAACGGATATTAGAAAATCCGATCCCCATCGACCGAGCATCAATCAGCCCGCAAATTCCCACCGCAATACCACCTGCCGCGGGCCACCACATCCAGTGTATCCGCCAGAGCGTTCCCCATTTCTTAAACAGTTCGCCGACCCAATAAAGCCCGCGCGTCATCACAACTGAAAACAATCCGACCAGCAGCCCCACCACCGCATAACACAACAGCGCCGCCAGGTCAGGTGCCGGCAATGGCGGCATCTGAAATAAGGGAGCCGGACCGTCAATCACGACATGCAATATTTCGGCTGTGGCACTGGCTATTGCGACCACGACCACCGATACCGGCTGAAATTCAAATAGCAACAGCTCAATGGCGAGCAACACTGACGCCACGGGCGCACCAAAAGTGGCCGACATACCCGCCGCCGCCCCGGCGGCCAACAGTACGCGGCGCTGCTGCGTTGTAAAGAAGCGAAGCTGGCCCAATAAAGACCCCATTGCGCCGCCGGTAGGGATAATGGCTTCCGGTCCAAAGGGGCCGCCGGTACCAATGCTGATTCCGATGGAAAAGGGTTTGA
Source organism: Planctomycetota bacterium (assembly GCA_021810145.1). GTDB lineage: Bacteria > Planctomycetota > Phycisphaerae > WQYP01 > WQYP01 > JAMDCX01. Next base: position 42,283 of record JAJZJL010000006.1, on the reverse strand, counting down.
GTATCGCTCCGAGCCATGGAATGCGGCCTTCGTGAAAAAGCGTGCTGTCCATCACTTCTGGCAGGCCGTGTCCCCGTATTAATGGCGAACCGTAACGCGCCAGAAGCCCCACTGCCAGTCCACCGATAACTGGAATAAACAACACACCCAAACCGATGGCCTGATCAGACGGAGCCGCGGCGGCAAAGGAGAACCGCCCGTAAAAGCAGAGGTTGGTAACGAAATAGATCCAGTGGATGATGCAGAATGCAGCCAGTTCGCCCATCACGCCAAGGCCCAGTGCCAACAGGCACAGCAGCCATCCGTCAGGTCCCAGGATGCCACGCATTGATTTCCCCGGCACCGCGACGGTCACAAAGGCGGCAGGCGGTGCAGACGGTCTCGACGAGACTTTTTTTTCATCCGTCACGTAAGATCCTCACGGCATCACCCGGCACCGATAAGTAGAGCGCAGGGCATGGCCATTAACTGAACCGCCGGTGTGCCGCCAGCAAGTCCGTGCGGGTTATCACGCCGATAACCTGATCCGGCTTGTCCGGGGCGGTCACGATCAGGTGGCCTACGTTATAGCGCGACATCAGGTTATCCGCGAGGCGTAAGGGACTATCCGGTTCAATGACAATCGGCTTACGATTAATCAAAGAACGCAACGCGATTGCCGGATCAACGCGCGTGTCAAGCAATTCGCGATAAGACAGCACGCCGACGAGCTTTTTATCATCGTTGAGAATCGGAAATTCGTGGTGTTTTAATACGGCCCATTTGGCAAAGATCAACTGACGCGTTTCGGCCACCGTTCTGGAGCCATCCAGGCATATGGCCTCGCGTGTATAGGCATCGCGTACAAAAAGACGATCCAGAAAATCCGTTGAATATTCCGTCTGCACCCGGATACCCCTCCGGGCAATTTTTTCAGTCATGATCGTATCGCGCATCAGCAGGCAGGAAACAAGAAACGCGGTTGTGCATCCAGCCAGCAGGGGAAGCAATCCGTGCGGCTGCATGGTGGTTTCAAACGCGAAAACAATGCTGGTAAGCAAAGCGCGCGACGCGCCTGCAAACAATGCCGCCATACCCACCAGTGCCGCCACGCGCACATCCACTCCGGAATCAGGAAAGAAATGCACCACGGCCATGCCCAGCAGCAGGCCCAGGGCGCTGCCCAGGGTAAACAGCGGAGCCAAAGTGCCGCCGGAGGTGCCGCTGCCCAGCGCCACCGTCCATGAAATCCATTTAAGTATCAGAAGCATCAGAATGGCTTTGATGGCCATACCGCCGGCCAGCAGATGAAAGATATTGTCGTATCCAACGCCCATGCTGTGATGGTCAAAATAGCCGCAAACGCCGACCACCACAGCCCCCAGGGCAGGCCACCACATCCAGTGCACATGACTGTATTTTTCGAAGCCGTCTTCCACCAGATACAACAATCGCGTGACACCGGCGGCGGCGACGCCGGCAATCAAGCCGATGACCGCATAAAAAATCAATGACCAGTGATTGGCCGGACCAACATTGGGCATGGCAAAAATGGGCTTGTCGCCCATAAATATAATCCGTAAACCCGCCGCGGTAGCGCTGGCCAAAGCCACCGGCACCAGCGACCGTGCGCGAAACTCAAATAACAGCAGTTCAACAGCCAGTAACACAGCTGAAACCGGTGATCCGAATGTTGCCGCCATTCCCGCCGCAGCGCCGGCGGAGAGCAGGATTTTTCGCTCGTCCGCGGTGGTGTGAAGAATCTGCCCCACCAATGACCCAAAGGCTCCACCGGTCGCGATGATCGGCCCTTCGGCACCAAACGGGCCGCCTGTGCCGATACTGATTGCCGCCGAAATGGGTTTCAGCAACGTCAGGCTCATGGGGATGCGACTTTGATTGGTAAGAATATTTTCCATCGCTTCCGGAATACCGTGGCCGCGGATGCCGGCGTGGCCATATCGGGCCATAATCCCCACGACCACAGCACCGATGATCGGTACAGCGATAACCCATATTCCCAGATGCGCCGATGTCGGATCGGCAAAAGACAGTGAAAATCGACCGTAAAAACAGAGATTCGTCAGCAGGCCGATCAGCCGCAGCAATGCCATGGCCACGACCGCCGCCACTGCTCCAATCATGACCGACAAACCCGCCAGTCTCCAGACATCACGCCCGAAGAGTGTGGCGTGGGCGGTCATTTGTTCATATTCCAATACTGGCCCCAGCGACGGCGAAACCCCGACGCCCTCGGTTGTGGACCCTCGATCCTCAGGAGTTTTCACAGCTTCATATGCCTCCATCACCGTGCATCAATGCGTTGTATCCGCCAGAATACCCCGCAATGATCTATTTGCCTTACCTCAACACATCTTGCATCCTGTTGCCGCGGCCCGCGGATGTTGCACATTCAGTGCGCAACGACTGTGCCATTATCTCGCGCTGTCAGTGAGTCGGTTATGCTGCTTTAAAGCCGCATCCAATACGCCGTTAATAAAACCGTAACTCTCTTCTGTGGAGTATTCTCTGGCCATGTTAATCGCTTCATCCAGCACCACTTTTCCCGGCGTCTGCGGCTGATGGGTTAATTCCCAAAGCGCCAGCCGCAGAATATTGCGGTCCACCGCCGCGAGGCGCGTGATCGTCCAGCGCGGAATCAGTCGTCCCGCCCATTCGTCGGCCTCTTTGTGATAATCCCATGCACCGCAGGCCATGGATGTGGCGAGTTGCCGCACGTCGTTATCATCGGTGGCTTGACTGATAAACGTGGGTAGCATTTGCGCTATAAAAGTGTCGCCCTGCACCTCCGCCTGATAAATTGCCTGCAGGGCAATGCGGCGGGCTGCGGAACGTTTTTCATTCGTTGTATTCACAATGTTTCCTGTTAAGAGTTCTGTAGCGCGGACAATTGATTCAGCACATCCGCCATTTCCATGGCGGCGCACGCGGCGCTCCAACCGGCGTTGCCCATTTTCAAACCGGCTCGATCCATCGCCTGTTCCACGGTATCCGCCGTGATGATGCCAAAAATGGTCGGCACCCCCGTGGCCGGGCCAATTGCGGCAATGCCACTGGCAACCTGTTGTGCCACATGATCAAAATGAGCAGTCTGGCCACGAATTATGCAGCCAAGGCAGATAATGGCCGAGAATTTTTCACTTCTGGCCAGACGCATCGCGACGGTGGGAATCTCAAAGCTTCCCGGCACCCAGATTCTGCTGATCTGCTTTTCATTGGCACCGTGGCGCACCAGAGCTTCAACCGCGCCATCGGCAAGCCGCGATGTGATCAATCCATTAAATTCAGCGGCAATAATGACATAATGCTGTTGCGGTTTAACACAAAGTTGACCACGCAGATCAGAAATCATAAGCATATCTCCACCAAAACAAGCCCTTTAGTTTAGCGGTTTGGCCATGGACCGTCCAATTCGAGGCGATGGCGAAGCGCGAAATAGCGTGAGAATTGGGCAGGCAATGAGCTTTAACAGGATCCCGGTCTTTCAATAAAAAGCAATATTTAATTATCGGGGGCGAAATTTTGAAAAATTTTCCATTTTTTATTTGACAGCATTCACGCACCGGGCTATACTCCCTTTCAATGGAGTAGGTCTGAAGGTGAGGGTTGTACAGAACCAGTCTGTTACCCTTGTTTATTAGTTAAAACAGCGAAAGCGGCAAATGAATTGAATGAAGATTCAATCTTTGCAGCTTATCGATGGACGTGGCCTGAGGCGCGTAGCTTGTTGTTGTCAACAAACCGCTTTGGGTTGCTCGCATCTATGCTTTCTTTTATGGGAGATGTCACAATGAAGACCGCAACACTCTTTGGTATCGCCGCAATGGGAATGGCTGCCCTTGGAGCCACGAACGCATTCGCGACCCCCGTGCTGCAAGTTACGGTAGGGAGCAACACGGTAACCCCAACAGCGTTGTCCCTCGGCTCGGGCGCGTACTACTTCGCTGCAAGTTCAGCTCCACTTGGCGGTTTTTCATGGAGTGGCGTTCTGGTACAGACCAACGCCGCGACCAATCAATTTACACTTGGCTTGACTGGCGTAACGAACGGCAATACCGGCAATTCAAATGCAACGATATCCTTCATTGCTGAAGAAAGCATCACAGATCCTAACGCCCAGTCCATGCAGGCGGCAGGTACTGCGGTAGCAACCGGGGCGACATCCGCACAGACCGTTGACTTTAACAGTGCCATCGCGTCGTCGATTCCTTCGTCATTGGGATTCCAGGACTCCGGCTCACTGGGACTGAATTCCGTAGGCTCTCCCACATCACCATCGTCCTCCGTAGCTTACAGCTCGCCGGGAACAAACTTGGGGGCGTTCAGCGGTCAATTAACCGTTATTAATACAATTGCCCTTACGATTAATCCCAGCACGGCAATAAATCCCACGACCTTGGTCACCAACATCAGTGACAGCACCATACCGGTCCCAGAACCGGCCGCGCTGGCGCTGTTTGCCGTCGGCGGATTAACTCTGCTGGCTGCCGGCCGCCGGAACAAAGCGCGATCCTGAAAAAACTTCGCCCTTGAATGCAAACAAAAGGACCGCAGTGATTGATCACTGCGGTCCTTTTTATGCGCCTTGCCAGACCGCCCCCCCCCACCCAAAACAAACGCATAAGCGAATATATCAGGTCCGAAAATAACAAAATATAACCCATAAAAAAAACTTTAACATTTTGCAAATTATTTCTTGACTCCGCACTTTTATGGGATTATACTTCCACACTGCCATAGTTAATCTTGGGTGAAAAAGGTTTAGTATTAGTTTTTTCATTCAAGTGACGGTGCGGTCAAGATTAATCCGCGACGTTTAGAAATAAAAACTGATCTGGGGTACGTAGTCCATTGTTGTTCGATGGGCGGCCAATGATCAGGACTATTATTTTGGCCCCTTTTTAGGGAGATGACTATGAAAAAGTCAGCACTGTTCGGAATCGCGGCATTGGGTATGGCAGCAGTTGGTGTTCCTCACGCATTTGCCACTATTGAAGTGAGCTTGAATGGCCATGTCATCGGATTATCCTCACCAAATTCATTTGTGAGTTCCAGCAGCTACGCAGGCTTCTCCTGGAGTGGATTGAATGTTACCGAATCGGTTACCAGCTCCGGCGCTCAGCAGTTGAGCTTTACCGTTACAGGGCTTACATCGTCAAACCCGGGCGTGGCTACTGCAAATTTTCAAGCAACTGATGACAGCATCACCCTGCCGACCAACATGGGCATCAATGCCATTCAAGGCGACGTTACGGTAAATGTAACCAACGGCACAAGCTCGGAATCAGTCATGTCTGGTGGACAATTGAATCCCTTGAGCAGTGGCGGCACGGCAACGGTTCCAACTGTTAACTTTGTCAGTGATCCCAATTTAAAGGCCTACAGCGCAACCGGGCCGGTGGTATCAACCATCGCCGCAAATAACATGGGCACTATTGAGTTGCTGACCTCTGACAGCGTTGCTCTCTCTTCGTCAACCACGATTAACAGTGTCAATTCGGTCATCATCGCAACAACGACATCTGTTCCGGTTCCGGCACCGGCTACACTTGGCCTGTTCGCCGTGGGTGGACTGGCACTGCTTGTTGGCGCTCGCCGCCGCAAGACCAATGCCTGAAAGAATTCAGGTTGGGTAAAAACTTAACAGCAATTGCTTGGCCGCAGCGTATCGCTGCGGCTTTTTTTTTAAAAACCGCAATAAGCACCGAGAAATCCACCAACGGGCCGGCGTTTGTAGCGAGCCTGCAATTTCCGGGATCAAAAAATAAATGACGTGCGGCCTTGAAGTTATATTGTCCGCCAAGCATTGATGACGCAATTGGCAATACACTTTGCCAATTGCAAAGAGCCTGCCTGCGCCGCCAGGCATCATCGTGGCCGTATCACCAGGATCCGATAGAGAGTGCCCGGCTTATCCGTCAGGCCGTCAATATTTTTTGAAGGCGGTCGAGGCCCTTATCGATTTGTTCCATGCTTGTGGCAAAGCTCAGTCGCACATGATCGGGGAAACCGAAATCGTTACCCGGAACCAGAGCGACATGGGCTTCATCCAGAACAATACGACAAAACTCAATGGCATCTTTGGGCCGGGCACCGGCTTGGCCCAGCGGCTTGCCCAAAACACCGGCGATGCTGGGAAATGCGTAAAATGCCCCTGTTGGGCGCACGCACTTGACGCCCGGCAACGCATTGAGCCGTTGCCAGATGTGCGCGCCACGCTTTTCAAAGGCCTGCCGCATTTTCTCTACTTCACCTTCCATTGCCGGATTGTTGAGTGCTTCAACAATAGCCGGCATACAGAAGCTGGTGATATTGCTGGTCATCTGGCTTTGCAACTTGTTCATGGCATCAATAAGTGCCTTGGGACCTGCGGTGTAGCCGATGCGCCACCCCGTCATGGCGTATGTTTTGCTCAAACAATTGCAGGTAATGGTACGATCTTTCCACACATTCCAGTCAATAGCTGCCCAGGAACATGTTTTCTGACCGCCAAAAAGCAGGCGTTCGTAAATTTCATCGCTGCATACCCAGATTTGGCCATGCGGCTTAATAACGTCAGCCAAAGCCGAAAGTTCCTCAGGCTGGTAGGTATGGCCACCTGGATTGCTCGGAGAATTCATAATGAACATCTTTGTTTTGGGCGTAATGGCAGCGGCAAGCTGTTGGGCAGTGATCTTGAATTCGTGCGCCGGATCACCGTGGATAATCACCGGTACGCCCCCGGCTAGTTTGACCATTTCCGGATAGCTGACCCAGTACGGAGCCGGAATCAGAACCTCGTCGCCGGGATTCAGCACGGCCATAAGCGCGACATAAAGCGAATGTTTCCCGCCAACGGATACGATAATCTGTTCCGGGGCATAGGGGAGTTTGTTATAGCGGGCCAATTTATCGGCTATCGCTTTGCGAGCCTCTGGTGTGCCAACGGTGGGTTCATATTTGGTTTTTCCCGCACGCAAAGCCGCTATGGCCGCTTCCTTAATAGCCGATGGCGTGTCAAAATCCGGTTCCCCGGCACCAAAGCTTACCACATCCACTCCCTGCTTTTTCAGGGCATTGGCACGGGCGGTAACGGCAAGTGTGATTGATTCGGCGATTTGATCAAGACGTGACGCTAATTGCATGAGTAAAATCCTTTCCATGTAATTCCATTATATCCAGCGCTCCCATAAATTCGATACCGCCACAGCACGATATCCTGCGACATAAGCCGGCGGTTTGCAGCGCAATTGATCATGATTATTCAAAGTCATGCGGAGTTTTCGCTCCAGAAGGCAAGGGTAAAATATTGCGGCCGGGAAGAACCGGAATGGAGCTTGTGGTTCAGTTCCTCAGTGAGCACGCACCGCCAGGCGCATCTCAACATTTTTATCAGCGCTGAGTGTGGACGCCGTTTTGATAAGCGCCGCGCCATGCGAATGATCCATTGCGACCATTTTTGTCACTTCGCTTCCGGAATATTGCGACATACTCATCAATACGGATGGGAACAGCCCCAGAAGAATCACAAGAGCCGCGGCGATGGCGGCGGAAAATTGGATGGTTCCGGGCCGGCGGACGCTAAACGGCGTCCAGGGATCCCGCAGGTACATGGAGGTAATGATGCTGAGATAATATGCTGCGGCAATGGCGGCATTGATCATCACGATAACCGCCAGCACGCCATGACCGCTTGAGAAGGCCGCTTGAACAATAAACAGTTTGCCCAGAAAGCCCACCGTAAAGGGCATACCGATCAGACTTAACATGCAAACCGCCATACAGGCGGCGGCCAGAGGGTGCTCGGAAGCGATGCCGGCAATATCATCAAGATCTTCCGCGGCATCAAGTTTCCCCTGGAGGTAAACCAGAACCGCAAAAGCACCGACCGTCATGATGCTGTAAGCGCCAAGATAAAACAGCATGGCACTTATGCCATTCGTGGTGCTGTGGCTGAGAAGCAGCGGACCAACAGCCAGACCAACAAGCATATACCCCGAATGGGAAATAGAGCTGTAAGCCAACATGCGTTTGATATTGCGCTGTAACAATGCAAGAACATTACCAATGGTCATGCTCAATACAGCCATGACCATCAGCAGGTCGGGTACGGCGCGGGCGGCGCCGTGCGAAAGTTTCCATCCCGTAAGATTAAAAACCAGAATCAGCGCGATGAAGCCCGCCGCTTTGGGGGCAAAGGACAAGAAGGCTGTCACCGGTGTGGCGGTTCCCTGATAAACATCGGGGGCATAATAATGCAGGGGCACGGCGGCGATTTTATAAGCGATACCGATGATCACCATCAGCAGGCCAATGATGGCCACATAGGGAACCTGCGAACTGCCGGCAAACGCGCCGGCAATTTTGCTGAAATCTGTGCTCCCGCAAAAACCATAGAGGTAGCTGAATCCAAAAAGATAAATGGCAGCCGAAAGTGATCCTAAGAAGAAGTATTTGATACCGGCTTCCTGTGCAGCGGGGTTGCCGCGGCCGGTGGCCACCATGATGTAGGTCGGAATGGAAACCAGTTCCAGAGCGATAAAAAGCCAGATTAAATTATCGACTTTCGCCATCATGCTCACACCGGCGAGGGAAACCAGCATCATGGCGAAATATTCGCCGCGAAACGTCTGATCCGATTTCGCGGGATCCAACGCAAATGGCATATCCCAGGACAGCAATACCAGAAGAATGCCCACTCCGGACGCCAGAAGTGTGTCATAAGTGCAGAAGCTTGCCAGCGGCCAGGCGGGTCCGGCATCCACCGTTCCGATCCGCCAGCCGGCGATAAAAGCCAGGATCAGGCTGATCAGAGAAATCCACTGCGCACTGCGGCGCACAGAGTCGGATTTTGCGGCACCAAGCAACGCCACAATACACGCTGCGACGATCATGATGATTTCGGGGCAAAGATGATTCAGCGGAATATTCACGAACAAAGCCTCTTTGAATTCAAAACATTACCGAGCTAACCGGACCGGCAATCGCAGGGCCGCGGTCACATTTGAACCACCGGTGACGGGCGCAGCAACTGCGAGCATTCCGGCATTGCGCACCGCGCCGGCAAGGTGATTACCCGAGTTGGCGGAGGTTTTAAGTGCCATGCTCGAGGCGGTATTGGACTGAACCGCCGCCAATACTTCATGGCGAATCTTACCAATGGCCGGCTGGAGAGATTGCAGCACCGGAGCAGGATACAAACCAATAAACAGCACGGCCAGTGCCAACGGCGAGAGCACAAACCATTCCCGCAGCGATAAATCGTGAGCGACTGTGTGGCCATGAGATTCATGGGCGGTGTCGGTATCCGGGGTTGTCTCCACCAGCGGGCCGAAAATAACGTGGGCAACCCAGTAGAGCATATACAACGCGCCAAGAATCATGCCCAGAGCGGCGGGAATGGCATACGCCGGACCAAGCGAGCCGCCATGACCGGCGCTGCCGCTGACATACGTACCCACCAGAGAAATAATCTCAGAAACAAAGCCGATTAATCCCGGCAGCGCCGCGGTACCCATGAAAAAGAATACCGCGAAAAAGCCCAGAACCGGAAGCCGCCTGGCCAATCCGGAAATTTCCAGCAAATTCCGGGTGCGGTAGCGGCGATAAATCATGCCCATGACCATCAGCATGGCGGCAGCCAAAAGGCCGGAACTGATCATCACCAGCACACATCCGGTCAATCCCGTCATGGTCAGAGCCAGCAACGCCAGAATACACAAGCCCAGATGGCTTAGCACACTGTACGCGATGAGCTTTTTCATATCGCGCTGCACCCAACTGATCAGCCCGCCGTAAAGGATTGAAACAACACACAGCACCGCCAACCACGGGGTAAACCGCATGGCCGCCAGTGGCAGCATGGGAATGGCGAATCGCAACAGACCATAGGCCCCCAGCTTTACCAAAGCTATCATCACCGATCCGGGCGTAGGTGATTCGGTAATAGCCAACGGCATCCATGTGTGTACGGGGAATAATGGCACTTTGATGGCAAAACCGATCAGTAAGCCCAAAAACACCATCCCCTGTTGCGCGGAACTAAGCGATTGGCCGGCCTTGATCAGATCCGACAATGCAAATGAGAAAGTACCGAATTTTTCCTGATGCACAAATGCCAGATAAATCAGACTGGCCAGCAACAGTACCGAACCGGCAAAGGCGTAGAGAAAAAACTTGATGGCGGCTTTGCGGCGTTCGGAATGGCCCCAGATTCCGAGAATAAAAAAGGTGGGAATCAAACTGAATTCGAAGAAAAGATAAAACAACAGCACATCATGACTGATAAATACCCCGATCATGCAGGCGTAACTTACCAGCATCCATGCGAAAAATTCATTCTGGCGATGCTGTATTTTGCCAACCGCATCAAGAATGGCGGCCGGCGTTACCAGCAGCGTGAGCATCAGCAGCCACAGACTGATGGCATCAACGCCAAAGGAAAAATTCACATGGAATTGTGGCAGCCATGGATAAAAAAACTGCTGCTGCCACACGCCTCCTCTGGCATAATTGAAGCGTGTCAGCAGGATAATGCCCATCAACGATGGGATCAGCGCGCAACAAAACGCCAGAATGCCCAGACTTCGGCCACGCTGTCCGGTACTGCCGGGCTTGATCATAAAAATTAACGCAGCCCCGATCAGGGGAATAGCCAGCATCATGGGCAGAATTAAATGCGATTGTGTCATAACGTTTCAGTTCCGAGTTCTTACTGTCCGGATGGCGACCTTCGCTTCCGATCATCTAAGCAGATACAACACACCCAGAATCACCAGGGCCAGACCGCTGACCATACCGATGGCGTAATAGCGCAACCGGCCGCTTTGCGTGGGCTTAAGCAGCCAGCCGACGAACTGGGGGAAATATCCAAAAAAGTTTACAACAATTCCATCTACCAGATGGTCAACACCATACAACATACGGCCGACATACCACAGTGGCTTGACGATTCCGTAGTGATAAATTTCGTCGATGTACCACTTGTTTTCCAGGAATGTCGCCAGCGGACGCAAGGCGGATTTAACCACTTCGGCGGCATGCCGATTGATCAAATGGAAATACAGTGCGATCAAAATTCCAGCGACCGCCAAAATGCCGCCGATGCTCATACCAATCGCGGGACTCAGACGATCCGCTGCGGCGGCCGGCAGAAACAACCCACCCGGCGGCGTTGGCACATAATGTATGCCCGAGTTCATGGGCACGCGCGCCAGAAAGCTTTGAATCCAGCCTTGATCACCATGGCCGCCGAATACACCCAGCCAGCCTACCAGCGTGGCCCCGATGGCAAGAATCACCAATGGCCCCCACATGGTAATGGGTCCATCAAATGAGGTATTGCGCTGCTGACCGTGGCCAGCATGAGCGTCATGGCCATGTTGGCTTGGATCATCAGCGCCATGGGCTTGATGATGATCATGGTCACTTTCGGCGGGCAGCGCAAAAGCGCTGGGTTCATGCAGGCCCGCGGTTTGCGGCAGTACCAGATCGCCCATAAACACGCGGAAAAATGCCCGGAACGTGTAATAAGCGGTCAGCAAAGCGGTCAGCAGGCCGATGACAGCCAACCAAGGTCCGCCGCTCCACGTCGAGTTCATGGCGGCAGAAAGTATTTCATCTTTACTGAAAAAGCCGGCCCAGCCGGGAAATCCGGCCAGGGATAAAGCGCCTACCAGCAGACAGATTGTCGTAATGGGCATACGCTTTCGCAGACCGGACATTTTACGAATATCCAGTTCTCCCCCCATGGCGTGCATCACCGAACCGCTGGAGAGGAACAAAAGTGCTTTGAAAAATGCATGGGTAAACACATGAAAAACCGCGGCGGACCCGGCCGCCACGCCCAGGCCCATGAACATATATCCCAGTTGCGATACCGTGGAATAGGCCCAAATGCGTTTCAGATCATATTGACACATGGCGATGGTGGCCGCCATAAACGCGGTGAACGTGCCAATAATACCAACCAGATGCAATACCGGCAGATCATGCATGAAGATCGGCATGCACCGGGCGATCAGATATACTCCGGCCGTGACCATGGTAGCGGCGTGAATTAACGCGGAAACCGGCGTAGGGCCTTCCATGGCGTCCGGCAACCACACATGCAGCGGAAACTGCGCGGATTTGGCAAAAGCGCCAAACATCAACAGCAGCGGAATCCAGAACATCATGGACTGATGCGCCGCACGGAAGCTGGCGCTTTGCAGCGGGCCATAGAACACATTGGCGAAATTCAACGAATGGAAGGTCAGATAGATCATGAAGATGGCGATGGCAAAGCAGGTATCGCCAATACGGTTGACAATAAACGCTTTGGTTGCCGCATCGCGGGCGGAACGTTTGGGATAGTAATAGCCAACCAGCAGATAACTGGCCAGACCCACTCCTTCCCACCCCAGATACACCAGCAGAAAATTATTCGCCAGCACCAGAATGGTCATGGCGGTAACGAACATGCTTAAATAGGCGAAGAAACGGAAGTACCCGTAATCACCTTCCATGTAGCCGCTGGAATAGATAAAAATCAGCAGCGATATGCCGGTGACGAATGAAACAAACAGCACCGACAAAGGATCAAGATACACACCGAAGGGAATGCTGAAACCACCTGCGCTGATCCAGGTGGAAAATTTCATTTGCAGAAATTCCGGGCTTAAAGCACCAATCTGGTTGGCCTGGGCCGCGGTAACGTGGAACAAAGCCGCTTTAATGCCGTTGAATTGGCCGACATCAAAAATTAATAACAGAAGAATGGCCAGAAAAAACGAACAGGCGATTCCGATGATGGCCGGAACATGGGCGCGCCCCTTGAGAATCTTCCCGCCAAAAAGTGCGATGATGACCATCGCCGCCAGCGGAAATAAAGGAATCAACCCGGCCAATATTTCAGCCTTATGATGAAAGGTAAGCTGCTGAATTAACTGGAACACTTCAAACTCCGGAATATCCCTCAAATTCAGGAACCGCGGTTAATCAACCGGTTCCCGGGAAAATGCAAAGGCATCCTACCCCTGCATGTCAGACCAGGCATCCACATTGAGCGTTTGCCGGTGGCGGAACAACATAACCACCAGGCCCAGCGCCAATGATGCTTCCGCGGCCGCCACGGTCAAAAGGAAAATAACAAACGATTGTCCATCGGCATTATGGTAGTAGCGACTGAACGCTATAAGATTAATCGCCACGCCCTGAAACATGATTTCCGTAGAAAGGAAAATCATGATCATGTTGCGGCGCGCCATAAATCCAACGAGTCCAATGGCAAACAGCACCGCACCCAATGCGAGGTACCGCACCAGAACCGGATCAGAGAAAGAACTTGTTGCATGGGTTATCATCATGTTTTATCACCGCGTTATTCCGCCGGCATGTCTCCCAAACCAAGCATGTGCGTTTGCGGAGCATTCTTGCGCGCAATCACCACAGCACCAACCAGCGAGATGGTCATTAAAACACCGGCCAATTCCAGGGGAAGCGTGTATTGCGAATACAGATTTTTACCCAAGGCCGCCAAGCCGAGCCAATGCGTGCCTTGAGCCGCCAAACTGGTGGAACCAGCGGCGATAAATCCGTGCGGTCGGTGTGTAAAAAGCGTTTCCAGCACCGTACCGAGAAGCAAAAAGCTTACCAGTACCGCAATCAACGGATCGGCGCTGATGCGGTCATAATCCACCGCCGCGGCCGCCACGCCCGAAGAACTGGCCAACATAATTACAAATACATAGGTTACCAGAATAGCACCGGCATAAATGATGATCAGCACAACAGCGATAAATTCCGCCATCAGCAGCACAAACAAACCGGCGATAGCCAGCGTCATAAGCACAAAATACAATGCGGAGTAAAGAGGTTTCGGATGACATACCACGCCCACAGCTGAGCCAACCGCGATGAGAGCGAAGGCGTAAAAGAATATGCCGGGGCCTCCCGCGTGCTGTGCGGGAAATTGAACGCTGGCCCAATGCGTGAGATAACTTAAGCCCGAAGCCAGAGCCAGAACACCAATCAGCGCGCCGAGCTTCACCAGCCAGCCCTGCCCTCGGGGCATCATTAAGTACAAGGCAATTGCACCGCACGCGGTTGCAATAATCAGCGGGTAATCCATATTTCTCAACCCGATGTAATCAACATCACCAAATCACCGCGCCCATGGTGCCAAGCCCCGCGCCCGGCTCTCCATGGCTTGCAGCGGTACAGTCCCGGCGGCTCGGTACGGAAACAAGCTCCGCACCACCCGCGAAGCACAGAATTATGGCGCTGTAAGCGGGAATTGCAAGTTATCCGACACCGGAAGACACAAAAAACCCCTATTTTCGACTACAGAGGCTGAAAATAAGTTTCCCACATCCGCATTTTCGACTTTTTTGGTGCAGTTTTCAGCATCAGGTTTTGCCCGCGATTGCGGACTGCCATCCCGGGGTTAAAACGCTTGCTCGCCCTGACCACCCGGGGGCATAATTCCTCATGCGGAGGTTTTCATTTGGACGCTTTCAGAAGCGATTGAATCGCCGCCACCAAACTGGATTTCGGCTGGAAGCTCCATACCGGACTGGTTGTCGCATGCCCCGCTTGAACAAGCTCGGCTCGCCATTGGGTTTGGGCCGCCCGCGCAGTGGATTTTGCTTTGGCACCCGTCGCGACCTTTTCAGGCATGGTAATATTCCAAAGCGTCAGCACCTCGTGTTGCGAAACGAATTGGCTTTTTACCGGTTTTGCCGGCTTTTTGGTTCCCGTGGCCGCTGATGGCGTTTTAGCATCATGCCGAACGGTGAAATCAACCGTTATGGGCGGAACGGCAGAAACAGAGCGGGCATTAATAAACCACTTTTTCGCCACCAGCGGTCTGCACGCCGAAAGCAGATCGCCGGCGAGTGCGGAAGGAACGGGCTTTTTATCCCCACCCACCCATTTGCCATCAATATTGTTGATCATCATGGTGTGGCCGGCATTGCGGATGGCGATGCGCTGAACTTTAACGCCGGTAAGATCCGTCACGGTCTTACTCCGCAGCACGGTGAGTTTCGGCTGCAATGATTTGATCGCCGCGGGGCCGACAAAATAAACACTGGGCCAAAGTGAAATCTTAACGGGCACCAGCCCGGATTTTTGCGCCGTACCAAAGGCAATGCGAACCGGATGAATATGGTCAGCCAGCGTGATGGTCCAATCAACGACGGGGCTTCGCAACCCAAGTTCCGTCAGGTTCCCTGGAGTATCCAGAAAGCTTTTGGCCTTCACTGCGCGCAAGTCCGCCAATAATTTGCTTACGGCCGAACTGGAAGCCGCATGTTGCTGTTTCGGAGAAGTGTTGAATATCCATTTGCCATTTATTTTACGAATTTTCAGCATGGCCGGCGTGTTGCCGGTAATGCCCATTCGGCGGGTGATGGCAATGGTGGAAGCCTTCGCGGCGACATCGGCCGCCACGAGGTGATGGTCACGCAAGGCCGACAGGTTTTGATTCAACTGCTTAAACGACGCGTCCCGCACGATACATACACCGGCGTTATAACTGCTGTCGGCATACAGAAATTTGCCGGTTAAATCCGTTTTGATTCCAAACTGGATTGTCAGTGGAGCCGGAGCGGGAAGCGTTTTCGTGGATGCGGGCTTATTTTTTGTCGCGGCAATTTTCAGCGGATGCGGCGCTTTGAAATCAACGGTGATGGTCAGCGGGCCATTGTTGAAACCGGCTCGAGCCGCGGGAATATCAGAAAATCTGTGCGCGGTCAGCAGTTGCAGATTGCTGATCCAACTGGTAACCGCGGTATCGGCCGCGGGTGCCAGAAACGGCCTGGTTAACAACCAGGCTTTTCCGTGCGGAACCAATCGGATGCTTTGAGCGCCCGATTTCAGTGTAATGCTTGCGATATTATGGGTATGGAACGAAGTCAGCGAGCGGTTACGGAATTTGCGCACCGGGCGATTGAGCCGGGCAAGCCAGTGCGCATCAACAACATCAATGTATGGATCATGCCGCCCCGCGAGATGCACATACAGCCGCCCGGTGGCGTTGCGTGTACCAACGTCCAATGTGAACGTTTTTCCCGATTGGTCAACAACCGTGAGAACCGCCCGGGGCTTTTCCAAACCGGCATGAGCCAGACTGTGTGCCCCGCTGGAACTGATTTTGTTGCGGTAGCGCCATTTCAGATCCGCCAGCGTACTGGCAAGATCGCCAATGGCATAATCCCGGCCGCGGGCTTTGATCGGATGGACAATCAACCAGTGTGTACCAACATGCTTGAAAGCCAGAGACGGGCCGTGGGCAGGTTTGTACGAAAAGCTTTGCAACGACGTGGGGTGGGGAGAAAACACGAATGTATGTTGCGTCGGATGAGTCGAGGGCTTGGGCTGTCGGCTTACATAAGCCACTACTGCCACAAGAACGACAAGAATTAAAAGTACGGCTATTGTTAATCGCGAATTCATCGGCATCATCCTTTTTGGATATTTATTTTGTAATGTCATGTCCTCTGGCAGTCAGCGCGTTGAAATTACAGCCGCCGCCGCGCCACAAACACTATCAATCCCACGGCAATGGCCAGAATGGCCGGCATGGCAAAACTGCTGAGTCGCACAAATGCCTCCTCCGTGTTGCTCATGCGCTTGATACGCAGGGCTACGGTTGCCCGCGGACTGGCGGCAATCAAATGCGATTGATGCGCAAGCCAATAGATACTGTTCATGAAAAGCTCAGCGTTGCCGGGGAAATTGGAAATCATGGTCAGAGAACCATTGGATATTGCCGGGGTTGCGGAGTTAAGCAAGTCGTCGGTGACAAACATGACATTACCGATGGCAACTACACGCGTAGCGCCCTTTTGGGCCATGACGCCCAGTGGAACCGGTGATTTAAGATCGGCCGATGGATTAAAGGGGGCATCGGGCGCCGCGGGCTGTGTCTGTCCGAACACATCCGGACTGGCGGAAGTCTGCAGAAATATTTTTGCACTTGAGCCTTTGGGCTGCGGGGCCATGGTTCCAACATAGGTTGGAGAAAGAACAAACGAACCATCCTCCCCCTGCGTTCCCGCCAGCATCGCCGCCAGCGATTCAATGGGTTTGGTGATAATTGTGTCGGGATAACTGGCAATCTGAATTTGCGGCGCATCAAGATGATGCCCGCCCGGCATTGCCACGCGTTGCACAACCTGGTAGGTGCTGCGCAGACGGATACCGTATCCGGCGAGGATGCTCTTATAGGGTATCTGTCCCTGCGTCATCATCATGAGTTGCGGCGGCATGGCACTGAGGAGAAACAGGGCGTTACCGCCTTGCGCCAATTGCTGACTGATTTTCTGCTCCATCATGGAATACATCATGGCCCCCATCTGCGCCATCTGACCGGAGGGGGGCAGATCCAGGATAACCCAGATCACACCCTTGCCGATGGCCGGCGGATTTTCACTGGCGGTGGGTGCCTGCGGATTGCCGCCGGGACCCGGTGACCATTGGTACACCTTGAAATTGTTTTCCCGCAGCATTTTTGCCGCCGCACTGAATGGACCGCCGGCGGAAATGAGGTTCATGGAATTCACGCTTACAAATACCACTTTGGTACGGTGCGTTTCCGTCATGGCAAGCAGCGCGGAATTGATTGCCTGTTCACCCTGGAAGGCATACTGCATTGACCCTTGACCGGGATTGCCCTGCGGCACAAACAACTTATCGCGGTTGAGCACTTTCACGGTCCGGGGTCCCATGACAATCAGAGAGTCGGCACGAAGTTCGCGCAACACACTATCCGACTTTACAGGCTTGAGGCTTGTTAAAAGTGACGTGTAGGCTGCGAGTTTTGCAGCCTGATTCTTAAAGGCCGCCGCATCTTTTTCCAGGAGTTTTTGTACCAGCGGGCTGAATGCGGCCACCACATTCTTTTTACTTAGCGCATCAAACTGCTTTTGTATGGTTTCCAGATTGGAGACCAGTGAATGTGTGAGAGCCGGCCAGTCCGGCAGCGGATTTTTCCGCGCGGACGCCACTTTCCGTTGCAATCGGGCGATTACCCGCGGAATGCCGTCGCTATGGCTGAAACTGATTTGCAACGTTGCGAAATATTGGGACTGATCATTGGTGGTGGCTACCTTGGGATTGTTCTCCAGAGCATCAATTTTCTTTGCTTCCGCATCCGAGAATTTAACGAGTTCCTCGGCCAAGGGTGTAAAGCGATCCACGGCCTTGCGATAAGAATTAAACTGCCCGCCGAAGCGGTTGCGAATTTTACGCTTCAGTTCATTGAGAGTAGCGGGATTATACTCAACGACATGAGAAGAGGCGTTGGCATATTCGTGGATCAGCCGTTGAAGTTTCACTCCTTCGGATCGCTCACCGGGATCAGCATCCAGGGAAGTTGGAAATTCATTGACCAGATAAAACTTTTTGCCGGTCTTATCAACCAGCTTAAGCAAATTGAGCGTTTTAGGGGAAAGTGAATAAATGCCGCCGGTGGTGCAGTCTTTCGAGTAATTAAAACGCACCGAAAGCCAATCCACAAATATGACAACCAGTATCGCGGCGATCACCAGCACGGCGGTATTGGAACCGTATATGGACCGGCGTTTACCGGCATTCCACACCGGCTTAGTCGCCGTGGAAGCAGGTGTCGTTTCATGTTTATTTTCTATTTCGCCCATGAGAAACTATTTCTCCAATTGCCCATCTATGTTTATTGAATATCGGCGGTTGTAATCCGCCGATTACGGATTGTCCGTTATCTCCACTTGCGACTCTCCAGCACCACATAGGTTAAGAAGAGAAACAAACCCGCCCCGGTGAGGAAAAAGACGATATTCTGACTGTCAACAATACCGCGCGAGAAGTTCGCCATGTGCGGCTCGATGGCCAGATATCGCAGCAAATGTCGCAGCGTGCGCAGAAATGACCAGGAAACCCCCAGTGCGGAACTGAGAAAAAAGGATATCGCCTGGAATAAAATCCCCAGTGCCACCAGCGTTACGCAACTGCTCATGGCTGCCAGTATCTGATGCTGCGTGCAGGCGGAGAAAAATAATCCGATGGAAACCATTAACATTCCCATCAGCAGCAACCCCAGGTAACTCGTTAATACCGTCATGTAATCAGGCCGGCCAAACAGCGAGAGAATAATGATAAATATCAGGCTCGACGCGATCACCACACAATAAAATCCCATTGCCCCCAGAAATTTTCCCATCAGAAGCTGGAAATCGGTAATCGGACTGGTGCGCAGCGTTTCAATGCGCCCCGACCGGTATTCTTCCGAAAAAAGAGCCATGGTCATGAAGGGAACGACAAAAATGAGAATCAGATGATTCCACTGAAACATCGGTCCGGGATCGGCAATCGCGCCGGGCCGCATAACCAGCAACGAAAACAGCAGCCCCACGAAAAGCAGATAAATGGCCAGGACAATGTAGCCAATGGGCGAATAAAACAGCCCGGCGATTTCACGCTTTGCCAAAGCTAATGTTGTTGACATATCCAATTCTCCATAATTTGGCGGCGAACGAAACGCCGTTCATTGCCGCCAGCGAGGACAACCGCGGTCGGTCAGGCCGCCGCCGCGGAACCCGGATCGGTAATTTGAACAAAAAATTCTTCCAGGCTTGCGCCAGCGGAACGCATTTCCCGCAAGGCCCATCCACGTTGCTGTACTAGCGCCGCAACGCGTTCGCGCATGGAACCGTCAATTTTGCCGACAAGTTCGATTGTGCATACGACGTTATCTGAGACAACGGAGGCCTGATCCACCCCCGGCAAGGCCGCGAGAGCCGAACGGATCTGATCCGCCGGTCCGCGTATTTCCAGCACCAGACGGGTTCCGGAACCGCGTTGAGCACATTGCTGTTTTAACTCCTCCGGCGATCCCTGGGCCAGAATCTGACCGCGTCCGATGATAATAACCTTCTGACAAACCAGTTCCACTTCCGAAAGTATATGCGTGGAAAGCAGCACTGTATGCAAACCGGCCAGATTGGCAATGAGCTTGCGGGTTTCACGAATTTGTGATGGGTCCAATCCCACCGTTGGCTCATCAAGCACCAGCACCGGCGGATTATGCAGCAGCGCGTCGGCGATGCCCAAACGCTGCCGATATCCCTTTGAAAGTTTGGAGATCGGCCAGCGCTTTCGATCGGAAAGCCAGCAGAGTTCTGTCACTTCATCAATGCGCTTTTTAATACTCTGCCGATCCATACCGCGCAAACGCCCGCGAAACTGAAGATATTCCGCGACCCGCATTTCGAGATAGACCGGCGCATTTTCCGGCAGATACCCTAAATTTTTCCGCACATTTAAAGAATTATGAAATACATCAAAACCCGCCACACTGGCGCTGCCGCTGGTAGGCGGCATGAAGCACGTCAACATGCGAATAGTCGTGGTTTTACCGGCACCATTCGGACCCAGAAATCCTACCACCGCCCCTTTGGGAACGGCAAAACTGATGTGATCAACAGCTAAAAACCTGCCGTAGGATTTGGTCAATTGTTCAGCGACAATTTCCGCGGGTTGCGACATTCCGTACTCCTCATGGCCAATTGTGTAAGACCCATTCATCCACCGGGGGCTTTTACAAGTCCCTTTTCCTACATTGCACTGTACGAAATGTCAACCCGGATGGTTTGCCGAATCGGCTCAACAGGTCGCCTTTCAGTTCCCGAAAACAAGCCGGAAATCTCATACATGCAGCAGCCGATTGCAAAACCTTGCCGCGATTTCAGCGTCCATCCCGCTTAACCGCATCGGCCACTCAAGCTCCGAACACTGCGCACTTGCTACGAGGGACAGCTTGAGTGGTACGGCACATGACGTCAGGGCTTGGCTGGTGTCACCGAGTGATAGTTCGCGGCCTGCTTTTCCAAGGCTTTTTCCTGGATCTGCAATTTATGAATCAGCGTTTTAACTTCGGCAATTCGCTGCTGGATCTGTGTCTGTTGCGATGGCGCGGGCACACATGATTGCGCGTGGCCGCGCAAAATCAGCCGCGCAACCGCCTGAACCGGTGGAGGAAGCCGGTTCAGACGGCCCGGCTGAATTTCGTATGCGCGTGACCGCCAGAGAATTTGAATATGTCGTGCGCCATGCGGGCCAATCCATTGCCTTACGGTAAATAAGTCGGGGTGGCGGTCACCGGATTGTTGCACTGCAGCGGCGGGAATATGAAGCCTGACGCCGGGGCCAACCGTCATCAGACTGGTGGTTTGAATATCGTTTGGCGATCCAGTGCCTGCCGGTACCGCACCGGCAGGCCCCGAACGCCGATTGAAAAAAAATATCAGATGATGTGGACGATTCACCGGCGTAAGTGTGACGGACTTACGCATTCCATCGCGAATCAATGTAATCTTAAGCGCCGGAGCTGCCGGACCGGGCTGATTTTCCGCACCGATCAGTTCAAACGGATTCTCCAGAGCCTGGCCGTTAAGCGTAATAAGAAGATCGCCCGGCTCCAGATGCGCTTTATATGCGGGACTGTTGGGAATCACTTGCAGAACCATAAGCCCTTGTTGAGACTTCAGTCTCATTAAGCGACTGAATACGGGGGGAATTTTTTGCATTGCCACGCCCAACCAGCGCGGCCGCTGTACCCGCACCGGGGTTCGAGCGGAACGCGTCGCCGGAGCGGCGGCCACCGTGGTGGAGGTGTCCCCGGTGGCCGCACGCACGGCATTTCCGCTTACAGCCGTCAGGCCACACGCCAGTGCGACGGCAAGAATAAAATTTGATGCAGTGCCATTTACCATGATATTTCCGTCATCCGCTGCCAGTACTAATAAATTGTCTGTTTCTTTCCATTGACCGGTACGACAGGGTAAGCCATCGCGTTATTGGGGCCTTCCGGCACCAGCACAATATGATTGGCCTCGGAATAGGCCGTTGTACGAACATCAGAGGGATCCATGGGTGGACCGAGGGAAGTGGGTTCCTGCGTACCAAAGCCCGGAGGCAGTCCCGGTGTAATATATTGAATTGTGCCCTGCTGCGGCTGCTGAGAAGATGGAGCAACCGCGACACGTGGATTGCCTCCGGCCGATACCATGGGCCGCTCCAAGCCCGTGCCGCCGCGACCAAGATACAAGCCCCCCGCCCCGAAAATTCCCGCCGTGATCATCACCAGAGCCGCCACGCGCAGCCAATCGATGCGATAGATGGTTGCCGGGCGTAATGCCGGACGCACTTCCAGAATATCCCGCACCGCCCGGCGTTCCACCTGCCGCGCTAAAAAATGCAGCGCCACAGTCCGCCAGGCTTCTGGATGTTTTTCAATGGATTCAAGCATCTCCCGGCGGCGATCTTCCGGCAGTTCATCATCCACCAGCATGTCCATGGCCATATCCGGATCACGCGGATCGGACAGACGTCCAAGGGTACCACTGCTATCATCCGGATGTGCTGAAAAAAGTGCCATTGCTTTACTCCGTCATTGTACGGGTCCAACCGCATCTACAATGTTTAACTCAACTTCTGAGCCGCCAGAAGCTGCCGCAACTTCTGACGTGCCCGAAACAGCCGCATTTCAACCACTGCGGGCGTTACGCCCATTCGTGCGGCGATTTCCTTATAACTGCAATCGTCCACATGTTTCATCATCAGCATTTCCGTATCACGCGAAGGTAATTTGGTCATAGCCTGCCGCAGCATTGCCGCACGCTCAGAACTCAACAAAACCTCCAGCGGATCCGGCGGCCGGGATGCGTCTGAACGCATCACCGCCACCTCCGACGCCTGAGCAATTCGATTCCGTGCCCGGCCTAAAGATCGCCGGTGCATCAGGGCGGCCCGGACGGTCAGGCGATAAAGCCACGGCTTGGCGTTGCTTTGCGACTGCAGTGTTGCCCAATTCTTCACGGCGGCGGCAGCCACTTCCTGCATCACATCATCCGCCCCTTGCGTGGTCTTCAATCGGGCCACTGCCACCGCCCGTAACCACGCCCCATAAAGGCGCAAGGCCTCCGCTGGCGTTGCTGGCGCTATAGCCGCAGCTTCGCTTCCTCCCCCCGGTATTAAATTGGCTAAGCGGGATTCCATTCGCCGCAAATCTCCTTCCTAAAAACCCGGTCTTCTATTCTATACGTTGCCACGGAGGCCAAGGGTTTTCAGTAACATGGGCACATGCCGCTTTACTCCGCGCGACAAAATGACTGGAAAGCTCACAAATGTGTATTTCGGATGGATGTGTTACGGTCCTGAAAAAAATCCCTGAATATGAATGGAATGCGGACTTGGCGTGCATCACTGACATCACATTTTTTCGCAATTCCGTCAGTTCCGCCGCTGTTGAGTGATTCGGTTACCGCAGGCCGTCGCCGGGGATACGCATCGGCGATGCAATCGCCGGATTGCTTTTGCGACATTCCATTAGCGGAGCTTCAACCGGCCTGATGCCGGGTAAGACTGCCGGTGTCGAGTGATTGGAAAGAGAGAAATAACGGGTCCCATCGGGTGCGATGGCCAAGGGTGCGGCTACTTGAGCATGATGGAATCTCTGGCCGCGCGGCATAGCTCTTCCAGCAGGTCATTGGCGGAATCGGATTTGGTTATCGGGATATCTTTCAGACGTTTGGGCTTTTTTCGGCATTTGACGCTGCTGCAATTCCTTGCGACACTTTCAGGATGAATATTTCGACTTCAACTGCACAAACCGTCGCCGCCGCACCGGATTTATCGGTACAAATCGGTCAAATGCGTCTGGCAAACCCAATGATGACCGCCTCGGGGACCTGTGGCTATGCCGATGAATATGCTGATTTTGCCGATTTATCAAAATTCGGCGCATTTGTAACGAAATCCATCAGCAAAGCACCCCGCAAAGGCAACGAGAGTTATCGTGTCATTGAAACACGGGCGGGAATGCTCAATGCCATCGGCCTGGCCAATATCGGCCTGGAACGCTTTATCAGTGAAAAAATACCCATTCTGGAACGCATGGGCATACCCGTGATCGTCAATGTGCCCGGCTGGTGCGCAGAAGATTACGCCGACGTGGCCGAGCGACTGGATCAGGAACTTCCAGTGGTGCAGGGAATTGAGCTTAATGTCAGTTGTCCGAACGTAAAAAATGGTCTGAGCTTTGGAACGGATCCGGTGCGACTGGCCGAGCTGGTTGCCATGGTGCGAAAACGGGTTAAACGCGCGACATTAATTGTAAAGCTTTCACCCAATGTTTCAGATGTGGCCGTAACCGCCCGTGCCGCTGTGGAAGCCGGCGCGGATTGCTTATCGCTGGTCAATACTTTTACCGCCATGGTTATCGACATTGAAAAAGCCCGCCCGATGCTGGCCAACGCCACTGGCGGATTAAGTGGTCCCGCCATTAAGCCCATTGCGGTGTATATGGTGCATCGCGTGTATACGCAGGTAGCCAAGGCTCACAATATCCCGATTATCGGCATGGGCGGTATTCAAACCTGGCAGGACGCGGTGGAATTTATCCTCGCCGGCGCTACGGGTCTGGCGGTGGGAACAGCTCTGTTTATTGATCCGGCGATTCCCAATAAAATTTGTGACGGCCTGCGGCAATATCTGGCACGCAAAGGACATGGCAGCCTGCGGGAAATCATCGGCACACTTAAAACCGACTGAGAACGGTTACTTTTTTGCAGCTTTCAGCACATTAACATACGTCATACGCAAGTCCGTCAACGCAGTCAGAAGCGCCCGCTGTTCAGATGCTGTCAAATTGCCCTTGGTCTTGTCTTCCAGCACCGCCAGCGAATCGATAAAAAATCGCGCCAGCCCAACATCGACCTTTTTCTGACCACCGGGCTGCGGTATGGCACCCATAGCCATAAGCGCCTGTGCCGCGAACTGTTCGACAATAATCTCAAAGCTCGGCGCTATCGTCGGCATCGATGGGCCTTCATCCGCCGATGCCGTGGTGGGTTGGGCACTATCACCGACTTTGGCGGCAAGTTTTTCCTTTTCCGCCTGCGCCTGATTCTTCCAGTCGGTATCCACATGTAATTCCGGATTGGGGTCAATATTCTGGTGCGAATCCATTTTCAAATCCTCATTGCGTCAACTATTTTTATTCAGCCAACGGGGTTTTTCAAGTTATTTCTGAGAAGACCTGTGGCGGATGTTCCAGCGTTTTTACCACCGGACATGTGGCAACAGCGGCTTTTACCCGATCATGGAGTTCGGGCGGCAGTTGGCTAAGCACATTTTTGAGCACAACATGCATATCTCCAAGCCGCGAAGGATTGGCCAGATACTGTTTATCGACCGTGGCTTCCACGCCCGTGAGCGGACGGCCATGCTTGTTGGCGCTGATTAACGCCAGCATCATTTCACAGGCCGCTACGGCAATGGGCACCAGATCCGTCGGCCCCGGTCCGGTATCTCCCCCGCCGCTTTTGACGGGCAAATCAATCCGCAATTTCCATGAGCCGCCGTCGATATCAATGGCAAATGGCCCGGTCTGTTTGAGTGTAAAAGTGGTCATAATCAACTCCAGTTCCAACCCGATGGCGGCAAGTCGGGCGTGTTGTTATGTCTGGCACCACCGTGGCCAAATAGATATCAGGGCCAAAATCAGGTGGCGTAACTGTGCAGCCCGACGTAGAAAAAGTTTACGCCGATCCAGTTAAACATCATCACCGCAAAGCCTACCACGGACAACCATGCCGTCCAGTCCGGGCGGTATTTCGGAGTCACAAAGCGCAGGTGCACAATAATGAGATATACCAGCCAGGTGACCAGCGCAAAGGTTTCCTTGGGATCCCATTCCCATGGCCGTCCCCAACTGAAATCAGCCCAGACGGCACCAAAAATAATACCCGAACCCAGGAACCAGAACCCCATTTGCAAGATCACAATGTTCGCGGCATCGAGTTGCAGCAGGAATTTGTTGCGGCGAACCGCCAAATCCGCCACTGCCGCCGGCGCGGCGGCATCCGTCGCGCGAGATTGTGACAAATCGGCCAAATGTCCGGCCACCAGCGATGAACCAATACCACTGGCCATGGTCATGGCCGGGCCGCCACCATGTCCCGGGCCATTGCCGGGATTCATGCGGTAATACAACTTCACCAGCAGATACAATACGCCCAGGCAAAAGCTCGCGGCAATTAAAGCATAACTGCTGATGACGGTATTAACGTGAATATAAAGCCAATAGGTATTCAGCACACCGTCAACGCGACCAATATTGGCACCAATATTGGCACCTAAAACAAACGGCACCACGAAGCATGCCGTCATGGCCAGGAAGCCGACAAAGCTCATGGCCAGACCAAAAAGATTGCTCTTTTTCCAATATTCCAAAATCAGGCCGATCACACAGCCGACAAACGCCGATCCCAGAACACTCTCGAATTCATTTTGAATTGGAATCCGGCCGGCCAGCCACCAGCGCACGCCCATAAACAGCGCATGAACCAGCACGGCGGCAGTAAAGAATATCAAAGCCGGCTTACGCACGGCCGGCACGGCTCCCACGGCGGCAATGACAAAAAGCGTCAGGGAAATAAAATAAAGAAACACTCCCACAATTGTGCCATCAAATAGCCGGTCATACCACAATTCCACCAGCCGCTTAAGGTGCGACGGGTATACGGCCGGATTAATGGCCGGGAGGACTTGCGCCAGCGTTTTAATTCCCTGATTGGCTTCTGAAGCACTGTTATCCTGCCACCCCTGCCCCAGGGAAATCAGCCCCAGGACAATGCTTAACGATTGCTGCCGGGTGTAACCGGGAAGAGGTTTAACATCAGCATTCATCTTAAGCATTTTGCGCACCACCGCTCCGGTATTCGGCAGCAAGTCCAGCGGTACAAGCCAATCCGTCGATTTACTTCCCACGGCCGGAGGAACGAATTTCATTTCCGAAGAAAGATTTTGAAATGTTTCCAAGGCTCTGCTGACTTCAGCAACACCGGAACTTAAAGCGGCGGTAGAACTGATTTTTACCAGCAGATGATGCACATCGGATCGGGCCATAAAGTCGGGACTTACCGTCCCCTGCTGCAAGATGCGCTTAGCCTCCGCCTTGGAAACCAGCCGGCCGAGGCGTTCACGGATCGGAACCGTTTCAACAAAAATGCAGTTGCGGTTGTCCCATGCCTGCGGACGAAAAGCCATATCCAATACCGTATAAAGCGGATCCTGCCCGTTGATGCTGTCAAATCCGCAAATGGTATGTACTGTTTCGCTGGCCCAACTGGCTATGGTTTTAACCTGATCGTTGTTTTGCACCGCCAATATGCGCAACGGAGCAAGGTTGATCTGTTTTTTGAAAGCAGCGCGGTTCTGATGCTGGATTGCAGCCGTGCGCCGCATGAGTTTCATGCTCGGCACGGGATTAATTCCGGCGCGACGGGCGGCACCCGGGCTGATGTCCGGATGCCCGGCGGGCAGATCGGCGGGAGAACCCTGTTGAATCGGCATGGCCGCCCGGGCGTTCATGACTGCCATTGCGGGAATCGCGGCAATCAGCGATAAAGTCAGCAGAGAGACAACGTACTTGAGCTTCATTACAACACCTCTTGAAAATTCGACTATGTGGTCGCGACATTTCCGCCAGATGCGGACGCACCGGCTTGCTTTTGCGCAGCGGCAAACCGGGCCAATTGCTGTTTCTTTATATTAATCAAAACGGGCTTGATATAAAAAGCGTAACCAATTCCAAAAATAATCATGATCACGCCGACGATCATCGGATACAGGCCGTTGGTGTTGCCTACGCCCAGAACCGTAAATGGCGTACCATTGGCCTGCTTGCCAAATCGAGCCTGAAAAAAATGCTGCCCGTCCAATGTTTCCGGATGATTCAGATGAATCACCGCCACCGTTGACTGGTGCGTCTGCAAATTGGCAAATCGCACTTTGCTGATGAAATCGCGCGGAAAGCTGTTACCCCCCGGATAAAACAATTCTTTGCACGACAACAGCGTCAGTGCCGCGGGAAGTTTCCATCGCAGCGTGGAAAATACAAAGCTAACCTTCCCGGTGCCGGGCACCTTCACCGCGGTTGGTGCCAGATCACCATGCAGACCGAATTGCTGGAATGGCACAAATATCTGATTATCCGTCCACTTACCGTGTGAGAGGGCAAGCTGCAAAACGCAGTGCCCCATGGTCTGTTCCAATTGGGGCCGCCGCTGAGCAACCGGAATGAGTTCCGGTCGATAAACCACATTGGCCAGCTCCTGCACGGAAATACTGAACGGGATGCCCGCGACCGCGGTAGCCACGGGATGACCGATGGCAATGGGATATTGCGTGACCGCCCCACCCGCCGCACGCTGGACAACCGTAAGCTTTCCCGATTGATGCTCCACAATCCAGAACTGGTACTTCCGGGCATCTTCATAGCGAATATGAATCTGATGGTCGATCTTATCGGGAATCAGTTGGCGTTTGCCGTGGTTAAAAACAAAATCCACCGTTTTTGTTGGATATCGAAACAGTGCCACCCGCTGAAAATGAAAGGGCTTTTTACCACCATCAGTCCGATAGACATCAATCATATAGGCCTGACTGCTGGCACCCTGATATCCTTTGGAAAGAAGCGGCATGTTAATTTCCCGCCGGGGAATAATCGTATAAGGTGTGCCGCGCAGCGTTATTTTTTCATTGGGCTTTATTACCAGCACCTGCCGGAAATGATCCGCTGGAACACTGACAATCAACGCATTATTACCCTTAAAGCTCGTGGTAATATCGCGCAGCCGCCGGGCACTGGGATGATACAGATACTCGATTCCGCAGGGCAGACCCGAGTCCGCCACGCGCAGACGTGGCGTTTTCGCCAGCAGCCATTGCCCGCCGCTGGCCATACCGGTAGCGCTTAAATTAAATTCCAGAGCCGGCTTTCGCGCCGGTTGTCCCGGTTGACGTTCAACCGCCATGGCTTCCAGGTGTGTATACGGATAATAACCCACCACCCGCACATGCACGGAGGACAACGCCGGTGAAAGGTCCGTCATCATTTTTGCGGGAGCCGCAATTTTTAAGGGATGATGATTCTTGGCCGATCGCTCTCTGAACAAGGGCAGCGACGGCAGTGGCAGCATGGCGGATTTGCCCGGCGCACTGCTGACTTTCATGAAAAGCGCCCGTTCGGAATTATCATAATAATGGCGTACGGTTTGATGCAGGAAGATCCGAACCATTCCTTCTTTTTTTAATCCGAAGTAAAAGAACAATCCAACCAGCAGTGTAATAATTCCGGTGTGCACCGTCCATACGCCGAGCTTGTAAAGTGTCAGCGGAATTCGCCGTAGTGTGACGACGATAAGCGTTGTTGCCAGAAGTACCATGAGAATCACCATGGGCGGTGCATTAAAAAAGCCCATGGTTGATACATCGAAATAACTGCGCACGCTGGGGAGACCTGAGCCAACGGCAATATACGCAGTGGTTAGAAACAGCCAGACCAACCCCAGCTTTACCGAGCTGAAAAACCGTACCAATGCTCCGATTGGGCCGTTATATGCAGCGAGGCGGTCAAGAAAGCGGCCGGCCGCGGCCGGACCACGGCCAATGCGCAGCATTATTCGTTCCGCAAGCCATAACGGTGGTGCCGCTTTTAATTCTGTTGCCGATGGCACTGCGCCGGTGTTTGGAGCTTCAATCGTACGGGTCATCTTGTTCCTCAACCGCAGAGACTGACAGCAGCGTAGCGAGCCAATCCCGAAAACGTCGATTGTAGCGAATTGCCCCGGGCAAGTCTTGTGAAATTAATCACAAATCGAAAAATCAGATTTTCACCTACACATTTACGCATTTTTAAAATTAATCCATCAACCGCTGTTCCCCCCGTGCTCATCGCAATCGCTGCGCAGCATTTCACGCTTTCCAGAGCCTCTCGTTAAAACTTATACGTGATTGTTAGCCGCCAGGTTTAGTAACTTGCCTTGAATCCATATCAGATTCCAAAGTTCTTGGCTCAAGCATGGCTGAAACCGCTGCTCCTGCGGCAATTGTGGGGAAATGACAAAATCAAAGCCGTCATGCGATTTTTTCATCCGGCGGTTCAACAACCGGGGTTATTGGGGCAACTGGCCGCGCGGAGGTTTCGCCTGCATCAAAGCGTAATTGGCGATCGGCTTCAGCTTGCTCCAGCGGAGTTTTATCATTGGGGTGCATACGCCGCCAAATTTCATCACGATCAACCGATACTTCCCGCGGAGCCTGAATAGCCAGGCGCACGCTGCCGCGGGACCACTTGACCACTTTCACTTCGATCTTCCCGTCAATAATGATGCTCTGCCCTTCACCACGACTCAATGCCAGCATTGTCCACCCTTTCCATGTGATTTCACAACTCACCTCAACCACAGCAGGCGGGCATTACAACGCGGTTACAGCCCATCCATGGCAATGCGGTTCCAAACAACCTCGCAATTATACCAACTCGCCGAGGATTTTTCTCTTTTCGAAACTTTCCTTTTGATTGTCATGGAAAAACGTGCCATGATCCGTGCGCAATAATCGCCGAATCACCCTTGATCTGGTGGCCAAAATCATCCAAAGGACCCGTTGCGTGCTGTTCAAACACGCGACGAAATGACGGGCACCAACACTGAGACCCGCTTTAACATTAGCTGTTCATTGAAACGCATGGCCTGGTGCAAACATCGTGGTTCTCAACGATTGGCGCTTGATCTTTCACGCCTGGCCGTGGACCTTTGGCCGTAGAAAAGCAAAGATCAATAACCCAACGCCAGATGCCGGCCCTGCGGGGCAGCATACGCCATTGAGCGATGTACAACGAGTGCAACCCGGAACTTGCATTTGTCGGCGGAGTAGATTTCAGCGATACTCTTAATCATGGCTGAAAGCAGAGAATTTACGGTTATTCTTCCGGCTGCAGGAAATAGCACGCGCTTTGCCGCAGGGGATAAATTACTGGTGGATGTGGGCGGTTTGACGGTTTTACAGCGGGCGGTGGCGTTGTTCACGCGCCGGGCGGACGTGACTGGAATCATCATAGCAACCGGTACCCAGCGAATAGAGACCTACCGGCAACATCTGCAGGGCGCTTTATACGGCAAACCGCTGCATGTGCTCGCCGGTGGATCGGAACGATGGGAAAGCGTTTACAAGGCTTTATCCAGCGGCAAGGTGCAAACGCCGTTTGTTGCGGTGCATGATGCGGCCCGGCCCATAACGCCGACCGAAGTTATTGATGCCGCGTTTGAGGGGGCGGTATTGCATGGTGCGGCATTGCCGGTTCTGGCGGAACCCGCCACGCTCAAGCGGCTGGGAACCGATCAAATGGTGGTGCAGACAGTGGATCGGGCCGGACTTTTTCAGGCCCAGACGCCGCAGTGTTTTCGCACAGAATTGCTGCTGCAAAGCTATCAGGCGTTAATAAAGACCAACCGTATCAACCATGTAACCGATGATGCCCAGATCATTGAATTAACCGGCGGCAGCGTGGTGGGCACGCGCGGCGATGCGTTAAATATAAAAGTCACGACCGCAGGCGACGCCCGGCTGTGCGCGGCCATCGCGTCCGGGGCCGCGGCAGTGGCATGAGTCCGCGCCATTGCGGCAGCGCTTGGCCGCCCGCTGACCTATCTGTGCCGGCCCATCGTACGCGCTTTGATTGCCGGCATTTCGTTGCGGCCTGCGGTTATGACGCCGTGACTTTATTGGGGCAGCACACTCCAGCGGTATTTCGCCCGCGCCCGGAATCAATTTCACGCAGGCTTCTGAGCCGGCCAATGGGCCTGCTTGACAATGCAATGCCCCGTTCATATAGTTTCCTAGGAAATCATTTAAGGAGTTTTTACCATGAACTTTGTCACCCGATCGATTGCTCTCTCATGTTCACCGCAGGCCGCCTGGAAGTTTCTGGCCGACGGCGGCCAGTGGCCGCGCTGGGCGGTCCATAATGTGCTGGCCTCCACACCGCTGGGTCACGATCGCTGGCAGATTCAAACCCCGCGCGGCCCTGGGGTGCTGCAGATCCGGGGAGTCGATGCCTATGGCATTCTCGATCATGAATTCATTGACCCCAAGGAGGGAAAATGGAATGTGCCGGCCCGCGTCGTTCCCATTTCAACCGGCGCGCTATTCCTCATGACGCTGGAGCGGCCACCCGGTATGCCAGACGAGTTTTTTCGGCGCGGCCTGGCGGATTTGGATGATGAACTGGCCCGATTGGCACAGTTGTTGTGAGGAGAACGGATGGCAAAAACAATCGAAGCCAGTGAACTCGAATCGCACGCCGGGTATTGGCTGCGATTCGTTTCGAATCATGTTTCCCACGCTTTTATGCAGAAGGTGGAAGCCGAAGGCGTCACCGTCGCAGAATGGGCCATTATGCGGGAAATGCTGCGATCCGGCCCGGTTCATCCGAGTCAAGCAGCTCAGCGCCTGGGCATGACGCGTGGCGCAATATCCAAACTCGTCAATCGGCTGTGCCACAAGAAGCTCGTTGCGCGGACAAGCGCTTCCAACGGAGATCGCCGCTATCAGCGCGTAACTCTGACGGCAGCCGGAAAACGACTGGTGCCCAGACTGGCGCAGCTCGCCGATGAAAACGACCGGGAATTCTTCGGGCATTTGACGGTCGGGCAGCAACGCGATCTCGTCCAACTGCTGAAAGAAATAGTTCACCGGCATGGCTGGAAGGAGGTTCCAGTTAAATAGCTGAATCCCTTGTCAACACACGAAAATAAATTCATGGTTAACCATGCTGAAAGTCAGCGGCGGGTCCCATGTTGTGCCAAATGCTGTAAAATGAAATCCGTTTATAACGGAGCCGGATTGCAATGAGCAAAAATCAGGATATTGCCGAGTTATTCAACCGTGCGGCGGACGTGATGGCGTTGCTGGAAGAGAATTCTTTCCGGGTACTTGGCACGCGCAAGGTGGCGCGAATAATCGAAGATCTGCCGGAGGATATCAAAACATTGCAGGAGCAAGGCCGCCTGGAGCAGATGCCCGGCATAGGCAAAGGCACCGTGGATAAGGTCAGTGAATATTTGCGCACGGGGCATATTTCAGAATTTGAGGAACTCGCGGGGCGGGTACCGACGGGCGTGCTGGAGATGCTGGCCATTTCATCGGTGGGAGTAAAGACGGCCCATCAGTTATGGAAGGAGGCGGGAATTACGACTGTTGCAGAACTGAAAAAGCATCTGGTCGAAGGCACTATGCCCAAGCTCAAGGGCTTTGGTGAAAAGAAGCAGCTTAAAATTCGCCAGAATATGGAATTTATGGAGGAAGCGGGAAAACGCATCGGCATCGGCTGGGCGCTACCGCTGGCCGAGGCTTATTGCGACGCGGTCCGGAAGGTAAAAGGGGTTTCACAGGTTCAATATTGCGGAAGTCTGCGGCGGGGCAAGGAGTCTGTAGGAGATATTGACATACTTGTATGTGCTGAAGCGGAAATGGTTCCGGCGATTACGGCGGCAGTGTTGTCACATCAGGATACACAGCAGACGCTTGGCGCAGGCGAAACAAAAATCAGCATTCGCACACGCACCGGACTGCAGGTTGACTTTCGAATTGTTGCCAAGCCGAACTGGGGCGCGGCACTTCAATATTTCACAGGCTCCAGGGAACACAATGTCCGGTTGCGTGAAGCAGCGGTAAAGCGCGGCATGAAACTCAACGAATGGGGTCTTTTCAAGGATCAGACCCAGGTGGCGGGAGAGAATGAAGAGAGCATCTATGCGGCATTGGAAATGGCGTGGTTACCGCCGGAAATGCGCGAGGACCGGGGCGAAATTGAACTGGCACAATTGATGTATCAACACGGCCGGGGCGCGAGTGTCAAAGTAACAGATTCGCGACTGGAATACCTGTCGCGGAAGATTCCAGCGGTTTGGCCGGTTCTGCAGATATCCGATATCCGCGGTGATTTACATTCACACACCACTGCCAGCGACGGGCATTGCAGCATTGACGATATGATTGCCGAGGCCAAGCGGCGCGGATACGAATATTTTGCCATCACGGATCACAGCAAATCGCAGGTTCAAGCCAACGGACTGCGTGTGGACAGGCTCATGGAACATATCAAGGCGATTCGCGCGGCGGCGGCAAAAGTCAAGGGCATAACCGTTCTGGCCGGCAGTGAAGTGGATATTCTGGCGGATGGATCGCTGGATTATCCCGATGATGTTCTGCAGCAACTGGATTGGGTGGTGGCCTCGCCGCACGCGGCACTAAGCCAGGAAAGTGAGGTCGCAACAGCGCGATTGATTCGCGCCGCGGGTAATCCGCTGGTGGATGTCATCGGTCATCCGACCGGGCGGCTGGTGGGCGGACGGCGCGGATTGGAACCGGATATGAAAGCCGTCATTATGGCGGCGGCCCGCAGTGGTGTGGCATTGGAGATAAACTCCCATGATCTGCGGTTGGATTTGCGGGATATACACGCCCGAATGGCGGTAGAAGCGGGGGTACCCCTGTGTATTAATACCGACGCGCATCAACGCGAGGATATGGATAAAATGGTTTATGGTATTCTCACGGCGCGGCGGGCCTGGGCGCAGAGTGGAAATGTTATCAATACCTGGCCATGGGATATGATTCGTCGGCGGCAGGAATCCAGGCGCAGCGGTAACTTTGAGGAATAAGAACGATGAATAACGGAGTTGAATTATTCCGATGAAACCAGGATTATTACATTTTGCCTTGCTGATGGCCGCATTTGGTTCAACAGCCATATTATCCGGCAGGGCCGCCGGTGCCGCACCGCATCATGGTCATGCGGCGAACCGTACAAAAGCCGCTGCGCAATCGCCGATCCAGCCGCTGCATACCGGAAGCATCTTAAGTAATGTTCCGGGAAAACTGATTCCACAGATGGGCTGCAGATACCCCACATTTGAATTCATCAAGCCTCCAAAAGCCTGGCCACGCTCTATTCGGCTCCTGCCGTGCCTGGCATTGCAGACCATGGAAGCAATTGAGAAAGTCCATACCGACTTTGTCATAAGCGGGATGCTTACGCAATATCATCATCAGCTTTATGTTCTGCCAGAGGCCGACGTGCGCTTATTCAGAAAGCATGCTCAAGCCCCTGCGGCCGCTTCGCCATCGGCGACCAGCAAGCCCGCAACGGCAAAGATCGGACAAAATACCAGCGCGCAGAACGTGCTTAACCGTTTGTTGTCGCACCATCTTTCCCGCCCGCTTCAGCAGCTCGTGCACATCCAACCGATGCTTACGGCCAAGCCAATTCCTGATCTCCCGCAACCGATCCAATATGCGCATCCGCCCGCCTTGCGTGAAGGGTCGTTTATATGGAATCGCGCGGGCCGGCTGCTTTTTAATCAACCATTGCATGAATGGATTTTTGTATTCCAGGCCGACGGACCGGGCCTTTCAGAGCCACCGCTGGTTTTATTGCCGTGTCGATTACTGCAACGCATGGAAACACGAAGTGCCCGGGTTGGGACGGAAATAAAATTTCGTGTCAGTGGAAAAATTACGCAGTTCAAAGGACGCAATTATCTTTTTATCATTTATGTGAAGGTGGCACACAATTTAGGACGATTCTGAGAGTGATGCCGGCTGATACAGCATTGCGTTGGGGTCTTGAAGGTAACAAGCGGCTGCGGCCGGTGCCAAAATTGGTGCCCGGGATTTCAGACACCGCGGTCTCAGGCAGGTCACAATTTCCCGATTAATTCAACAGGCCCCCGCGGCTGCAGGTCGCCGCCGGCAGGTTCAATGGTGACAGCGGCCGTCATAGCGTGGGAGAGTTTCAAGCCGGGAGGAATTGTGGGGGTAAACATGACAAAACCTGTGGTATCGACGTTAAATGTTCCGGCTGGAATTTTTTTGCTTGCGGGGGTGATCCACCAAAGCTCATAGGTTTTATCCGACTGAAGCGGCTTTAAATCGGCGGCACAGAATTTCCAGATTTTGGCGTGCTTGTCCCAGAATAATCGGCCAAATGCGGAGGGCTGTTTTCCCACCCCCGTAAGCGATGCCATTTGCAGATGCGGCACCTTAAGCATATTGATAATCTCGTCGGCCTGCCGCACGCGGCTCTGCAGCCGCCGCACGCGCCTTTCCCATTGAGTAACAACGGTTGCCTCATGAGCGATAACCTTGCGGTTCTGCTGCTCACTAAATGCGAGAAGCCGGTGCAAGCCGTGAATTTCAGATTTCTGAAGATGTTGAATATAAAGACTCATCCCCATGGCGATCAAAAGGGCGATACTTGCGGCCAGGGCAATGATGAAGCCCATTCGTGAATTCTGCGGTGGATTTTTAAAATCAACAGGCGCAATAGACTGATCAATACGGCGGTTCAGTGCCTCCCGCAATGCACCGGGAACGGGTGTTGGATTGGCTGCGACTGCCAAATGGGCCGCGATTTGAGTGAAATCCCCCATGAGTTCCCGACAGTGCGGACAGTTTTGAAGGTGTTCCTCCAGACGCGCACTTTCTTCCTGCACCGCAGCTCCGGCGGCTTGAAGAGGGATCACATCTTGGGCCTCACGGCAATTCACAGTGTTGACTCCGCATCTACACCTACATTACGCAAAATCTCGCGCAGGCGGATTAAACCCAGGCGAATATGACTTTTGACCGTGCCGAGCGGAATTTGCGTTTTCTCCGCAATTTCCGTATGGCTCAACCCCTCAAAAAATGCCAATTCCAGTGCTTGCCGTTGCGGCGCACTTAATTTTTCGACGCCCGAGCGAACCTTTTCCTGTGTTTCGGCAAGGTCCGCATACGTCACGGGTGTGACATGATCGGGAATATCCATGCCTTTATCGGCGGCAGCTTCAACCGAAATCCGGGGGCCATGGGGCATTTTTTTTACGGCACGGGCGCTGCGCAGCCGATCTATCGCCCGGCTGCGGCACAACATGACCAGATAGGTCAGCGGAGATGCGCGTGCGGGATCATAACGGTCCGCCCGATTCCATACTTCCCAAAACACGTCGATAAGCAGGTCCTCGGCCTCGCTGCGATCCGCCAGCAGACGGGAGCCAAGCGTCAGAAGGGTTCCGGAATATTTATCGTACAGGGTATTAAGCGCGGAACGGTCGCGCGATGCGACCGCTCGCATCAGTGCCAAATCATCCACCAACGATCCATCAGCCCCAGAGGTCAAAACGCAGCTCCTTGGATCATCCTGGCATCGGGCCATTCCCAATATGCTTTTCCGGATGCAGAAACGTTCCGCACGGACCGCGGTGTACCGGTTTTATCGCATGGCCGCTGTGAGCCGTGGTCCAAGCTCAATTTGCGGCTGCGGCGCGGGTTTATACGTCGGGGGAATGGATATTTTCAGCGGCTGACGTTTGGACGGGGGCAGCCCGTCCTGATCGATAATTCGCTGAATGGCCATGATACCCTCGATGAGCGTTTCCGGTCGCGGCGGACACCCGGGCACGTAAACATCCACCGGCATAAACTGGTCGATGCCCTGTACGGTGGCATAGTTATCAAATACGCCGCCGGTGCTTGCGCAGGCCCCCATGCTGATAACCCATTTTGGCTCGGCCATCTGCAGGTAAATGCGATGCAGAACGGGAACCATCTTAAAGCTGATTCGTCCGGCGACGATTAACAGATCAGCCTGACGAGGCGAAAACCGCATGACTTCCGCACCAAAGCGGGCCAGATCATACCGGCTGCTCGCGGTGGCCATAAGCTCAATGCCGCAGCAGGCGGTGGCAAACGGCAGAGGCCACACACTGGAACGCCGACACCAATTAACCACCTTCTTCAAGTTAAGTGTGAGAAAATTATCCGGCAAGGCTGTTGGTTCAATTGACATGATAAACTCCATTCTGTCCGGCTTTGTGCCTCAATCCCATTGAAATACGCCCTTACCCCAGGCATACACATAGGCAACCAGCAGAATCAATGTAAAAATTAAAATACTTGCAAATAGTGCGCCCAGCGGTAACACGACCCAAGGATGGCGCTGGTTATTGAAAACGTAAAGCCAGGGAATGATAAACAGCACTTCGACATCGAATACCAGAAAGATCATCGCAACGAGATAGAAGCGCACATTGAAACGTTCCCGGGTGCTGCCCAGCGGATCAACACCGGATTCATAGGTTGAATCCTTTACCAACCCTTTGCGTGCCGGCCCGAGCGTATGCGAAAGAACCACATTGCCGATGCCGAATGCCAAGCCGATGAGAAAAAGAATTCCCAGCAGCGCCCATCCGCTGTAAAATTCAATATGGGATGTCGCCAGAGCCGTTGTCAGCACATTTACCATTCACGTATGTCCATCATCAGTGAAACAATTCACAATCTTTTAAGGATTATATCGGAGCGCGGCGGCTAAGGTCAAAGGTGGGAAAATATCGCCTTTGCTTGGTCATCGGTAAACCATCGCCTATTATTGATATTCATGAAGATCGATGGCTCATTGACAGACCGTTTGACAAGACAGCTTAAATCGGTCGCGGCAGGTCAAAATCATGGTAATGCAACGATTTGTACAGCCCCGGCGCGGGTTGACGTGCTGGGTGGGCTGTCGCTGGAGGCGGGCGGAGTGGTAGCGCAAATGGCGCTACCAAGCCGGGCGGGCGTGGCGTTGCAATGGCGGGAGGATGGAAAAATGATCTTCCTGGGGCAACAGCGGCGGCAGAATCATCAACCGGTTATTTTGCCAAGCGCAGCATTTTTCTGCGCCGATGGCCAATCACGCGATCCATTTGTCTCCCGTTGGGATGACCCGCAGGTGGCATGGACCGCTCCGTTACTCAATGTTTTGCAATCACTGATTGGCTTGGGAATGACAATACCCGAAATGCGAAGCGCTAAAGGCGCGCCGGGGGCAACGGTGGTCGTGGATTCGGATATTCGCGCCGGATCAGGACAGGCCGCATCCACCGCCACTACATCGGCGTTCCTGCAGGCGCTGAGCGTCAGCCGCGGCATGGCGCTGACCGCCATACAGAAGGCACACATTGTCAGCGAAGCCCAACGCGCGTCAGACGGCAACCATGGCCACGTGGTGGATGCATTAACGGTTTTATCCGCCCAGGATGGTCCGCCTGCGCATCTGTTGCGGTATAGCGCGCAGCCTCATTCCCTGTTGGGACAAATACCGCTTTCCAGGGATATACGAATCATGGCACTGGATACCAGCGTAACGCGGGAATCCAATCGCGATATCTTCGCGGAATTTCACCTGACCGGAGCGATGGGAGCTAAAATTATTGAAACCATTTATCGCGATCTGGGGCAACGGCACAACCCGATTCACGGCTATCTGGGTAATGTTTCGCCGGAGTTGTATCGTCGTTATTTCCGTTCGCTGTTGCCCCGCCGCATACGCGGAGCGGATTTTCTGAGAACCTATGGGCAACTGAACCCTGAGGCCGGAGAAATCGTAGGAGACAACATGTATGCCATCCGCACAACACTGGATCATCTGATAACGGAATATGAACATGCGGAACATTTTCTTCAGGCCATGGAAGAATTATCCGAATCGCCGGCTGAGGCGGCTATCTCGGCGGAGCGGCAATTGATCATGCAACGCGCCGGACGGCTGATGCTGGCCTCGCACCACAGCTATCGATTGCGCCTGCAGCTATCGTGTCCGCAGGCGGATTGGCTTGTCGATCAGTTTTCCACAGCCGGCCCGAAATCCGGAACGTATGGCGCGCGGATAACCGATTGCGGCGGTGGAGGAACCGTCGCGGTGCTGATGGATGCATCCGATCGTGCAACCGACACGTTATTATCGACGATCAGTCGATATAAAGAAGAAATGGGAATGGACGTGGATGTGCGACAGGCAGGTGCCCCCGGCAGCGCCGGAGCGTTGATATGACACAAGCGGTCCTGGAAAGAAATACTCAAATCGGCGGGCGGGAACTGGCGGAGGAAATTCTTGGTAATTTCGGATATGAAACGGTTTGCTATCAGACATTGCAACGCGGAATGAAAATCTGGTTTTCAAAGCGTCATACGGGAATGCTTGGATATGTTGAATCTGGAAGACATTGGATTACGGCCGGCGGCCCCATTGGCAGCACCGGCCTGGTGGCGGAAATAGCGGAAGAGTTTGAATGTTATGCCAGGAAACAACGTCGGCGGGTGTGTTATCTGTGCGCGGAAGAACACACCACCAATCCATTAACATCCCGCGGGCGCGGGAAATTAATCATCGGGGCCATCCCGATTTGGAATGCGGCGCGCTGGCCGGGTATGATTCGCCGCCACGCCCGCCTGCGATATCAACTCGCCCGGGCCAGACGACAATGCGCTGACATTATGGAGATATCCGCGTCGCATGCCGCGGCTTCGGAAAATATTCGCGAATTGATCCGGCAATGGATGTCCCGGCGGCGGCTGATGCCGCTGCGGTTTCTGGCGGATCCATTTATTCTGTCAGATGCGGCCGCACATCGGAGAATTTTTACGGTATCCCGCCGTAACGGGCAGTTGGTGGGATTGCTGGCAGCGTCACCAGTTCCGGCGCGAAACGGCATGTTTATTGAACAAATTGTCCGTGCACCGCACGCGCCCAATGGGATGGTGGAACTGCTTATTGACCATGCCATGCGAACATTTGCGCCATACCACCGGCACATTACGCTGGGACTTGTGGCGGGAAGTCAATTTGCATGCGACCGTGAAAATCCGTGGTGGGCAAGAGTGGCCCGGTATTCGGCCCATCGCTGGGGCGGATGGCTATATCGATTTGGCTCGTTGGAGAAATTTCGCGCCGCACTGCAACCGGAACATTGGGAGCCGGTTTATGCCGTAAGCGATCGATCCGATTTAACGCCGGTAGATATTCTACGGGCATGCGGGGCGATGTTCCGATTTCCGCTTTTCCAATTTGGCCACGCCAAAGAAATGCCCGGCAACTGGTGGCCGCAATTGACTTCGTCCGGCGGAACGGCGTTTGACGTCACAACTTTTTCATAATGATCAGATAATTGAACCCGCGCAGAAAAAAGTTTCCCTGCACCGCCGCGGTGTGCCAATTTCCCCGCTTCAATTTCTGGTTGTGCCGCACCACCGCGATAATGTCCACAGGAGTAAATTGCCGGCGAAGCAAAGCGAAGAGGTCAAAGCCGATAGGGATGAAGGGTTTACCCTTTTTGAACGAATCACTCACGTAAAGAGCAAAATATCGCCGTGGCTTGAGCACACGATAACACTGGGAAAATACATCCCTCATGGAGCGGTAATACGCGTTAAGTGCTCCATCCGCCGAGGCTTCACCCGCGTCGAGCTTACCGATGCACTTTGGATTATCGGAGTAATCAACATGTGTGCTATAGGGTGGATCAATAAACACAAAATCGATACTCTCTCCCGGCAAGGGAAGGTTTCGCGCATCAGCCGGCTGAATATCCGCACGGCGCGGCACCAGATCAAATCCGACGCCCCGCCGGCCCAACTCAGCGGCAACATCCAGCGTGGTTCCGCTGCCGCACATCGGATCAAGAATCTTATCGCCTTCCCGCGTGTAGCGCTCCAGGAGGTTCCATATGACCCATGCCGGCGTGGCTCCAACATAGTCTTTGTCCCCGTGGGGTTCGCGGCCGTAATCCTGCGAGGGATATTCCCACAGAGTCGTGGTTTGAATACGCAGCGGCGGCTTATTAAACGGATGCTTCATAACAATAAACCGCGCGCAACAGGGTGGTACCGTTTAACGTGTTTCTCCGGTGCGCAGTCGCACTTCCAGGCGGGCGATGTTACCCAGAGAAATAAGATGCGCAAACACCAGCCCCAGAAAGCCCTGACGATATAATTCGGAAATCTGATTATCATTCAACGCTTTGAGTTTGGCTTCATCCACGGCAAAGAAGCCGCGCAATGCCAACGGCTGATTGGCGGTATCCCGGGCATGGATTTCACGACCCACCAGCAGATTCAATTCATTAAGCTTCCGCACAAACGTCTGCGTTTGCCGGATATTGCCCTGATATTGCCCCAGAAACTCCAGGACGTTTTTCAGAAATGGCGTTTCAGCGCCCTGCTGGTCGAACAGGGCGTCCCCTTTTTCCTCGGATTCCGGTGCCGCAGAACCGTTCTCCGCACCGGTCGCTGTGGAGCGAGGGTCCATCCAGCCGCTGAAGGCCGTATCCACGCAAACACTGAGATCCTGTGCGTTGTTTCTTTCCGCCAGAACAAACGGATACCGCCGGATAAACGCCGGAATATAAATTCCCGTCCATTTACCATCGGGGTTGACGAATAAATTTTCTTCATTTCGCAACCCCAGCACCACTACCGGCATGAGCCGATCCGGTGATGGCCCGGCAAATACAATGGGATATTCCGTAGCCGCCCGGCCGAATTCCAGCGCTGTAACGGGCACGGAATTGGTCTTTTTTGTGAACGCAAAATTAACGTCACGCATGTTAACCCGGGCCTGGCGGTGTGCCACCCGATC
>JAJZJL010000106.1 GCA_021810145.1 Planctomycetota bacterium | reverse complement strand
GACTTCATTCAGTAGCTCTACCCCCGGTTTGATATAGCACGAGGCTACCCCAAAAGGTATTTCGAGGAGTACCAGATATCTCCACGTTTGATTAGACTTTTACTCCTCCCCACAGGTCACGACAGACTTTTTCAACAGTCACGTCTAGCGGTCCTCCTGAAGCGGTTAGGCTCCATTCAACCTGCCCATGGGTAGATCACGTGGTTTCGGGTCTAAAGCTCACGACTTAATCGGCCTGTTCAGCCTCGGTTTCCCTTCGCCTCCGGTCCTTAAGACCTTAGGCTTGCCGTGAACAATAACTCGTCGGCCCATTATGCAAAAGGTACGCGGTCAGGCCACCCTTTCGGGATCCGCCCTTCCACGGACTGTAGGTATACGGGTTCAGGTGCTTTTGACTCCGCTCGTCGCGGTGCTTTTCAACGTTCAATCGCCCTACTGGTTCGCTATCGGTCGTATAGGAGTATTTAGCCTTGGGCGGTGGTCCGCCCGGATTCACACGAGATTTCACGAGTCTCGCGCTACTCTGGTACCTCTAGGGGCTTTGCAGTTTTCCTTTACAGGGCTTTCACCTTCTATGGCCTGTCATTCCAGACAGTTCAAGTAACCACTCGGCTCCCATATCGAGGCCCGCAACCCCAGGGTTACCCCTGGTTTGGGCTCTTCCGCGTTCGCTCGCCACTACTGACGGAATCGATTTCTCTTTCTATTCCTGCAGGTACGTGAGATGTTTCAGTTCCCTGCGTTCGCTCGCACCCGCCTATGCATTCAGCGGGCCGTGAATGAGTTTCCTCATTCGGTGATCTCCGGATCATAGCTTGTTTGCCAGCTCCCCGGAGCATTTCGGAGGCTACACCGACCTTTATCGCCTCTATACGCCAAGTCATCCACCGTATACCCTTAGTAGCTTGACCACATTGATTTTTAACCGTCCCACCACGCATGTTGTTTTCATTTCTTTTCAGAAATCAGTCCAACCTGCAGAATTGGCATTGTCAAAATCAACTCGTCCGACAGATGGAAATTGCCCATCCGGCAGACTGTGGTCGGGGCCACTTGAGTAACTCTGGTTGGCATTTCCGGATTGCCCGGAAATGCACTTAAATTTAGCGCTCTTGACTGTACTTTCATTCCATATGTGCAGCCCGTTGTTATTGCGGCTTCCCGCAAAACAACAGTCCACTCGTACTTCTGAAAGCACAACTTAGCTTTATTATGTGGAGTTGTTGTTACCACATCACGCAATCTTCACTTGTCAAAGAACACCACACAATCGACAATTTTATCGTCGGTTGTCGGCACTTGGTCAACGTCGGTTGAAAATCAACCGGCATTTGAGCAGGTGCTGAAAACCCTTGTTTGCATTGTCGTATTTTGCGATGGCCATCGAACTTCGCCGACGGCCCCTTGAGTGGGAATCCTGTCTGGCGGGCTTATCCGATGCGAACCACCGAGTTTGTGATTGGCAATCGAGACTCCTTTAATTCATCGGTTGATGAACAACCGTGTCGTTTTCCTTTGCCATTTCGTCAGGTTTAGTACCTTCGGAAATTCTTATTCGTTGAAGAGCGTTTCTTCAATCGAGTTCAGTATTCTACCAAGGCTTTGTGGCTTGTCAACAGCACCACAAAAATTTTATCGTCGCTTTCAATGTTGGTCTTTAACCAAACCTTGTCGCGGCGACAACGAAATATTTATATAGCGTTGATTTGATCCTGTCAAATCAGTGTGAACAATCGATGCTGATTTTGGCTGTTCGGAGCTGTAATTATCCGCAATTTCAGCATGAATCAGCATTTTTCAGGAATTTCAGATTTGAGAATTGGATGTATCGAAAACGGGCATCGTGGCGCGGGGAGCCACACCATTCCGGCAAAAAAAAAGACGCTCGGAAGATTGTTTCCCTGCGAACACATACGGTGGTTCGGCCATTACGCGGTAAAAAAGCGACGCTTTGCCGGTACTTTGTTTGCGCAAATATAAGCAATAGCATTCAGTTGGCGCTTACGGGCGGGTTATATTTCTTATTTACCCATACAAAAGCTGTTATTTTACGGCAACTGCGGTAAAGTTAATGTTTCCTGGTGTAATGTCCGAAAATGATGGAACGTAGATTGTTAAGCGAGGAATTATGAACAACGCAAATCCCCGGCGCGCTCTGGTGACTGGTATAACCGGTCAGGATGGTTCTTATCTGGCGGAATTCCTGCTGGGCAAAGGATATGACGTACATGGCATTATCCGGCGATCCAGCAGTTTTAACACCGAACGACTGAACCACATCTATCAGGATCCGCATGAGCATGGCCCCCGCCTGCATCTTCATTATGGCGATTTGACCGACGCCTCGGGCCTGCGGGATATTCTCACGCGCACCCAACCTACTGAAGTTTATAACCTGGGCGCACAATCGCATGTGCGCGTCAGTTATGATCAACCCGTATATACCGTCAACACCGCGGGAATGGG
The DNA here is from genome assembly GCA_021810145.1 of Planctomycetota bacterium. Classification (GTDB taxonomy): domain Bacteria; phylum Planctomycetota; class Phycisphaerae; order WQYP01; family WQYP01; genus JAMDCX01. The sequence goes on along the minus strand of JAJZJL010000106.1, from coordinate 13,892 downwards.
CACATTGCTTTTGCTGGAAGCCATTCGCGATGTGGGATTGCCCATCCGATTTTATCAGGCTTCCAGCAGCGAAATGTTCGGCAAAGTGGTTGAAACGCCACAGAAAGAGACCACACCCTTTCATCCGCGAAGCCCCTATGCGTGCGCCAAGGTTTATGCACACTGGCAGGTCATTAATTACCGTGAAGCATATGGCATGTTTGCCTGCAACGGCATATTGTTTAATCATGAATCTCCGCGCCGGGGCGAAACGTTTGTGACACGCAAAGTCACCCGGGCGGCCACACGGATCAAACTGGGATTGCAGGATGCGTTATACATGGGCAATCTGGACGCCAAGCGCGACTGGGGTTTTGCCGGGGACTACGTAGAGGCCATGTGGCTGATGCTGCAGCAGGAAAAGCCGGATGATTATGTCATTTCAACCGGTGAAACGCGCAGCGTGCGCGAATGGGTCGAATTGTGTTTCAAGCAGGTCGGGTTGGACTGGAAACAATACGTAAAACTCGATGCGCGATATCTGCGGCCTGCCGAGGTTGATTTACTGCTTGGCGACAGCACCAAGGCCCGCGAAAAGCTGGGATGGAAGCCAAAGGTGAATCTTGAAATGCTGGCCAAAATGATGATGGAACATGACATGCGACTGGCCGAGCAGGAAAAACTGCTGCGGGACCACCGGAAGGTCGGCAATGAGTAATGGATCGGCATAAGTACAGCATGCGACCGCTGATTCACCGGCATCGGCGAAAGTTTCCGGAGACCATGCGGGTGAATTGATCCGCATTTTCCTTGTGAGTCGGGCAGGACAAGATTATAGTGCTTCTCGGCAAAAAGGAAGTCCCGGCGACGGGACGTCGGGAACAGGCGGCCCGATTGGAAACATCAACGGCTCCGGGGTGCAAACCCCGGGCAAGGAGAAAGGAATCCTGGCCATGACAACCTCCATCCGATTTCCGGTTTTGACAGCGGCTTTATATGTTGCAAGCGCGGCGATGATCGTTGGCCCCACTTCGGTCAATGCGCAGGAAACCCCGGCAATGGCGCGGCAAATTCAACAGCTCGAAGCAGCCATAAAGCCCGGTGATGCCGCGGGCCATCAGCGGATGGCACAATATCTATTCAACAACCACCTGTATGAACAAGCGCTGCAACAAGTCAATGAAGCATTGAAGATTAATCCGAACTTTCAGAATGCGCAACTTCTCAAAAACCTTATTGAATCAGAGTTGCGGCAACAAACCAACCGTCAGAATGTTCGCTCTACAACGCGGCAAGCCAGTTCCACTGAACCTTCGGCCGCACCGACCACTGGCGGGCAGAACCTTGTAACGATGAAAGATGTCTACAAGATCAGATTCTGGCAGCTCAAGCGCCGCGAAACGGCACCGATCGAGGGAAAAATTCTACATCGTCGAAAAACGCTCATGTCATTCTGGCGGAATATTATTTTACGCAATCCGATGTATCAGAACAGCGCATTGACACGACGGGATTATGAACAGTTCATCAGCCCGAATAACTTAACCCGGCAGATTTATCTGATTCGCCGGCTCGGCACGCAGAAATACTGGGATCAAGTTGAAATTCAGAGCAATCCCGACGTGATGAAGATATTCCGCACGGATATCCAGCCCATTGTGCTGCAAAGCTGTGGAACCGTCGGGTGTCACCGTGGACAAAACGCGCCGGGCTTCCGAATTTACAGCGATGACGGCGGTAAAAACACGTTGAAGACATATACAAATTTTCTGACACTCACACGCTTCAAGTACGAAAACATGCCGCTGATCAACCTGCATAATCCGCGGATGTCCCTGTTGTTGCAATATCTGAACCCCAAAGAACTTCAGGCGTATTCGCATCCGGGAAAAACCGGCCCAGAACCTCTCAACGTAAGTGAAAACAGGGTCATAGCCTGGATTGAATCGCTGCGATATCCACCGCACCGCTACGGGATTATAACCCGCGCGGCGCCAAGTTCGGCAGCGACCAAAGGCAGCACGAAATCCGCAAGCAAATAATCAGAGAATCCGGCCGCACCTCGCACGGGCCGGCCAGCATTGCCGGCGGGACAGCGTCATACAAGTTACCCGGCGGGATTTGCAACCGCCGGAAAAAGTCGCACTTTTATGCGATGCGGAGGTTTGCAATAAGCCGGACGACTGACGTTGGTGAACTAATTTCTCGAACCTGCCGCATCGTTGACTTTGTGAAATGAGCTGACGCCAGGCTTGAAAACGACTTTGTCTTCCACCACGACGAGTTCTTCATTGAGAAAATATTTGACCGCCTTGCCCAGGGTTTGGGCTTCCAGCTCCAAGCCCCGCTGCCGGACATCTTCAGCCTGATCAACGCCAACATTAATATGGAAAACATCCTGAAGAATAATGGGGCCTTTGTCGAGTTCTTCGGTTACAAAATGGGCGGTACACCCCGTAACGCGTACGCCACTTTCAAAAGCCTGACGATATGGATTGGCACCCGGGAAATACGGCAGCAGCGATGGGTGAATATTAATGATTTTCGAACGGAACGCGGTGATGACTTCCGGGGAAAGAATCTGCATATAGCGGGCGAGAATGACCAAATCCGGGTTCAACGTCCGCAACTGTTCCAGCAGCCACTGCCGATGGTTCGCTTTGGTTGATTCATCCGGGCCGGAAGGCGTAAAAGCGAACGGCAATTCGGCGTTTCGGGCGATATTTTCCAGTACCGGATGATTGGCCAGAACGGCAACAATCTGGCCATTGAGTTCATTTTGTCGATTAAGGTCGAGAAGTTTCTCCAGGCAATGCGGTTCTTTGCTTACCAGCACCACCACACGTTTGGCCTTGCGGGCTTGCCGCAACGTTATGCGGGCTTCCATGCCAATTTGCCGGCCGAGATCCAATAACCCTGTAATAAGTTGATCCAGCGAAATGGCCATATCGTGGAGATCAACCAGCATATCCATGACAAATATGCCGCGCACGACGCGCTGTTCCATATCTTCGATATTAATGCCATGTCCCGCGACATACGTGGCAAATTTTGCAACGACACCTTTTTGATCTCTGCCCTGCACTGAGATAACGGCCAGGACCTTCTGGTTTTCGGACATATTGGCTTCCTTACTTCTTAACGCGCGTGCATCATAGCACACGCCAAAGCCGCCGCACCAGTAACACCGGCGTCATTACCGAGTTCGGCCCCGCGGATAACGATGGCGGGCGGATCCATTTTCCAGTAATTTTCTTCAAAGTGCCGGCGCACGGGCTGCAACAGGAACTCCCCCGCCGCCGCCATACCACCGCCAAACACAATCATCTGCGGATCCAGCCAATGCACGGCACTGATACAGGCGATGGCCAGATATCGGCAAGTCTGATTCCATATATCCAATGCCAGCTCGTCGCCCCGGCGGGCATGATCTTCGACATCCCGCGCACTAAGCTCACCGAATTGCGCCAAGGGTTCACGCAGACTCGAGGTCACTGACGGGTCATGCAATGCCTGCGCCGCCCGCTGCCCGACGCGGCTGGCGGCGGTATACATTTCCAGACACCCTTTTTGCCCGCAACCACACAAGGCCCCGTCGGGAACCACGACAGCATGTCCCAATTCCCCCGCCATGTCGGTATGGCCGCGAATCAGGCGGCCGTCCAGAATGATTCCACCGCCCACGCCGGTTCCCAGCGTGATCATCATCATATTGCGGACTTTTAAGGCCTTTCCGGCCCCGGCGAAAAATTCACCGTAGGCGGCGGCGCGGGCATCATTTTCGAGAATAGCCGGTTTGCCCAACGCCGCGGAAATACGGTCTCGTAAGGGAATGTTCTCCCAGCCCGGCAAATTGGCGCTGCGAATGACCACACCTTTTTCCGTGGATAATGGGCCGGGAGAATCGATACCAACGGCGTCTATGGCATCAAGCGTGATCCCCGCGGAATGTACGGATTGTCGGGCGGCGGCGATCATGTTGGCGATAACCGCGTCGGGCCCGCGGCCGGTTGGCACGCTGACTTTGGCAAGAGACTTGCCGGCACCATTCAGCACGCCGGCCTTGATGTTCGTGCCGCCGAGATCCAGACCGATGTACAAGCCGTCACCCACGGCAGCTCCTTTTCATTTGAGGACTCAGAGGTGCGGCGTTGGAACCGGAAAGACACCAATGACTCTTTGCGGTTTTCCTTCTGCTTCTAATTCCCAAATGCTACCTCTTGACGCTGATGGTTCTAATGGCAATAGTCTCCGGGGCCAGGCCTTTGGCGGTGGCGGTAACATGAATAACACCCGGTGTGCGATCCGCCTGTACCAGCACCATGCAATGCCCATAGAAAGCCTTGTGATAATCGGCTTGATTGGGTTCATGACACGCCGGATTGCCATTGCCGGAACCGACAATTCTGCCAGGCCCCGTAATGCTGAATCGGACCATGTTCATGGCGTCGGTAACAACGTGCCCATCGGCATCCATAACCGATACGGCAATGGGCGCGATATCTTCACCGTTGGCCCGAATCTTCGGCCATTGGTTAACCAGCCGCAGGCCGACCGCCGGGCCTGTGGTGCGTTGCGTCCAGGTGGCCACAAGTTTTCCGTGGTTAAATCCGCGGGCGATTAATTTTCCCGGCTCATAGGGAACCTGCCAGTCAAGGTACCAGTATCTGGGCATTTTCTTTCGGCCGATCTCTTTGCCATTCAGGAACAGTGCCACCGTGCTGCAATTGCCATAGCAGCGCACGAGAATCTTTTTACCGATCATGGACTTGGGCAAGTCCCATTGAGGACAAATATATACAAGCGGCTTTTTGCCCCACCAGGCTTTGTAATAATAGGCATCCGGCTTGGGGAAACCGCAGATATCCAGGACCCCAAAATGAGAATTAACATCAGGCCAGGAGTAGGGCGTGGTTTCGCCGCGATAGTCAAAACCGGTCCAGTTAAATCCACCTTCCACAAATTTTTGCGTTGCGATGGGCTTCCATGTATCCCAGATATATTGTGACCAACTCGTGTGCATGGTGTACTGGCTTACAAGCCCCTTGCTTTTGCTGCTTACCAGAACACCTCGATCACTGCAGGTACTGCCGATTTCACTGCCGAAGATCGGCAGATTCGGCAGAAGTTTGTGCATCCATGCATAGTCGCCCGGGTGATAGTTAATTCCCTGGAGATCCTCGACATGGGTAAATCCGTGCGGATAGCCTCCGTTCATCGCGCACGTGATCGGCCGGGTACGGTCATATTTATGCACTTCATGCATTAAGGCACGGAAAACCTTTTCACCGTATTTCGTTGCCTGAATCTTCCATTCCTCATTGCACATGGACCACATGATGATACTGGGATGATTGCGGTCGCGAAGAATCAGGAATTTAATTGCCGACATATTGTTGTATGGATCACCAAGACCGGCCTTTGGATTCTGGGAATCCGTCGGATGGCGATTTTCGTCCATAACCAGCATCCCAAGATGATCGCAGGCGCGATAAAATGCCGGCGAAACGGGGTTATGCGAGGTTCGATACGCGTTGGCGTGGAGTTCCTTTTTCAACATCATCACGCGCCACCACCATAAGTTATTCGGGGCACCGATGCCCACGGCGGGGAAATCCGCATGGTTGCACTCGCCCTTGATTTCCACGCGTTTGCCATCAAGAAAAAAGCCATTTGCGGGATCAAAACGCAGGGTACGAATTCCGAATGTGGTGTCTTTGACATCCACAAGTCGGCCATCGGATTCAATGATGGTGTGGAGTTTATACAAATTCGTGTGATGCAGACTCCACAACGCCGCATGCGGTAAAGTCGCGTGCTGATTAAACGTGGCATGCTGTCCGGCGGAAAGCATTTCGGCGGTACGCGCGGTGGCCACAGCCTGACCTGCGGAGTTATCGATGGTGGAAACAATGGAAAATACCGCTGAATGTAAACGGTTATTGGCCACCGTAGTCTGAATGGTCAAATGAGCATCGGCGTGATCACCGGTGCTGGAACCGTAATGAATCGGTCCCGGCACATGACTGATGACATAGGTACCGTAACGTGTGATGTGCAGGTTATGTTTGGCAATCAACCAGACATTCCGGTTAATGCCTCCGCCTTCATACCACCAGCCTTCAAAAAAGGTGGGGTTCACATATACCGCCAGCGTATTGGGCCTTGTGAAATGCACATATTTGGAAATATTGAACCTGAACCCGGTGTATCCGCCGGCATGTTTGCCCACAAGGTGGCCGTTGACATACACATGTGCATCGCGATAAACGCCTTCAAAATAAAGCCACAGCATTTTTCCTTTATCTGTTACCGGCACGGCGAATGTCCGCTGATACCACGCGGGATAAACCGGCAGCGAGCCATGGCCGCGAGCGGCCCGGCGGGAAAATTTTCCGCGGACGATAAAATCATTGGGAATGCGAACTCTGCGCCAGGAAGCGTTAACCTTCGGCACGCCAGTCTCGCCGGATGCCCGATGCCATCGCCAATGAAAATTCAGATTGATACGAGATCGGGGTTCAGCACCAACCATGTGCGGAACCACAGAGGAAAGTGCCAGCACCGCAGCAAGCACACCGTTGGTACGCAGACGCATGGAAGCGTGCCGATTTACCTGGCCGAAACGCAGCGCATGGACATTGCGCACAATGAGCCGACGTGCGGCCTGCAGGAATCGCCAGGGGGCAGTTTCCTTAACGGAACAGACCGGTAATGGTTGAACGCGCATCAGTGAGTTCCCTTTATTTGTTTTCGGTTAAAAAATAGATTTTGCGAATCCGCGAGCAATAAACATTTGATAAACAATGTTCGAAGATTCATTTTTTTAAAGTTACGGCACGATTCTTCGCCGATTACAACAAACTATTTCACCCGTTGGCCAACCCAACATTTCACATCGTTCAGTATCGCACAGTTTTTTTAGGAACGCCAGTGCCCGCGGCAAGGCGTATTTGACCGCGATATCCGAGTGCTTTAATCCATATATATTGCATTTGGCACAGGGCACTGCGGGAAGACAATTGTACATTTAAAGCCGTTTTGGGATCAGCAGCCGGCGGGGATCGCAATATTCGCACAAGCGTTTTTTAATGAATTTCTCTTGACTTATTAAGGTTTTTTTCTTACCTTGTTTCGCTCGATTGATCCGGAACGTAAATCCGGCTGGGTCGGATGTTTTACCGCTGAATGGGCGTGGCATGAAATGCTTTTTGTCCGCATTCGCAGTGAGGCAACGATTATCAATGACTTGAATATGGCCCGTGCGCGGCAAGATTGGCGCAATCCAAAGGAGTAGACGACATGTTACCTGTTGCAAGAACCAGCAAATCCCGCAAAGGCATGCGCCGTGCGCACCACGCTCTGACCGGAACCGCCAGTTCACGCTGTCCCGGATGCGGGCAAAGCCGTCTGCCGCACCGGATGTGCAGCAACTGCGGCTATGTCAACCGCAGCTTGAGCCTGGAAATTGAAGAAACCACCAAGAAATAGTCCCCCCCTGTGGGACGTTAGGGTAGATATGCCGCAATGCGGCGGCAGGAGAGACAGCGTGTTTCTCCGCTTTGGCTGTTGGACTGTTGTGTAATTTTTGAGGCAAGTCAGGCGATGCGCATTGCGATAGACGCCATGGGTGGGGATCGCGCTCCGGATAAAATTATCCAAGGAGCGGTTGAATCGTTAGAGTTTCTTCAGTCTGATGATGAAATCATTGTTGTTGGGCCAGAAGACCTCCTGCACGAAAAATTAGGTTCGGTTCTTTCGACACATTCCAATATACGCATTGAACCAGCGTCGCAGGTCATCGGCATGGATGAATCGCCCGTCGAGGCGGTGCGACAGAAGCGTAACAGCTCAATAGTGCGCATGGTAAAACTTGCCGCCGCCGGTGGCGCGGATGCCATTATTTCGGCGGGTAATACCGGTGCGCTTGTGGCTGCGGGCGTTTTGATGCTTGACGCACTTCCAGGAGTAGAGCGCCCCGGCATAGCTGTTCCAATCCCCAATGGCCACAGCCGTGTTCTGCTTTGCGATGCCGGTGCCAACGTGCAGCCCAAGCCGGCGCATCTGCACCAATATGCGATTCTGGCCTCCGTGTATTCGCAAACCCTTTATGGAGTGCAATCGCCTCGCGTAGGCTTGTTGAATATCGGCACGGAAGATGAAAAAGGCACCGCACTGATAAAAGAAACGCGACTTCTGCTGGAAAAAGATTCCGGCCTGAATTTTATAGGGTACGTGGAAGGTCGAGACATATTTGACGACCAGTGCGATGTGGTTATTACAGATGGCTTCACCGGCAATGTGGTGCTTAAGGTTATCGAAGGCATGGGCGGATCTCTGCTGCGGACACTCAAAGACCAGTTGGCTCAACTGCCGGCGCAAACCGCGGATGAACTGGGGCCGATCATCAAAAAAACCTTCAGCTTGTATGATCATGAAGAATATGGCGGCGCACTATTGCTGGGCGTTTCGACCCTGTTTCTCAAAGTTCACGGCTCGGCCGGAAAAAAAGCCATTCGCAATGCCGTGCATGCGGCCAAACAAGCAACGCGGCATAACATCAATGCCCGAATTTCAGCCCAACTGTCCGAACGGGTGGCGTAAAAGCGCGGAAGGCGTTACCCTGATTCTGTAATCCGCGTAAAGGCCAGTTTGTTTCGGCAATGCGGTGAAGGTGTGATAACGTGAGGAGTGGTTGAATTTATGGCCCGATTTGGTGCCTATATCTCCGGTTCCGGAAGTTGTGTTCCCCAGCGGCGTTTAACCAACGCCGATCTTGAAAAGCTGGTCGAAACAAACGATGAATGGATCGTTCAGCGCACCGGTATTCGCGAGCGACGGGTTGTCGGCGACGGTGAATCCACGGTTACGCTTGCCCTGCAGGCGGCACAAAGGGCATTGGAAAATGCCGGCATCTCCGCCGATGATCTGGATCTGATCATTGTTGCGACACTCACGCCCGAATTAATTACGCCATCTACAGCCTGCCTTTTGCAGGAAAAATTGGGCATCAAGCGCAATATCGGCGCCTTTGATATGGGCGCGGCCTGCTCAGGCTTTGTATATTCAATTGCCACCGCATCGCAATTTATTCAAACCGGGGCTTACAAAAACATTCTGGTTGTAGGCGCTGAAACGCTTACCAGAATTGTTGATTACACCGATCGCGGCACATGTATATTATTCGGCGATGCGGCCGGAGCGGTGGTTTTATCGGCAACGGAAGATATCCATCGCGGCATCCGGGCGTTCGAGCTTGGTGCCGATGGGATGGACGGGGAAATGCTCTATGTGCCCGCCGGCGGATCACGTCTGCCGGCCAGTACGGAGACCATTTTAAACCGTCAACACTACCTGAAAATGAACGGTCGTGAGATTTATAAATTTGCGGTCCACCAGATGACCAACAGTCTAAAAAAGGCGATGGAGGCGTGCAATCTAACCGCAGCCGATGTTAAGCTCGTGGTGCCACATCAGGTCAATCAACGCATTATTGACAGTGCCACGGAAAAAATGGGATTTCCCAAAGACAAAGTATTTGTCAATATTGACCGCTACGGCAACACATCCGCCGCTTCGGTGCCTTTGGCGCTTGATGAGGCGTTGCGGGCCGGTGCCTGCGGCCCCGGCGATTGGATCATCATGGTCGCGTTTGGTGCGGGCCTTACATGGGCCTCAGCGACCGTCAAATTGTAAGCCTTATTTAATGCGGAAAGTTTTTCCCTTGTCCTATGGAATCAGACTATGAAATTTGCACTACTTTGTCCCGGTCAAGGCGCGCAGGCCATGGGTATGGGCAAAGACTTCTATGATCAGTATCCGCAAGCACGGGAAATTTATGATGCCGCCGACAGTATTTTAGGCTTCCGGATTTCCGATCTCTGTTTTCACGGTCCTGATGACCAGCTCCAGGCCACGGACAACGCACAGGTTGGAATATTCGTCACCAGCATGGCGATTTATCAAACTCTTCTTACGGAACATAAATTACCCGCGGTGCCCGATTTCGTAGCGGGACTGTCACTGGGTGAATATACCGCCTTGTGCATTGCCGGGGTATTTACCTTTGCCGACGGCGTGAAGCTTGTGCGGGAGCGCGGACGGCTCATGCAGGCCGCGGCCACAGCAACCCCCAGCACCATGCTGGCGCTGGTCGGGGCAGATGAACCGGCCGCGGTCGATATTTGCCAGGCGGCATCCGCCAAGGGCATTATTGTTCCGGCTAATTTCAATGCTCCCGGACAAATCGTGCTTTCCGGTGCGGTTCCGGCTTGTCAGGAGGCGGCGGTGATTGCCGAAGCCAGAGGCCTGCGAGCCGTGATGTTGCAGGTGGCCGGTGCCTTTCATTCGCCGTTCATGCAAAGCGCCGCCGATGAAATGCGGCAGGTTTTGGCAAACGTGGCATTTAAGCCCGCGTCGTGTCCGGTAGTCAGTAACGTGACGGCGCAAATCCATGGTACCGATATACAGGGAATAAAGGACTTACTGGTCCAGCAGATTATCGCGCCGGTTCGCTGGTACCAGGGGATGGAATACCTGCAGACGCAAGGCGTTAACAAATATATGGAACTTGGACCCGGCCGGGTGTTAACCGGCTTGCACAAACGGATTGACCGCCGGGCGGCGGTAACCAACGTGTCAACGCTTGACGCGTTGAAGCAATTGTCCGCGGCTTAAAAGCGTTGTGAAATCAATTGCGTTTCCCGGTCGGATCACTCGGGTATGCGGTCAACTGGAAACCCATTGGCAAGATAGAAGAAATCAGGAGCCATGATGGCAGAATTAAAAAATCCCAAAAAAGTGGCGTACGTGACCGGCGGCTCGCGCGGCATTGGCGAGGCAATTGTGAAAACACTGGCGCTGGACGGCCATCATGTCGTGGCGGTGGCGCGAAATGAAGAAAAGCTTCGGACGCTGGTAGACGAACTGGCACATCTGGGGCAAAGCGTGGAACCGGCAGTGCTGGATATTGCCGATTCGGCGGCTTTGGCGGCTTCCATCGAAGCAACCATTGAAAAGCACGGCCGGTTGGATGTGCTGGTAAACAATGCGGGCATTACGCGTGACGGGTTGTTTATGCGAATGGAAGATAAAGATTTTGATGATGTCATCAACACCAATTTGCGAGCCGCGTTTGTGGCCTGCCGGGCGGCTTCGCGCAGCATGATTCGCGCCAAATTCGGGCGGATCATCAATATTGCTTCGGTTTCCGGGATTATGGGGAATGCCGGACAGGTCAATTACGCCGCCTCCAAAGCGGGATTAATTGGGCTGACTAAATCAATCGCCCGCGAACTGGCGGGCAAGCAGATCACAGCCAATTGCGTGGCACCGGGCTTTACCACCACAGATATGACCGAGGTACTGCCGCCACAGATTAAAGACAAAGTTCTGGAAATGATTCCGTTGCGGCGTTTTGGTTCTCCCGGTGAAGTAGCCGCCATGGTGGGCTTTTTAGCCGGCGATGCGGCCGGATATATTACCGGTCAGGTAATGGTGGTTGATGGTGGTATGTGTATGTAAGAATAATGGGGCGTAAGGAAATAGACGTGACGCGCGGCGGAAACACGTTATAATGCCGTGATCCGCATAAACGAACCTGGCGGAAATCAGGTTCGGACGTTGCGAATTCCGTGAGTCTGCGATACTCTATCCGCCCGGCAAGAATTCCGGGCGATTTAAAGGTTGGAACCTTCTGTTAATTTTATTGGAGGCCTGTATTTATGGCTGAAATGGACGAATCCCAGCAGATTGAACAAAAAGTAATCGACATCGTCGCCGAGCAGATGGGCGTCGACAAGGCGGAAATCACCCGTGATACCAGCTTTGTCAACGATCTCAATGCGGACAGTCTCGATACCGTCGAACTGGTTATGGAATTCGAGGACGAATTCGAAATGTCCATTCCCGACGAAGAGGCGGAAAAAATTCAGACTGTCGGACAGGCTATCGACTACATCAAGACGATTGCCGCGAAGCTGAAATCGCAGGAGTAAATCTCCGGTTCTGCCCGCCTAACAGACACGTCTTCATGCCGTCGGCGTATGATGGACCAGTAGCTTTTTTGGAGTTGCTCGGCACGATGAGCAAACGCAGAGTTGTTATTACAGGCCTGGGAGTGGTAACACCCCTCGGTGACGATCTTGAGCAGTTCTGGGCCAGTCTGCTGGCAGGGAAATGCGGCATACGTCCTATTACCCGGTTTGACATAAGTAAGTACCCTTGTCAGATCGCCGGTGAAATTACCCCGGACTTATTTAATCCCGAAAAAACCCTGCCTCATCGGGAACTCAAGCGGCTGGATCGCTTTTCCGTGTATGGCATGATTGCGGGTATTCACGCCGTAAATGATTCCGGCCTGGATTTTTCCAAATGCGACCGTGATCGGGCGGGCGTTATCGTCGGATCGGGCATTGGCGGCATTGAAGAAATGGAACAGCAATACGACAAAATGCTGGCCCGAGGTGTTGACCGGGTGTCTCCATTTACCGTTCCGAAATTAATGGTCAACGCCGCCGCCGGAAACCTTTCCATTCAATGGGGCCTCAGCGGGCCGGTTTCCGCCACGGCGACAGCATGCGCCACATCAGGCAACGCCATTGGCGATGCCTTGCGAACAATCCAATATAATGACGCCGATATCATGCTCGCGGGCGGAGCCGAGGCCGCTGTGACGAAATTAGGCCTGGCGGCATTTTGTGCCTTGCGAGCACTTTCCACCCGTAATAATGAGCCTCAACAGGCCAGCCGCCCATTTGAAAAGAACCGGAATGGCTTTGTCATGGCGGAAGGAGCCGGCATCGTGGTGCTCGAAGAGTACGAACATGCCAAGGCTCGCGGAGCACGTATTTACGCCGAATTGTTGGCCTGCGGCGCCACCGGCGATGCATGCCATATTACGGCACCGGATGAAAATGGAACCGGCGCGGCAAAAGCCATGGAAAAGGCCCTTCGGGAAGCGGGCATCAGCACGGATAAAATTGGCTACATTAACGCCCATGGAACCAGCACCGAACTTGGCGACCTCGCTGAAACACGCGCTGTTCACCGGGTATTCGGATCCGGTGCCAAAAATGTTCCCGTAAGTTCCACCAAAGGCGCATTGGGCCACAGCCTTGGCGCATCAGGGGGCATCGAATTGGCCATCACCTGCCTGGCTCTGCAACGCGGTGAATTGCCGCCCACTATCAACTATCTGGAACCTGATCCGTTGTGCGATCTGGATTATGTACCCAATGTTGCCCGTCAAGCCAAAATTGCCTATGCGATGAGCAACAGCTTCGGTTTTGGTGGTCATAATACCAGCATTCTGATTGGAAAACTCTGACCGGCACTTTTGTTTAGTGCAATTGTGCCGCATGTGCAATCCATGGTTTGCCGCAGCCAGACTCAAGTCCTTTTCTGCAGTTAAGCCGCGCCAGGCAATCAATCGAGCATGAAAGAATCAAACCCACGACGTTCAGGAACAGTCAAGCCCTGATCTAAAGTTGCCACATTATTGTTCCCCGGCGCGCACGGGCTAAAGCTCCTGCGCGGATAGCGCGGATGCAGTGCATTGAGCACCGAGCATTTGGCATTGAGCATCTGGATTTTGAAGCAGGAATCTTCACTTGCCGAACCCGCCTGCCACAACTCCTCATATTTCCGATGTCACAAGTGACAACCTATATCAGGACGAGACAACCCGCCGCACCCACAAATCGGTTTGCCCGTTGCTCGTTGAGCGTGGCTCATTGGCTATTTTCTCATGGTGGTTCGCAAGCAATCGCATCCATGTTGCGGAAGCGGCAACAGACCCGCCCATTGATTGCAATCCTGCCGGATATTGCCACGCGCGTCAACGGATTTCATCAGAACTGTATATCCATTTGCGCTGGCCTGATTCTTCCGGAAGATGCACGGCAAAGCAAGGC
>JAJZJL010000105.1 GCA_021810145.1 Planctomycetota bacterium | reverse complement strand
TGCTGCTTTTTACCGTAAATAATTGCTCTTTGGCGGAGTTCATTGAAATGCCGCGAGTTGGTCCGTACATAGTCAATCCGGCTTACACAGCCGCCGGCGGTACCGGGCCCGCGAAAACGCCGCTGTCGTCCCCAGGATACCGGGCCGCCACGCCGACTCAAATAGCCGCCGGCGGTCCCTCTCATGCAAAAAACAATCGGTCAAACACTCACGTGAATCCAGAGCCGCACCACATTATCTTCCACCCGCCACCGGTGGTATGCCAGCTTTGGCACGGCATACTCAATAGTAGTCGCTCCTGTCCCGTGATTTTCATTTTCGCCATGGCGGCCAGCTCCGGATTTCAGACGGCTGCCCGGGCCACGGATGCTTTTGTCGCACCCGTGTCCGGGCGGACACAAGCGATTGCGGCAGTGGAAACTCGTCTCGCGAAGCTTCAGAACGTCGCAGTGAGCTTTCACATGGATGTGGACTTTGCCTCCAGCCCCGCCGTCTTGGCAGCCATGCGGAGGGCGGCGAAACTCGCCGAGGAGAATTATCCCGGCGGAGGCCCTGCACAACCGCTTCTGGGCCATTACCTATACCAATGCCGCTTTTCGTTCCTTGCGGGAAGGTCATGGTATCGGTTGGTGGCCGTTGGTCCGGCTCGAAACCTCGTCACTTGGCTGGGAGCGCCGGAGGTCACCCAGAGCAGGATGCCGGGGCGGGCCGAGATACTCGCAGGCACAAAGATCGGGGAGATATTCGCCCGTGCCAGTCCCCTGATAGACTATATGCCCATTTCCTCGGCACTGGGCCTGCGGCCCGCTTCACTCCGCCACTGGCTTTGGATAAAGAGCCGGCAGCTTACCAAAATGACTTACGCCAGAATCAGTAACGACCGTTTCTCACTTACACAGAAGACGAGGTTCGGAGGCTTCACAAAATATTACCGCTGGGTATTGCGAACGAAACCGGCACTGGAGATTGTCAGTCTTAATGTCTATCACCACCCGGGCACCCGGCCCCCGTATATGCGCGGAACGTTCAGCAGGTTTCACTTGGTGGGGGGACTGGCACTCCCGGGGAGGATAAAGGACACTTTTTTCGGTATCTCACGGCTGTCGGTACCGACCATGACGGAGTTGCTCACACATATCAGATACACAGTCGGCTCGCCATCCAACACGCCGTTTCGTTACTACATTGTGTGGCCCAGAGGCTGCACCGTTATCGATGAACGCACGGGAAGCAGATTTCAAATTAAATCTCCCACAGTCCTTTCGGACAAGGAAATAATGTCGCGGCTTAAGAAGCGCGACAAAACAGGGCCGCATCGGCCGCAGTGAGCAGCAACGCTGGCTCGACCTACAACGCGTCGATCGTTCATGGGGAAATCCAATCGCCCATGCGGCACGGTTGTGATGCGAAGGGAGTTGACACCGCCACCGTGGCGGCCTAAAGTGATTTTATCTTACCCACTCTCCATTTCCAACGAAGAGCGGGATGGACCTTCTGCTGTAACGAACGCGTACCGTGGAGGTTGCTTGATATGTTCGCCAGACTCATCCGGAACGCCAGACTTGGAATGACGCTTATCGAATTGCTGGCGGTGATATCCATCATCGCTTTGCTGATTGGTCTGCTCTTGCCGGCGCTGGCGAGAGCCCGGGAAACCGCCAATCGCGCAGTTTGCTCGGCGAATATTCATGGTATTACACAGTCCATGGTTGCCTACGCCGCCGGCTCTAACGGCGCGTTTCCCGCCACACCAGGGGAATTCGGCGGTATGTATATCAATTCCGCATTGCCTCCCGGCCATTACGTCACCGGACAGTCAGCCCAAGAGGTCATCAATGACTGGTTTAACCTCAACGGTGGCACCGCCGCCTATCAGCCAAGCACCGGTTCGGCCGTCAGTTGCCTTTGGCTGATGGTGCTGATGCAGTATGAGAAACCCGCCGGATTTATTTGTCCCTCCGATCCTTATGCGTTCGCCCCGTCGCTGCTTTATGGAACCATGGCCGGAACAGGTCCGTATGCTTTCGGAAATTTCGGAAATCTGACGAGCGAAGGAATTCGGGGCAACCTTGGACAGGGCGAAAGTTATTCTATTGCCTACCCCTGGGTTGCAGCGCCGTCCGATCCGAACAATATAATACCGATGTTTGCTGGATCATGGTGGAGCACCCGTGCCGGTCCCCAGTCGCCGGTTATCAGCGATATGGCCCCGGACGATATCGGTTCGCCTTCGCTGGGGCGGGCGTATCGCAATACCACAATGCTGCCGGGAAATACCTATGGAAATTATGTGTACGATTCCGGTAATCACAATGGGGACGGGCAGAATGTCGGCTTCGCCGATGGGCATGTGACATGGGAGGCCACACCCTATTGCGGCGTAAACCATGACAATATTTTTACTTACTATGCCGATCCCTATTCCGGGTCGGGAGATTTGCGCAGCGCTCCACAAATCGGCTTGTCCGCCGGCGATCAATGGGTCGGCTTTACCAATCCGACTTTGACCAATGCCACTCCCCACGACACCTGCATGGTGCCGATCCGCGATGTGGCCACGGGCTACTGGTGACTTCTTCCGGGAAACCGACGGGATGTTCGCCTGTGTTATATTTTTTGCGGGCCTGAGTGTCCGCTGATACAGGACTCGGCAAAAGCCATGCTTGCCGGCGGGTTGCCTTTCACCGCAGCCCGCGAGGCCATATTTAGTCCGAACATGCCGCCGGACTCAGCGGCGGTTAACGGTCAGAAAGAAAAGTCCGGAAGTACAAGTTGCCGCACGGAGCCGCGTGTGCTTATGAGCATCGGATAAAAAGCGATACTTTCGACCGGTACCGGCGGGTCTTTCATTTTTTACGTTGTTTCTTTTTGACGCAGCCTGTGGCGGCGCTATTTGACGCTCCAGCGCCGCCCGACTACTCTATTTGCGGCTGTTGCGTTCATGGAAGTTCTGCGTGCGTTGTCCATTCTGCCATACTGTTGATCAGGATCATGTGCTGGATTCGCGTCCGGTTGAAGGGGGGGAGTCCATCCGCAGACGGCGCGAGTGTGAACACTGCAATCGTCGCTTTACCACTTATGAACGCATTGAAGAAGTGGTGCGATTAATGGTTGTGAAAAAAGATGGCTCGCGTATTCCATTTGATCGCAACCGGATTATCGCCGGAATTCAAAAGGCCTGCTACAAGCGCCCGATTTCCGCGGAAGCCATTGCGCGAATTGTCGATGCCGTGGAGGAGCAGGTTGTCCAGAAATATCAGCGCGAGGTGCCCAGTACGTTCATCGGCGAGCAGGTTATGCACCATCTGCGGCAAACCGATGCGATAGCCTATGTGCGGTTTGCCTCGGTATACCGGGAATTCAGGGACCTGGGGGAACTCGTTGATGAAGCGCGGGACATGATGAATCACGCGCAATCCAAAGATCCCGACCAAACTGATCTGTTTTCCGGTTAAAGCAAATCCATGTCCCGAACGCTGCCGCAGGAGGCCTTTACTTGGGCGGGGTTTTTCCAGTCTGCTGCTGACGATGGATGAGAAAAACGACCAGGGCGATAATCAGGGCAATTCCGGCGGCGATGTAAATATAGTGTTTAACTTTATCAACTTCCCGGAAAAGCCAGTTAATGCGCGCAGCCTGCCAATATCCGAGATAGATCAGCGTTGGTACGCTGATCAAACCGGCCAGTCCGTCGACCACCACAAATCGCCAATACGGCATTCGCGAAATACCGCATAGCGCGAAAATCAGCGCGCGAACGCCGGGAATAAACCGTCCAACAAACAGCGTCCAATTGCCGTGTTTGCGGAAGTATTTTTCAACGCGATCCCGGCGCTTGGAATGCATGACTTTACGAATATGCCGGGAGAGAAAATTATTGGCATCAATACCGCGCTGTCCCACAAAATATAGAATGCTGTCGCCCACCAGCATACCGGTCATGCCGAAGAGGATCATGATTTCCAGATCGGGAACCCGGCCGGGGGTGGCAATCATGGCGTGATTCGTGGCCGTTGGGGCGGCGGCGATATCTGCCAGCGGACTTTCGTGTGGATTGCAGAGATAGCCGGAAAATATTAACGGGACATCTTCCGGAATGGGCACCCCGCAGCCGGCGGCAATCAGCAGCAGCGCCAGTGCGATGTATGTGAAACGGGTTAGCAATACCTGTATAAGTGGAATCATCTTTTGCCGCGCGGCTCCTTGTGGGTGATAAAATCAGCAATGACCGCCAAGGCAAACAAGGCAAATCCATGGAAATCTTGATTTGGCTGAATCAGGTCTTTTTCTTCCGCAATTCGCCAAGCCGCTGCCGGGCATCGCGGAATGCGATATCCCATTGCGCGATACGGCTATATGCCTTTTCCGCATCCTCGAGTTGGCCGGAGGCCTCCAAGGCCCGTCCGAGCCAATAATTAATTTCCTTGCTTTTGGTATCGCCGGATTCCGCCAATTCATAACCTTCCACGGCACGGCGGAGTGTATCAACCGCTTCCTGCGTCATGCCCTGCTCCAGGAATGAGCGTCCCAGCAGGTGCAGCGCATCGGTGCGGCAGCGTGGATTGTTCTGCGCCTGCTGCAGAACGCCAATGGCTTCCTCAAAGCGCTGCGAGCGGAACAACCGGTATCCATATTCGAAAAGCACCTGCAGATCCGACGGGTAATTCTTCACGCGCTCTTCATATTCCTGCAATTCAAATTTCAGACGCTCGCGTTCGAACTCCGCCAATTGCCCGGCAAGTTCCGTGTCATCCGGATTGGCACGGACTTTGTCGACCATCGCCCGATGTTGTCGGCGCAATTGTTTAATTCGCACATCACCTATTGTTACTTTGTAGCGATAGATTTTTGTCTGGGCATATGCTTTATCCAATACCTCAATGGCGGTGTTTTCGCTTTCCTCGGTTTCCGCATCGATCAGGGATTTGACATATTTCGTAAGCAACTGAGGATCGGTTGGATTTTTCTCCCATGCTTCCTGACTTTCGCGAATCAATTTGAACTTGTACTCCTCGGTTTTGTTCAAATTCTCCTTCTGCAGAAGGTCCTTGGTCATTTCCTGATCGCGCAGAGACTCCTTGAAGTCCGGCACCGATTCGTACTTCCCTTTTTTCAACGTCTCCTTCGTGCCAAGCTCTTTGACACGGGCCGTTAATTCCGGATCAGCCGGTGATAATTCCAGCGCCGCGTGCACCGATTCACCGGCTTTGGCGAATTCTCCAAAGCCTTCATACAGGTCGGCCAGTTCCAGATACAATTTCGGATCGGCCTTTTTTTGTGTTCGATTGGCCTGCATGACAAACGGACCGAACCAGAGCACCATTTCCTTATATCCCGCCGCCGTGGCCTGCCGCAGCATGGTCATCATCTGATTGATATTACCCGGATCTTTGGCCAGAGCGTATTCCGCGTTGAGCATCAATTCTTTCGGTGATTTTCCCTTGAAGTACGCTTTGCTTCCCAACAGTCCGCCCAATCCGCCACCAGCTTTTCCCCCCTTTATTTTTCGCCTCAGCGCAATATCGCGCAGCGCCTCATGCTCGGGCATATTGGTTGGTTCACGCAGGAGGCCCTGGATGAACATCTCTATGGCGTAATCGTAATTTCCCGTGTCCGCCACAGTATGCGCGCGTGTGAAATAGGCCTGACCTTTACCCGGACCTTCCGCAATATTACTTTCAGGAGTTTCCGCTTCAGCCATGAATCACATTCTCTTTAATAAATAAACACGTAAAACAAGGAATTTATGCGGTGCCGGCAACTGCTTCAGGCATGCTGCGATCCGAACGCAGCCCACCGCCTGATTATCGGGGCCAGGCGCACAAATTTCCAGCTACTGACCGTACCAGATGTACCTTTTATGTCAAGCGAATGGGTGCCGATTTAATCGATTTTTCATAAGGGCATGAGATACTCTGGCCGCCTTCCGGTTACGCCCTGAGACAAAATCAATCTCGTGATGAGATTTAAGGCCATTGATTTGTCAATCACAATTTCGGCTTTTACATCGATACGCCGCACTGTTGGCGTACGATCCGGGTTGCAGGGGGGCGAAAGGCTACTTAGCCACAATGGGATTTCCGCTGCCGCCGTGGTGAACCGGCAGGGATGGATGATAGTTGATCTGCCGTCTGGTTTTTGCGGCTGTGGATTGGCGATACCCGCGAACGGCGAAGATAATCGCGAAAATCAGGGGTTGAGCAGAGAGAATCCACAATAATAGCATCATCATTATGACTCCATCGAGCGCGCAATATATCCCGGGCCGGACTCGCACGGTCCGGTATTACCTGCAAGATACTTGTGTATTTAGCTGTCCAAACCCCTCACAGGTAGTTTATCGGACAAGCTATCGGCAAAAGTTTAATAATCATGGCATATTCGGACGCAGAATCTTATGGCGCAACGCTTTCATGGCCGCCAAAAGTTGGTCAATTTGGGCATCACTATGCGTTGCCATCAAGCTGATTCGCAGACGCGCGGTGTTGGGGGGAACCGTAGGCGGACGGATCGCTGGAATAAAAATATTCCGTTCACGCAAAAATGCCGCTGCCTCCATGGCTTGCTGAGATGAGCCAAACATCACCGGAATGATCGGCGATTCCGAATCGCCGGTCTGGTAGCCCAGTTGCGCCAACTCCGACCGCACATGCTCGGCCAGGGCCAGCACGCGTTTGCGGCGCTGCGGCTCGCGGCGGCTGACCAGCAACGCGCACCGGGCCGCAGCGGTGCAAGCTGGCGGCAACGCGGTGGTATAAATGAATTGCCGGGAACGGTTGATTAAAGCTTCAATAACCTGACGTGGTCCGGTAACAAATCCACCAACGGATCCAAGCGCCTTGGACAATGTGCCAACGCTCACCGCCACAGCTGCTTCAACATGATGCATCGCTGCCACCCCTCGACCCTCTGGGCCGAGAACCCCGGTTGCATGCGCTTCATCCGTAAACAGCAGTGCGCCGTGTTCGCGAGCAATGCGGTCTAACTGTACCAGATCCGCCAGATCTCCATCCATGGAAAAAACCGTATCGGTGATGATCCAGATGCGCTGATTCGTCCGGGATGGTTCCTGGTTTGCATCAACCGGTGAATCAACGCGCGAACGTGCTGATTCGGCAATCGCCTCCGGATTGCCGGTATTTGCCTTTCGTTCAAGCAATGCGGCCAGCCGCGCATAGTTTTTATGCGGGTACGTCCGGCTTGTGCCTCCAGAGGCACCGGCGGCATCCAGCAAACTGGCGTGATTGAGTTTGTCGGAAAGAATCAGATCGTGTCGCGAGGCGAAGGTGGTTAGAACAGCCATGTTCGCGGCATAGCCGGATGAAAAGACCAGCGCCGCTTCGGTCTGTTTAAATTCTGCCAGCTCCGCTTCCAATGCATGGTGTGATTCCATTGAACCGGCGACCAGCCGCGATGCGCCGGATCCAAAGCCCCACCGATCCAGCGCACGATGCGCGGCCTCGAGCACTTCCGGGTCCGCTGCCAGGCCCAGGTAATTATTCGTGCAGAATTGCAGATATCGTCTGGAGCCAATAAGTAATTCCGTACTCTGCGGCCCGCCAACGGATGACAAGCTCCGAAACTGATGATCGCGTTTTCGCTTTTCAAGATCATCGGCCAGAGCGCTTATCCAGCTTTGTATTGCCGGTGACATCGGTGAGGGTTGTTGCTCCATGGGAAATCCGGTCTGGCTTTATCAGCCTGTTTCAGAGGTAGCCAATGATTCTGCGCGTTATGGGCATGGATCGCGAACAGAGAGTTGAGAAACATTCACCAACCCCGGCATCTGCCACGACAATCCCGGACGGATTCGACCTACGAAGCGCCACGTCCGGCCAGAGATGCTTTCACGCCATTTGATGTCGGGTCGTCGAGTCTTTTTTTCAGTGTGCTGCTGGCTTTGAATCGAAGACGCAGGCGTCCAGGCACCTCAACGGCCTCAAGCGTTTTTGGATTCTGGGCTTTGTGCGCGGCGCGCGGCCGGACTTCAAATACGCCAAAGTCCCGGAATTCCAGCCGGTTGCCCCGGATCAGTGAATTGCTGATCTCGTCAAGAAAGGCCTGCACAATTTGCTTCGCCGTCGCGCGATTGACCTGATTGGCATCGGCAATACGGTCGACAATTTCTTTTTTTGTAACGGTTGCCATGGCCGAACATTTCTCCATGGAGTTCAGAAACAATGATTTCCCGATGCGGGATCCGCAGCCACGAGCCAAGCGGAAATCCTGCGAACACGAATTATCCAAGTGCGGTATTGCCGCGTCAAGGCCCGTTGCTTTTTTTTACCAGTTAACGCTCGGCGGTTTGCCGATAAGCTGCGCCACGCGGCGGTTGATAATGATCTGCCGTTGCGTTTCGCGGTGCTTCAGTTGAGCCTTTAATTCATCGATTTTTTTGACCAGTTGATTCAGTTCGTGGAGACGAATTTTTTGCCGAAGGTCAAATTGCGCGGTTACCACCTGTTTCAGACGCGCACGCAGCAGTTGCGCTGCCGATGGCGGCAGACCCGGCTGTCGTAACTCTCCCGCGAGTTTAAATGATTCATGAGTATCGGCCAAATCGAGCAATGTTAAATGCAGCAATTTGGGATCGGTTTGTCGCAGCCGTTCCAACCGCGCGAAATTGGGTGCCGCTTCCGCGATAAGTTTGTCAAATTGCTGCGGATCCGATCGACGAAGCATTTCCGCCTTGCCATAAACATCAGGTTCGGTGGTTTTTAGAAAATCCATGATCTGGTTAATCTGTTGGGCCGAAAGTCGCAACGGCGGACTTTGTTTCGCCGGCGGTTTGGTTGTTGCCGCGCTGAAGCCAACGCAAGCCGGCACGAGCAATAAACCGGCAGCCAGAACCACCGGAGCCAAATGAAGCCGGCGAAGGGTGGAACGCAACGTCATAGGCGAGCTCCTCGCTTTATTTATTGAATATTGTCAGATTGTGGCAGGCCGTCTTCAGCTCCGGGAACCGGGATTTTGTCCAGTGCATTGAACAGTTGCATCATGCCCGCACTGTCGGCGCCGCTTTGGGCATCAAACATATTGCGGGAGCCAAAACGATCAATACTCGCGCGAATCTGCCTGATGGAAGTATTGGCGCGATAAGGCAAATGACTTTCCGCCATTTCCTGGAAGGTGTTTTCCGCATCCATCACCCGCGCCTGATGCGCTTGAATGTGTTGTCGGACAATATAAACCCCCGCCATAACCACCATTGCGGCAGCAACGCCGGAAGCGATTGACATGGAGCGGTAGAACCAGCGACGCATGGTACGCAACCGGGCTGTTTTCTGCTGCTGCCCGACGGCGCGATGCACCGCTCGCTTGACCTGCTGTTTCAAGCGTTCCCGCGAAACTTGATCCATTTGCGATTCCAGCGGAGGCAGTGAATTGAGTTGTTTAAATGTTGACAACGCCTGATCATATTCCAGCATTCCCGCGGGGTATGTTTCAACATGTTCACGCAGTAATTCGCTGGCTTCGGCTCCCAATTCTCCGGATACATCCAACAGGCACGCTTGCGATAATTTACTTGGCTTCATGATCGACCTCCATGGTTATCCGCAATTTCCCCAAGGCTCGGTGGGCTCGTGCCAGAACCGTTCCCAGAGGGCAGTGCAGCATTTTGGCGATGTCTTTGAATGGCATTTCTCCGTAATGTCGCAGCAGCAACACCTGCCGATCGATTTCCGGGAGTTGCTCCAGCGCCGCATAAAGCCTTTGCACATCTTCCTGATAATCAACCGGATCGGAAGGATGGCCGGTTCGCGCGGCCATATCATCGGTCATTTCCGCCCCGGTGCTGGTATCAACAACTGTTGATCGTACAGGACGACGAACCCGGGAACGGCTGTGATCTCGGATCAAATTTACGAGTATGCGAAAAAGCCACGCATCAAACTTGTCGCGATGATCATAACGATCCAGCTTCTGCACAACCCGCAAAAACGTTTCCTGCACCAGATCATGCGCTAAATCCCGATTTTTCGTGG
Source organism: Planctomycetota bacterium (assembly GCA_021810145.1). GTDB lineage: Bacteria > Planctomycetota > Phycisphaerae > WQYP01 > WQYP01 > JAMDCX01. Next base: position 6,430 of record JAJZJL010000105.1, on the reverse strand, counting down.
ATTGCCAGGCAAAGCCATATAATCGCTGCCAATAAGCATCCACCAGCGCATCCCAGGCGCTTTTGTCACCGGCCCGGCATTGAGCCAGTAAAGCGGTTACCGCTTGAGCATCCATACCCATCCTTTATGGTCTGTTTAAGTCTGGGCCAACTTGGGTTGGCTGCCACCTTAAACAGGCGTTATTATAGCAAACGCCTTCAGATAGATGATATTGCGTTCACAAAATTTTGAAATCTCGGCCTTGCTAGGCGGTCCTAACGGTATTATAATGCGTGGCTTGAAAATTCCCTTGCTTCGCAGTGCGGGGACCATCAGCGAGTGTATCATCTATTGCCCGGCGAACCGGGCTGGATTGCTTAAAGATGGCGGGTTTATGCAGAAATTGCCGGTTTTGGCGGAGTAGCTATGCTGAAGGTAAAGTCACGCGGTAACGAAACAGTGGATCAAATGCTTCGTCGTTTTAAGAAGCTCTGTGAAAAAGAAGGGCTTATTAAGGACATGAAGCGTATTGCGTACTTTGAAAAGCCCAGCGAAAAGCGCCGTCGCCAATTGCGAAAAGCACAGAAGCGCGAAATGAAAACCCTCATGGAAGCCAATGGCATTACTCCGCCGCCAACCAAAGAACGTGTTCAGACACGCGAACGCGAACGGGCTTAATCCGTAACCGCCTGAACGTGCGGCAATCTCCATTATGACATACGTAAGCGCACCGGCGCGGACCGCTTTGAATCAATGCGGGCTTCCGCGTGTTTGGCTTCATCCGAACCTGGAATTTTATCGCCACACCGGACTGGACTTTCCGCAATCCGCGGGCTAACTGATCGGTTTGTTCAGTTGCCGCGCTCGCATGGCCAGCAGGGATTGCGTGCGGCGAACAGAAAGATATACAAATATCACCATATTAAATATCAGCGTTACAATACGCAGAAAGTCCGGCTGCCGGAAATTTTCCAGCATTTCCGGTGGAAGCAGCAGTGCCAGTTCCACCAGTACCAGATATTCCGCCCACGCTTTCTGCATCAGCATTCCCCCGCCTTCCAGCACAAATATCACCGTATAGGTCATCAAGGCGGAAAAAAGTATCCACGTTGGCGGTAACGGCCCGGTTCCATGCGGTCCGGAATGAGGAATAAATCCCAACCGATCCATGCAATACACGCTTAGCCGGGCGATCCATGACTTCGGGGCCAGCAGCAAAAGCACGCCGGTCGTAAACACAATCAACGCCAGCACCAGTGATAACAGGGCGATGAGTTTCACACCCAGCGGGCTTTTGTTTTCTTTCGGGGAGCTTTGTGTCATGCGGGGAAATCCTCTGGATTCTATTGGACGTTTCAGCCGATGTTCCGTTGCGTTTCACACACTGCTGGGGCGATGGGCTTGGGTTACCGGAATATAATCGTGATGCATAAGCAGCTTTTGCAGTCCCGGGCCGTCTTGTGCCCGGGCAAATTGTACTTCCGCATCAGTTATCCCCACGCACAGCAATAAATCAAATATGCCGGAATCCAGTTGCGCCTGGGCGGGAACATGTTCAGGTGGAAGAATCAGCAGGTTTTTTATCAGCGAATCACCTGATTTATCTATCGTTCGACCCAGCGGTACGCGGTCAAATGCTTCCACCAGCCCGCCGGCAATAAGCTCCTGCGCCGCCAGAATCTGCATTGCCATCAGCGTGCCAAGCACTTCAATGGCCCATGGCGCTGATTCTGCCGTTTGCATAAAAAATTCAACGCCCAGACCGCTGTATGGATCCGTTCGCTTTTCCGCGGGGTCAACTCCCCAGGGATTTGACAGGCCCGTTGTGATATAAACCCAGTTGTCATGGCGGTCATTCGGTGGCGATTCCAGTATGCCGTGCGTAAGCCAGCGTGGATCAATGTCCTGAAAGCCCATGGATTCAAACCAGGCTCTCGAAAGCGTGCGAATCTCTCCGGTAAATGCGCCGAATAATTTCGGATACACAACTTCTTCACGTTGTTTCCATACGCTTTCAAACCATTGCTGCCAATGTTCACTTTGTGTTTTCATCGGCCATACATTAGCGGATAAGCTCCGCGCGCGGAAGCGCCGGCAGCGCCGAACCGGTCCAGATAACCCCAAAGCTCGCCATTATTTCTCGAAGTTTCTGATTCCTGAAGAATTTGTTTTTTGGTTATATAATCAGCGGCAGGTAACCTGATGGAGTCTTGATCATCATGCGCGAAAATCCACTGTATGCCTGGCATGAACAGGCCAATGCCAGCTATCTTCCCTATGGCCCGGATATTCAAATCGTTGAGAGTTTTGGTGAACCGGAAGCGGAATATGCGGCCATTCGCAAGGCTGCGGCAATCATGGATTCACCGCATCGGGGTGTGGTGGAACTTACCGGCAGGGACCGATTATCATTCCTGAATAACCTGCTTACCAACGAAACCAAATCGCTGAGTGCGGGGCACGGTTGTTATGCCTATTTGTTGAACCTCAAGGGGCGTATTGTTCTGGATATCAATGTGCTGCATCAGCCGGACGCCACCTTGCTGGAAGTGGACGCCCGCCTCGCTGATGAATTGTGTCGAACCTTGAATAATTATCTGTTTTCAGATCACGTTGAGATACGCAACCGCACCGACGATCTGGCCCGTTTCACGCTGATCGGCCCGGAATCGTCCAGGATTATCGACACCCTCGCCGCTGCAAGTGTAACCGCGGATTTGACAGAATTGCTCCGCAACCGTTCTACGGAATTCGCGGCCACGCCCTGCACCGTATTCCGCAATGATCAATGCGGGGAAATGCAATACGAATGGGTTGTCCCGCGTCATGCCCTGGCTGCCATTTGGAAAGAATTGCTTCATTCGGCGAACGGTGAACCGGAATCGGAGCCGTTCAAACCCGGAAGAACTAAATTACGTCCCATCGGCTGGTCCGCATACAACATTGCGCGTATTGAAGCTGGAACGCCGCTGCTCGGAATTGATCTCACGGATCAGAATTTACCCATGGAAACAGCGCACTGGTATTCGCGCGCGGTGCACATATCCAAAGGGTGCTATCTGGGGCAGGAAGTCGTGGCGAGAATGCACGCCCATAAGGCCGTTGCCCGGATGCTTGTCGGCTTGAAAAACCCCGGTGATGCGCCACCCCTTGCCGGGGAGCCGTTGCGCGACGGTGAAACGATAATCGGCTGTGTTACCAGCAGTTGCATGTCCCCGATGCTGGGAAATCAACCCGTTGCAATGGCGTATGTAAAAAAAGCCTATGCCGAACCGGGGCGGGTGCTTACGGTGTATACCGCGGGCGGTGAAACGCGCATCACCGTGACGGGTTTGCCGTTCTGGGATCGCCATTAGATCGGAAGCGTCCGAGATTCGGATTGGAACGGCCGCCTCGGACCGAATGCCGGAAACAATGGTTGGGGTTTTTCGCAGGCGGTTGTTGAGGATTGCAAGCGGCCTGTGGTGTTGTAGAATTTGATGGAACGTGAGGGTTTTGAAGCCGTCGGTACGATGGCGGTAGCTCGCTCCGTCAGGAACCGGTTGGTTGTTTCACAACTCCCTTGGGTTCACGCGCGGCTTTCTGCTAAGGAGTTCTCCGATGAATTGCATGCGTTGCATGATGCGTCACCGGCGGGGACTTTCTGGGCATGCGAGGATGATGGCTGTTGTGGTCGCATGTGTCCTCATGCTCGCTGTTCGTTCCCGACCGGCCTCGGCCATGGACTTGGCTTCGTACAACCTCGATTCACTGGCCTTCTTGGCACACGACATCGTATCCGGCCGGGTTACTTCAGTGCGCGGCGGTGTCCTTGACGTAAAAATCCAGGCCGTTTACGCGGGCGGCCTGCGGTCAGGGTCGGACATCTCCGTAGACGTACCCAACTTTTTTGACATACGGCACAATGATGGCAAGATCCGCGCACCGGGTCCGAGAGATCGGTTCTTTTTCTTCCTCGTCAGGGGCCGTCCCCAACTCTTCTTTCATCCTCCGCCAGACTCCTACGTTCCCGTGCCCTCCGGCCTGAAACTGGTCATGGATCGGAAGGTCTACGGGTTCTATCAGCTCAGCAATCCGGGGGCCTATCTCGCGGGGCCAAAGATGCCGTTTGGAAATCAGAGGTCGCAAGCCCTGAAGCGCTTCGTTGCGTCGCTGCAACGCAGCATCAAGCGGGTGCAACCTGCAAAAGTGTTCTTCGGGAAACCGCCAGCCCGCACAGAAATTCCGTACCTCCTTACACTTCTAAAACAGCGATCCGCCATGGACCGGAGAAAGGTGGGCCTTGAGGACGCAATTGCGGATGCCGCCGCCGCCCGATTGGCGCTCTTCCGTGACCGACCCGGCGCGATCCTTCCTGCAATAACCTACGCAAGTAACATTGGATTTCATGCATCGCTGGCATTGTCTTCGGCTTTGGCAACACCCGCCGGGCGTGACCTGTGGCTGGCCTGTTTGGGAGACCGCCGCACTCCTATGCATGTAAAAATGGCACTTGCCGCCGGCGCTTCCTCCCTGGGCGTGAATTACTGGATGTATGGCTCGTATGGCGGTCCGGTGCTGAAGCGGGGGGCCGCGCGTAGCCTGCGCGTACCCCATTTAGCCAACGGGAATTACATGGCGAGGCTGGCAACCCTTGCGCTGCGATTAAGACGCAACAAGCCACTTTTTCTAAACTTGATGGGGCAATGGGATTTTCTAATCCGCTGCAACACCGGCGTCCCGCTCGGCCCGCCCACACTGAGCGTACGGCGCGATATGACTCACGCTTATCTCATACTGGCGGGACGCGAAAAGGCTGGAGTGAATCAATGGCAGAGAACCGCGATTAACATGGTCCGCCGGGATATGGCCGCATTTTTACTCGGTTGTGATAATTCCGGCAACACGGCTGGCCAACCTTCGTACGATCTGGATTCGTTGGCATTTCTGGCACACGACATCATATATGGGCGCATTGTCTCAGCTCATGATGATGACGCCGTGGTTAAAATCTATACCGTCTATTACGGAAACCTGCGCGAAGGGGCGGAGGTTAAAGTTGCAACGTGCAGTGCATACAGGGTTGCGGACCGCAAATACGCAACCAAGGGTTTCAAGATCGTTCCTAGCCGTTGGCACTCGACGATCATGTTAGGCCTCAGACCATTGCAGCCCGGAGTCAATGTTTTTCTGTTCCTGAATCCGATTAAGTATCAGAGACGGTGCGTATTCAACTTGCCGGCAGGCACGTTGATAGAGCCTCCACCGGGTCTGGGGCAGGTTATGGAACATTTTGTCATTGCGCATTCGCCGCCTCTCTTCTCCGTCCCGGCGGGTGCAATGGTGCCGGTTCCTTCAGGCGTTAAGGTGGCCGTGGCCGGCCGTGTCCGCGGATTCTTCTTCAATTCCGGTGGCTGCAAGTATTATTTGGCTAGCCCTACGTCATATTGGGGACATCCTTGGCCCACGGTGCATGCATTCGACGGGATGTTGAGGCAATCTCTGCGACGGGTTGGCCCTATTCGCGATGATTTCCAATCCGCGCCTCAGGTAAAGCTGGATCCGCGACTGCTTGAACTGCTCCGAAACCGGGAAGCCAAGAAGCTATGGAATGGAGGCGATGCAGATGGCATTGGGCAGGCCGCCATCAGGAACATCGTACGGTCCCACAACCCCCAGGCAATTGTGGACGCTCTTTCGAGTCCCTATCTGTGGAAGGATGTTGGAGGCCAATTTGGGAAGTTTTTTTCCGATTTCGCGACACCGATGGGGCGAAACCAATGCCTGAGCGTCCTCGGGGATCCGAAAGCACCTGGGGAAGATCGCTATTGGATCGCCGTTTATTTTTCGACACTCGGCCTCCGTTTTTGGCAAGATGGGGCGCGTAATCAAGACGTCCGTGCGGGGCGAAAACTTGGCCAGCCGCCGGGAAAGCATCGCGCCAACGGGCATTACATGGAGCGTGTCGCTCGCGTGACCCTCCGCATCTGCAACGATAAGGGGGTGTTTACGCCACTCGTACGATCTTGGAATCATTTGATCAAAGCGTATACTGCCACACCGATTGCGACCGAGGATGCCGGTGTGAGAAGAGATATGGAACACGCTGACGATATCCTGAAGTCGGCTGAGCGCGGCCGGGCGCTCAACGCCTCGCAGCGCGCCGCTATAAAGAAACTCAGACGAAGCATTGCGGCGTTTTTATCGGAATGATCACAGCCCCGTCGTCTTAAGGGGGTTATTTCCCTAGGCCATGGTTAATTGCACCGGGGGTACTACAACTGTAACCCGATTGACGTATCGCCACCCGGCAATTTCTCGGAGAGTCCCGGTAGGCGACCCGGGCTAAGGGCTTGCTCAAAAATAACTTGAACAATTATCCTATCTCGGCTTGATAAGGTAGTTCCAGTCGCCGTGGAATTGAGCGGGTGTCAGGCGAAGTCCCGCCAGTTGTTCATCGGTGATTTTCAGA
>JAJZJL010000104.1 GCA_021810145.1 Planctomycetota bacterium | reverse complement strand
GTGAAATTCTCTTATAGTTCACAATATGCTTGAAATTCCAGCTCACAATAAATTCGCACCGCGAAACCGTCGCCAGAGCAACATGTAGCGCATCGGCATCCCATTGCGGCCCGACAATGCCCGCATCTAAATAGCCGCTTTGGAGTTTCAACGCGGCTTCTGTGACCACGACCACCTCAGCCAATTTCTCGTATTGTGCAAATAATTCCTGAACTCGCGGCGGAGCCGGGAGGATTTCCTCCCGTAATACCGATGAAATAACCAATCGGAACCGCCCGCGGCCTGCCATTTTCAGAAATTCCGTGCTTGCGGCCCGGAATTCCTTGTCGAACGCTCCGCCGTAGACTGATGTATCCGCGTACACACGAATCGCTTCGTGGCTGCTCGGGATTTTGTTTTCCTGCGGCATCCAATTATTCTCTCAAGGTTACCGGATAAAAAACATCAAACTCGCCAGTACCATTGCTTATACGCAGTTCCTTAAATTTTGCTCATTGATTATCGTTCACTGGTAATTGTGAATGTCGCCATAATTCCATGCCACTCGCCCGTTTGCAAACCATCTGAGCCACCATTATCATTAATACCAGTGGCCTTACAATCGGCTGGGCCGCTACATAATTCCAATTTCCTCTAGTGATTCGCGGCAGGCATGGAGGTTGGCCTCGCTGTTAGCGATACGCCGTATTTCCTGCGACTCAGCAGGGGTTAACCGCACGGCCTCATTCGCGGCCGCAAGTCGCCGTTTAAACAAGGTTTCCACGAGGGCAGCTTCGACCGGGTTAAATTCAAAATCAGTAACCCAACGTTCAAAGCCGATGTTCGCAGGCAGAACCTGGTTCTCGACGAGAACTGCTCCATGTTCAACTACATCCCGCCACGGTTCACTGGCAGTAACCTGTGAGCCGGATGGGTCGCTCCAGAATGCTGCAGTAATCACAGGCTGCGCCTCGCCTGCCACATCCGGAATAACGTACTGCAACGCTTCGTGAGTGAGTTTCTTAAGTTGGTCGGGAACATCCCTTACGTAAACCGTGGAGTCGTTGGCATTGGTTACATCCCTATTCAGGGGATTTCGCCGGCTAGTTTGGAGGTAAAACACGGCGACGAAGTTGATCTTGCTCTCGTCAAACGAGATCGTGCCTCGTGAGCCTTCGCTATCTTGCACGCTATAATTCAATCCGTCCCATGATTGTTCGTGAGTCATAAAAGGCGCGCGAGCCACAAAAATTGCATGTCCGATGGACGCGAGCAGAGCCCCCGGCCAGATTGATGCCTTGAGTGGAAACGTAGCGTTCAAATGCAATTCGTCGGTGTCCATTAATTCTTCCCTATTTGTTTGATTTCGCGCGATTCTCTACACGTGAGAGGTCCTGGGCGTTTTTAAAGCTGTTTGTGCCCCCCTTTGCTCTTGGAATTTTGTGGTCGATTTGCCACTCATCTGGGTGCGGCGCGACGCCACGTTGGCTCTTCGCCGGTGCTCTTAGCACGGTACCCGATTTGTCGGATTTCACGATCCCACCATTCCTCTTCATGTTCTCCTCAAGGATTTTTGCCTTCTGCGCCGGCGTGAAATCTTTTCCGGGCTCAACTGTCGCCGGGTCCTCAAGGTGGGCGTAAGTGGGCGCCACAGCCGTCCTCTCTCCCTGCCCCTGCACCTGCCCGCCACCCTCGTTCTCAAATCTGGTCAGTTCTTCTTCGGTCGCTTTTCCGGCCGCGCTCGGAACTTTCGCGGTTACGGTGTTGGCGGTGGGAGTTTTTACCGCATCTTCCGATAAGGTCGTCGCTGTCTTCGCATCCGCGAGACCAGTTACACCGGTTGTGGCTCCGGGCAAAAGGTTCGTCGCCTCTTCCGTGCCGCTGGACAGCGCCTCCGGCAACTCGCTGGCTCCTGCAGTTGCCAGCGTTGTAAGAGCCTGACCGCCAAGGAATTTGGATATGCCGTGCGCCGGATCGTTGGAGACAAGAAGATTTTTACTCCAATCCGGACTCGCAATAGTCGGGAGCATCGCAAACGGTGCGGCGGCGGAATGTTCCCCGATGCAGTTTTGCGGTACGCACAGAGCTTTCGCGGATGCGGTTGCCGCAACCGGCACAGCAGCTACAGCGGCTAAAAGTAAAAGCAGCGGTGCCAGCCACGCGAACAGCCGGGCGGTGATCCCGGATGGGAACATTTGTTCTTCAGTGGCCGACATGCACACCAGTGTACCCCCGATGTGGCGGCCCGTCATTTCGCCGCCAGATTGTTCATGTGTCGCGACCATGAGTTCCCATTATAGATAATTCCCGAGGTTTTGCTCACCGGCCACCCGGGCTTGTGGATGCCGCGGTGGCCTATTGCCCGCCTTTCGATGGATCGCCGCCTGCCGGGATCCCTTCGGGCCATTTTACACCATGGGCTTCGGCGACACGGCGAAATAAAGGAATTCCATACTGTTCCAGCTTTTCAATGGCATCATGGACCAGCGGCTCAATCCGCGGCAGCAGCAACTCTATCGGAGGATCTTCAGGGTAGGGCACAATCTCATCACTTAAAAGTGATTCGCGATGTGCTTCATCCGCTGCGGTTTTTTCGGGGGCCAGGTCCCAGACATATTCATGACGCTCACCGCGTGCTCTGTTCCAAAGCACGCCGAGGCGTTGACATCCCTCCATCTGTTCGACTTCGGCCCGGCCGAGCCAAGCCCATGGTTCTTCGCCATTTTCACTCCAAGCCAAATTGACGACGAATTGGTCTTTGCCGCTAAAAAACTGTAATCCAATGAACAAATATAGATTTGTCGCGAGTTTCAACGACCAGCTTGGATACCGCCCTCCAAGGTTGCAGGCCAAAAATTGCGGAAAACCTGCACGAAGCTCAGCTTCAAAACCCGCAACTATTTTTTTGCGTAATCGACCTCGCATACACCTCACCTCACTTTAACGCGGTCTCTACCGCTTTGAACAAATCCGTCTGGGTTGAAACGATCTTCACTTTATTATACACATTCTTCCCGAGTACTTTCAGGAGCTTGGCTTCCTCCTTATCATCTGCCGCCCGTGCCACTTGCAGGATTACAGAATACCCTTTCTTCCCTGCCTCCCGAACCGCATTGCGCAATTGACTCAAGGTTCTCTCCTGCAACTTGGAAATGGTCAGTTTTGTCTCGACATATACACCCTTATTTCCGCGTGTGACAAGGTTGTCGATCTCCGAACCAATTCCCTTTCCGACCGGTGCCCTTTCCAGCACGTCTGCTCCCGGCACCTCGTTCAACGTGCTGCGGGTGATATCTTCCGCTTCCTTGCCCTGCTGCTGCAGCACACGCCCCTTGGCTTTCGCGCCGCCCTGCTCAATGGCTTGTTTGAGTTGCGGTTGTTGCTTCTGCAGAAGTTTTGCCTGCTGCTCTTCATTTTTCAAAACCCCTTGCGGCATTTGTTCTTCCGCGGATTTGCCCGCTTGTTCCGCTGCCTTCGCACCGGTGTTTTCCGTCGCCGTTTTTGCACCAGTTGCTGCCGGCACATCTGGATGGGCCACCTGCCGTTCGACATCTTCCCCCACCTGCGTTAAATCACGGGCGCCGCTTTCTTCGGTTCCGCCAATGGGGAAAAAAGTGGCGGCAACATTCACGAACCAGTTCGAGATGGCATTGCCGACTGTGGGCTTGTTCGCGTCAGGATTCGGGTTCGCCGGTTGAATCTTTGACCATAAATTGAAGCTGATGGCATTGTCGAACTTCCACGCCACCCCGGAGGATCCCTGCAGGGATCCTCCAAGCCATGCGGTGATCGGCGATGGATTAACCGATCCCGTTGTGGTGCCCGTTATTACGGACCTTTGCTGGTTGTCCCGGGCCTGCTGGTAACCTAGTTGGGCGTCATATACCTGCCGAGCCACAGGATCTGACGGCCGGACCGGCAATTCTGGCTTATGCAACAGATCGTGCTGAATATTTTCGGGTAACGGTTGCATCGTTCCCGTATTTTGTTTTCCCGCTGTCCCATGCGTCGCTGTCCTTTGCCCAGCCCCATTCACATGCGCATTGGGACCCTGTGCCGGCTGCGTTTGCGGCGGATGGAAAGTGTGCTGCGGCGGCGGTTGTTTCTTATGCCCGCTGGGATCAAGGTTGTTCACCGGGTCGTTACTCGCATAACGATACAGGTTCTCATCGCCACCAGCTTCTTTTGTCGGGTCTTCGCTTAAGAATCTGCCCGTCGCCGCATCGTAGTATCTTCCATTATTACCGCCGCCGAGAAGATACAGGGCGGATTCCATATCCAGATAGTACTGCTTCTTCCCACCGGCCATCATGTTGGAGGTCAAGTCCAGCGGCAGGCTTTGCCAATCTTCCGCGGTCCATGCGCCACCATCAAGGCTTACCGCCGCCACTTCGCCAAAGGCGTAATATTTGTACTGGGCGGATACCGTTCCGGTGTTGTCCAAAAGCGCATTGGTGTTGGCCTGGGCGTCATACTGGTGGATGTATTCGCCATCCTCACCGATTAAATCGCCGAATTCCTCGGTGGTGTCACTGGCATAAGTCTGGCTGATGGTGCCGCCGATGGTGTCGGTTTCGCACAGCAGGCGTTTGTAATCATACAGGAAGCCCGTTACCGAGCCATCCGTGCTCTGCTTGGCCGCCCTTTGCTGGTCGGCATTGTAGGTTAATGTCACCGTGCCCGCCGCGGGTTCCGCGGTAATCATGTTGCCTGCGGCATCCCATGAATAGTAAATGGTTTCCGATGCGTTGATTTGCGCGGTGCGATTGCCTGCGGCATCGTTGGTATAAGTGGTGACTGTTCCGCTGGCATTGGCCAGGGTTAACCGGTTGGCGGGATCATAGGTATATGTGGTGACAGTGGTGCCGTCGTTGCGGTTTTTTCTGTTCCCCGCCGGGTCGTAGGTGTAGGTAACATTGAAGTTCGTGGCATTACCCGATACGGGCATATTGGCCCACTGGTTCTCCGTCATATTGACCCATTGATCCACGGCCATATCCGACCAGCCGAAGCCCGGGCCGTTGGTGCGGTTTTCATTGGTCAACTGAAACGTATTGTCATACGCCCAAGCGGTAACGGTGCCATCACTTTCCTGGCAACTGGTTCGCTGATTGGCCTTATTGTACGTATAGGTTGATTGCAGGATGGTGGCTGACGGGCCGTTGTTGGTGATGCCGGTGAGATTACTTGCAGGATCATACGCCTGCGTGGTGATGGCCCCATTGGCAAATTGCCGCTCGATGGTGCGGTTATCATTGTCATAACCGATAGTGGTGATCTGGAGAAAGTCCAATTCTAACGCAGCACGAAAATCTCGAAGGCCGGAACGCAGGAAGCGCCGGCGGGATGTGGGGCTTGAGATTGTCTCGGCGGCCATCACCATTATTTACACATTCTTCCTTTATATTTTGATCCTTGACCATTGATCCATGATCGTTGTAACTGTCTCCATTATCATGAATTTTAACGGCACTACAATCCGCTGGGCCACTATATACCAGTGGCCTTACAATCGGCTGGGCCACTTCAACCCACTGGAACTCTCCGCCTTTTCACGGCGCACTTGGGCCATTACGGGCCGCTTCATAGGGACACCTTAGTAAACCAGATGCCTGAAACCTTGGCATTTTCCAGCATTTCCTTAACAGGCTCCGAAACAATTATCGGCAGTTCCCATCCCTTGAGGCGTAACATATGGTGTTGACCCACACGATGTGGATCGATGACCAACTTGCGGACCCACTCTGGTTCTCCAGCTAGATCAGGGCGAATATCGTTGTCTTTTTCGAACCATCGAATTTCGGATCGTTGTGTATCAATACAATCAATCAATGAGGTCACATTGATGATCTCATAAGATTCCTTTTGGCCCTCTACATGAACAGGGATCCGCTGGATATCGGCTTTGGCATGGGTCGTCAAAATATTGGCAACCCGTGAGGTCACCACAGGAACATTCTCACCGGTAAACGTAAAATCTAGGGGTGCCCCCGTCCGCTTCCTGTATAGCGACAACCGTAACGGCGGCTGCGTTTCAATAATCCTTTCATCTTTCCATGTGCCCATCTTGAGAGGCGGGCCGGTATCTATTGATCGGCCATATGTAAATTCGCGGCCGTCGAGTTCGATTCCGTTACCATCAGTAAAGGCATCGAGATACCACCGATTTTCTAAATCGAAATTGTCCTCTATTCTATAATATTTCATATAGCACATGCCTTCAATGGCCCGTCGCGAGCTTGTTCAAATCCGTTCCGGGCGTGGCTGTTTCTTGACGGATCACCTGCATCGCCTTGTCAAATGCCCGATTGTATTGTTGCCCTTTGAGTCCAGCGGTAGCTCTGTTCAGTATGCCGTACACTTCGGCATTGTATGCAGGGTGTGGCCCTTGATGACCGGTCAATTTCATAAGGTTCATAGAATGTTCAAGGCTGATACCACGTTGTGCAGCAAGCTTTTCAAATTGCTGTGTATATGGCCCACCCGCAGCCTTGGAAATTAAATTTTTATTGCTCATTATGTGGTGGATCTGGCCAACCGCTTTCTTGGCGGAGCCGCGAAACAACCCCGTAAGGTCTGATTCGCGGGCCGATACGCCGCCAATTACCGCCACCAAGGCTGCTGCCAAACCCAATTGGAATGTTTGATTTGCCTTGTTGTACCGTTGCCAGTTGAAATCCTGTTTTGCTTGGACGAATGATTTCACGCCGGGAATGAGGTTCACCCCCGGTGGTAAATGCAACGGCGGAAGTGGGCCGTTATACGACGGTGGCGCGAACGGCGGGGCACCTGGTGGAAGGGCCGGGGTGTGCGTCCCCTTATCATTTAACGGAAAATACCACAGATGGCCGCCAATGGCCTGAACGTACGATGGTGGATTGGGATCGCCGGGCGAACGATATTGAAGCGCGGCCGGACTGAGTTCGCCGGGGTAGGGTGTCGGCCTCGCACCCGGTGGAACGGTAGGCCCGGTGTTGCCTCCAGGCCCGGAAAGATGGTGCGCCGCCAACCAATGGGCTTCCTGCTGGTCCATTTTCTGTAAACCACTTGCCGCCTGTCCAAAGCCCGCCCCGGCCAGCGGTTCTCCCGCTTTGGGCACCGCCCAACTTGGTGCGTCGCCCAACGAGTCCGCCTGTTTCAGGATTCCGCGCTCCGCGGAACTGGTTGTCCCATGCTGAGTTGTAGGCGTCTTGGCATTCACATGCGCATTGGGATTCTGTGCGGGCGGCTCCTGCGGCGGCTTGTAAGTCTTTTGGCTGTCATGCCCGCTGGGATCAAGATTATTGATTGGATCATTGCCGCTGTGGCTGCGCCAGAACCTGGGACTCAGAACCTCGGAGCGAGAATAATGCGGAAGCGTTGCGCTTTGCACAGTGAGCAACGGATTTTCACCACCAAGACCCAAAGACTCGAAGGGATTTACGGATTGGAACAAAGAGGTAGTGGAGGAACGCGGAGGATGGATGAATCGCTGATGAGCCGGCGTGCGCGCAATGCCAACTCCTAACTCCTCGCTCCTGACTTCTTCACCCAATTGTTTCGTTGCCACCACCATTACTTACGCACAATTCCTTTTTTTTGGGTCATTGATCCATGATCAGTGATCCGTGGTTGTTGTAGCCGCCGCCGCTATCATGAAAAATAGATCATCGACAATTCGATGGGCCACTACAACGGGTTACGAGTTGTGGATTTTCGGCGCTCACCGTTTGGATTCTTCAAAAACAATTAGCTGCCCCCGGTGAGCCGACTCAATACGCCCAGCCCATTTCAATAAGCGATGCGGGTTGCCGCCGCATCGCTCCAAAATACGCCGGCGGGAAGCACGCACCCTCTGAACCACCGCGTCATCTTTACGCCTAATCATTGTTGGTCTCCAAGAGCAATAAGTCCGGTGTCGTCACAATCGGAACCGGCAAACCCAGTTCACTATTGACCACTTGTAAGTGTCGCACCTTATTGGCATTGGCCAAATGCCTGCAATTCCACGTCAACACAAAATGCATCCCATAATATGATGCTACCGCCAAATGATACGCGTCGCCTAATGGCATCAGCTTCCGCTTCAAATATGCGGATACGATCTGTTCAATAGCCGGTACAATTTTCAATAATGGCAATGACTCGATCAACTCCCAAGGAATGTTGTCGGCCCGGATAATCCCCCTCCTGCAACTCGCCGATCACAAACGCCGAAGTGTGCAGCGCATACGACGGGCCTTCCTCCGTCCACCAACACCGGGTACTCTCGCGGCGCGCCACCATGATCGGTTCCGTTCGTACCTCGTAATAGAAACTCGGAATCGTTGTCTCAATGTAAACGGAGCGTTTCATACCTCATCCATTTTACCGTACGCCGCAGTTATTGACACTGCGACAAGAAGCAAGAAGCTGGTTTCGACCTCACCACCTTGAATGAGGCCGGCTCGAATAGCATAAAGCGGCTGGCCGCGACCGCCGCCCAGCGGCGCAACCCCGTGATGAAGCACCGGCCTTCCCCGCGTTCTGTGGTCTCCAAATATTTTTCAACCGTCGTGGCCATTTCCTCTATTCATCACCAATTAAGTGAAACGTTTCATTATTCATTGTAACACGCCCTACCGCCGTTACGATGGCCATCGGGATTCGCGCAGTATCGATACCGTCCGTTCTTCACCAAATCGCTTCCTCTTCACATGACATCCGGCATTTTCCATAAAGAGAGCCTATGCGAAACGCTGGGATCATTTTCGGGGCACAGCCGGCCCGGGCAACGCGTCTGGAACACTGGTACGTTCGAGTCTGACGAATTTCAGCAGCGCCTTGACGAAAAATCATAATATCCGAAACGGATTATATCGGATAAAACAAGCTCGCCTTAAATTCCACGCCAATCCGCGCGTTGGCCGGGCACCGGGAATTCAGGCATGCGTTGCCATGGATTCAAGCTGCTTTTACAATACGCGGGTGGTGTGGAGGCTACGGGCGGGAAAAAAACGTTCAGGAGAATATCAATGAAGCGCATGAGTCTGGGATTGTTCGCGGCGGTTGCCATAATGCTGCTGGCCGGATGTGGAAAATCAGGTAATAACCATTCTTCCAGCCAGTCCGGCGCTCCCGGCGGTACCGCGGCAAAAACGCAACGGTTGCGCATCGCGGTAATTCCCAAAGGCACCACCGATGTTTACTGGAAATATGTTCATGCCGGAGCGGCCGCCGCGGGCCGCAAGCTGGGCGTGAAAATCCTGTTCCAAGGCCCCACGCAGGATGGGGACCGTTCGGCGGAAATTGCGCTGATGCAGAATTTCATCACGCAGGGTGTCAATGGTATTGTTCTGGCGCCGGTGGACAGCCGGGCACTGGTTCCGCCGGTGAAACTCGCGGATACCGCACACATTCCGGTGGTCATTATCGATTCGGCCCTGCGCGCCAAGCCCGGCAAGGATTATGTCAGCTTTGTGGCTACCAATAATTTCAAGGCCGGTGAAATCGCTGGAAAATATCTCGCGAAGCTTTTGGGCGGCAAAGGCAATGTTGTCATGCTGCGGTTTATTGTAGGCTCGGCCGCCACGGATGCCCGCGCGGCGGGCTGTGCGGCCGCATTGAAAAAATTCCCCGGAATCAAGATCATTGCCAGTCATCGTGGCGGCTCAACACCGAGCAAATGCAAATCGGTGGCCTTGAGCATGGCGGACAGCCTGGAAAAGGCCAATGGCATTTTCGCGGCCAATGAAACCACCTGTTTTGGAATGTATCTGGCGTTGAAGCAGTTGAATCTGCTGGGCAAGAAAAAATTTGTCGGTTTTGACTGGCAATCCAACTTCAAGGAACCGATTGAAAAAGGTGAGATGAACGGTGTGGTGGTGCAGGACCCCTTCCGCATGGCGTATCTGGGCGTAACGTATCTGGTTGACCATATTCGTGGTCAGAAAACCCCGGTGGAATTTGATACCCCCGCCGCTCTGATAACGCCGGAAAATATCAACAGCCCGCGCATTGAAAAGCTGATCACCTTACCGCCGATTCAATAACCGTCCTGGCCGGGACGACACATTTTCAGTTTCATGGCAATCCATGACCTTGCAGGAACCAGACCATCATGCCGCCTGACCAATCATCGCTGCCGGGGGACAACTGCCTGCTGAAAATGCACGGCATACGCAAGCGATTTGGGGCCACACAGGCGCTGGATGGGGTGGATTTGCATGTGAATGCCGGCGAGGTCCTGGCACTGGTGGGCGAAAACGGGGCCGGCAAAAGCACCCTGATGAAAACACTTTCCGGAGCTTATCAACCGGATGAAGGCTCGATGTGGCTGGAGGGAAAAGTCTATCAGCCGCGCGATCCAATGGATGCCCGCCGCCTGGGTGTGGCGATGATTTATCAGGAACTTTCACTGGCACCGCATCTGTCGGTCATGGAAAATATTGTTCTGGGAGTTGAGCCGGTACGCGGCCCGCTGATGGCGTGGCGGCAAATCCGAAAAATTGCCCGCGACGCCATGGCGCAATTGGGAAGGCCGGATATTCCCGTGGATATTCCGGTGAGCCGGCTGTCGATTGCGGAAAAACAGCTTGTTGAAATTGGCCGCGCCACAGCCATCGGTTCCAAGGTGGTTGTGCTGGATGAACCCACAAGTTCATTAACCAGCCGGGATATCGCCGGACTTTTCACGTTAATCCGCCGGTTGCGGGATCAGGGGCACGGGATCATTTACATCTCGCACTTCCTGGAGGAAGTCAAGGAAATTACCAGCCGCTATACCGTTTTGCGGGACGGCAAAAGCGTCGGCGGCGGCCTGACCGCCGACGCCTCTACCGACGCGATCATCTCCATGATGGTCGGCCGCAAGGTCGATGATCTATACCCCCGATCCAACCATACCCCCGGCGAAATGATTCTTGAACTTAACGATGTGAGCGGCGTTAAAAAGCCCGCGCAAGCCAGCCTGGCCTTACGCCGCGGCGAGGTGCTTGGAATCGCGGGACTGGTCGGAGCGGGACGCACGGAACTGGTCCGGGCCGTCTTTGGGTTGGACGCCGTGCGCAGCGGAAAAATAAAAGTCGGCCTGCACAGCGGCCCCGCGGCTCCGGCGCGGCGCTGGAATCAGGGCGTGGGAATGGTCAGCGAAGACCGTAAAACAGAGGGTCTGGCATTGGGATTAAGCATCTCCGACAACTTGACGCTTTCGCGACTGGCGCGCTTTGTCACCCCGTCCGGTCAGGCCGCACAAAGCGCGCGATGGATTGAAAAAATGGCGGTCAAATGCCGCGGACCAGGCCAAATTATTGGCGATCTTTCCGGCGGCAATCAGCAGAAAGTGGCCATTGCCCGTCTGCTGCATCATGGCGTGGATATATTGCTTCTTGATGAACCCACCCGCGGCATTGATGTCGGATCGAAAGCGCAAATATATAAACTCATTGATGAATTGGCCCTTCAGGGCAAGGCCATTTTACTGGTAAGCAGTTATCTGCCTGAACTCATGGGCGTCTGTGACCGCATCGCCGTGATGTGCCGGGGCGTGCTGGGAACGGCCCATCCGGTCAAGAACATTACCGAGGAACTTATTATGCTGGAAGCCACCGGAGCAGGAGCAACGTCATGACGCAAATTCCCCCCGCCGCCGGAATAATCCAAGCCGGAGAAAATCGCGGAATGAATTTCCGCGCTGTGCTTAGCGCGCTGGGACCGGTCATCGGACTGGTGCTGGTATTTATTCTGTTCTCCGTGTTGCGCCCGCACACGTTTCCCACTGTTGCCAATGCTTCGCAGATTTTGCTGCAAAGCGTGGTTGTGGGTGTGGCCGCACTGGGAACAACACCGGTTATAATTTCCGCCGGGATCGATATTTCCATCGGCGCAACAATTGCCGTGGTTTCCGTTGCCACCGCCCTGCTGCTCAATGCCGGAGCACCGCCGATACTCGCCGCGTTCGGTGGCATCGGCGTAGGGGCTTTGTGCGGATTATTTAATGGCAGTTGCGTTACTTTGCTGGGGCTTAATCCATTTATTGTCACCTTGGGAACATTTCTGGCCTTTCGTGGCGTGGCCGATGTGCTGGGTGGCGAAAGCGAAGTGTATACCCATTCCAACTGGCTTAACGATTTGATGAATCCATCCCAGGCCCTGATTTTTCCCTGGGGCGTATGGATTATGATCATTCTCGCCATCGCGTTGATACTCATGCTGCGCTACACCCGCTTCGGCCGGCATATTTTTGCCATCGGCTCAAACGAGCAAACCGCCCGGCTCTGCGGCATTGCCGTTAACCGGGCAAAGCTCTGGATTTATATCCTCGGTGGAGCCTTCTCCGGCATTGCCGGCGTACTGATGTTCTCCAATGAGAATGGAACCGGAGATCCCACGACATCCAAAAACACACCCCTTACCGCCATCGCAGCCGCAGTTATTGGCGGTGCCAGCCTCACCGGTGGACAGGGGTCGATCGTTGGTACGGTCATCGGCGCCATGTTCATCATGACCATCCGCAATGGCTGCGTGCAGATTAATCTATCTCACGGCGTGCAGAATATTGTCACAGGTTTGATTATCATCGTCGCGGTACTCGTGGATCGCCTCCGCAATCCCAAAAACAATTGATTAACGCCGCAGCGGGCGAAACGTCCAACAGGCGCTTCAGCCCGCCCGGGCAAACATCCGGCAATTGCAAAACAGCCCGGATAACAGCGTTTTGTTCGCAATCACTGCCATAAGCCAGGCGTGAGCCGCAATAGCCAATCGCCCTGCCTCCCAAATCCGTACCGGGGTTTTCCAGCGGTAATGAAGGCGGGCAAAGGAAAAGCGGTTCGCGCAATGCCGCGAGTGGCAACCAGTTATAACAGGTGCTGCGGTTTGCGGAGGCATGAACAGGCTCAAACTCCGGCAAGTTGAAGCAGCAGATTGCTTACGCGTTCAAATGCATCGCGTGCCCGCAATTTACGCTCGTCGGGATCAATGATCTCGTCGAAAGCGACGCATGACATCGGCCCGAAATGCGCCACCGACTGGAAATTATCGCCAATCTTGGCCAAACCCTCGGCGACCAGTTTGTTGTCATGATGCGGCCGAAACGCCTCCGCCAGTGCCGCATTGAGCATGCATATACGCGTTGGGCCGGGCACCGCCGGCCCGATTCCGACCCGCGACGTGGCCCGCGTCGAATTTCCGGCGGCCCGCGCTTCCGCGGGAAGGTGGATCAGCGATAACCACTGGGGCGCGACGTCAGTTCGTAGCCAACGGACATCGCGGCACGCCCGGTCCGTGGCGGGGATTCTCCGTTGCGCTGTTGACCGCTGGTTATGGTGGCCGCTTCGCGCCATGCAGCAGCTTGTAGATTTGTTCGTCGGTCAGTGTCTGCGGCTTATTCCTGATGAAGAAAACCTTGTGAATCCGCGCGTCCATCACCACCGAACCCTTGGGCCAAAGCATGATATAGCGAGAGGGGACGTTTTTCGGATCGCCAATCCTATAGCGGATGTCGGTAAGCGTTTTCGTCCACGCCACGGCCCCATTGCTCGTGAGGGCTCGGGCCACGATCTTTCCCGGTAATCTTATTCCGTCAATTACTTTGAAAGCGGAACAATCTATCGATGCATTTTCCACCAGCTTGCCGCCCTCACGCAGGAGCATCTCATAATGCGTTATTCCATAATCTCGTTGCGGGGAAAACGTCCATTCGTTCACGTAGACATCGCCGGTTCTGAGAATCATCATGTAATCCCCGCCGAGCGGCTTTATCTCCGCTTTTCGGAAGGCCCCGGGGTTGAGCCAGCGGTGGTCGAAGGGGCGAAGAGCCAACGCGTAAGCGAGGGGCGTGATCCTCGGGAGTGTCTTGTGCGGATCGTCTATTTCGCCTAATGGCTTGCCTCCATTTCCGTGAACCAGCGGCTCGTGGTAAAGCAGCCGTTCGAACCGTTGCGGAGTATAGATTCTGCATACAGAACCGAATGTCGCCTGTCGCGTCCGCGCCAGCATGAATGAACGCTTCCCCATTAGCTCAGTGAAGCGCGCGTAAAGGCCGTCGAGGAAGTCGAACCGTCCGCGATACCGGAAAGTACCACTCCAAATCGGTCCCCTACGCACGCCGCGCTGCAGACGACGAGACGGAGGGGCCGTGCGACCCGCGGGAGCGGCGTACGCCACCTTCAGCCGATAGGTGACGGCCAGATTCTGGAGTTTCTTACCTCGAGCAACCATCGCGGCAACAATCGCGGTTGATTGATAGGCAGGCGGGGTTGCGCCGGATACGATTCCGCGCCCTCCAACGGCCACACAGATGGCGAAGGGGCCGAGAGTGGTAAAGCAAGCGACCGTCAGAGCCAAATTCTTCACGGCGGGGCACTCCTTAGCAATGAGGTCGGTTCTGCGCCGCAGGGGCACGCACACATCCCCGGCGGTAAAGCGCTGTCCATCCCGGACCGGCCGGCGCGGGAAGGATCAATTGTGCGGCTTCTGTAATTGGAAAGACCGCGCATTCTATTTTCCCCCGCTCGTCGCCCCGTCCACCGCTGGCTTCTCCCGGAAGAGCATGAGCGCCGCGTCGGCCGGCAGGTAACGGTATTGATCGTGGTGCAGAAGATCGATGACGGGTGTCCCCGGTGGAATCTCCAGTGTGGGGACTTTGAATAAACCCTCTTTGACGGGGGCTGCGACAAATTTCAAGAAACGGATGCTCGTCCGGGCCAAACCCGAAGCTTTGCCGTTGTTCCATGTGCGGATACCCGTCGTCTGAGCCACCGGTAGCCAGTAAGTGCCAACCCTCCGCCACTTCGCCCTTGTCGTGATAACCAGTTTAGATTCCCGCCTATCCGGCCCCACCTCGCTGTCCATTTGACAGTAGCGAGTGACCATTCCCCCCGCCATCGTGTCGAACACGACAACGACTTTCTCTTGCGGTGGGCTACTGAACGCCACTGTCACAAGGGGGCCTTTCTTGGTAACAGCCACAGCTGGATTGCGAGCCCAATCCACAAAAGCTTTTCGGTCGGAATTCAGAACACCGGAAATCTCAGTCATTCCCCGGTAGGTCCACAACAGAGGGCTGAAATCGAAACTGTTGCGTCGCCCGCTCCACGAAGCGACGGTAACCATGGGCGTTGAAGGCCCGAACACATGCGGTTGGACAATCCCGCTGCCGAGCTGGTAGTGGACTCGGATGCCGCCAGTTATGAGCGTGGAATCCAGTAACGTCTGTGTCCTTCCGACCCGGCACTTCCGCCAAACACAGCGATTCCTGGAGAACCAGAACTCCACGCGCCGGTGAGCGGGCTGCTTGGCTAGCCCGCGGAGCCGAACCCCGTTCAGCGTCTCATCGGCAATACCGTAGCCCGCCCCCACACGGAGGCGAGCCGCGGCGCGCAGGGTCTGGAGCTCGCTTAGTAGCGCGCCCTTTGCAGCGGCCGCTCCCGAGGCGGTGGTGGAGCCGTGCACCTTACCAAAGAGCGTGGGGCTGTCGGCCCGCAATGAACTGACGGAAGTGGCCGCCAACATAACCGCAAGCGAAATCGCTATGGTGCAGGATGCACAACGATACAAATGCTTTTTTCGCATCGGGTCTCCTCCGGGTTGCCGGTTGGCCGCACACTCGCGCCTACCGTACCGCTCCATTCGGCGCGGCGGTACTTTTGCGCGCCGCTTTAACCGCCTTCTCAATTGCCGCTAACTGCTGCCGAGGCGTGCCGCTGACTCGAATTACCTTACCCGTCGCCATATTCTCCACGATGGTACCGCGTGGAAATTTTATAACGTATGTGCCTTGGGTAACGTGTGGATCATTGACGGTTACTTTGCGCACGTTCACCGTTGCGGACCAAACCTCGTGGACATGCCCGGTTTTGCCGGGACCGGACCGGAAGTTAAAGGTTTTCATGTCGATCTCTCGCGGATAAAATATCTCGGCAGTAGGCTCGCTGAAGCCGTACACGCGAAAAGTGAAGCGGACATGCTGGCCGGGCACCAGCACAAGCTTTCCCGTCGGCCCCATCTTTGCCCGCCAGCCGTAATCTCTGCATTCTGCGATGGAAAACCCGGCACGGGGGTCCAGCAGGAAAATGTTTTTACCATCCGGAGATCCTACCCGCGTAACATCCAAATACCTTCGACCGTGCCATCGTGTCCAGCGGGCGGCAAGTTGGACATGCTTCTGGCCCGGCAGCGGCCCATGCGAGATATACTCCGAGAACCTTGGGTGGTAGCCAAATGGGAGATCGCCGGTAAAGCCAAATATTGACCAGCACCACCCGGTTGCTTGGTCAATGGTACCGCGGATACGAGGCATTTTGCCGTCGATTCTGGCGCTGTTGGCCGGGCTCATGTCATTTGGGGTGCCCTCGGCGGTCCTCAGAAACATTCCTACGCGGCCGTTGTATGCAACCAGGAACCGGCCGGCATCATAGGGAACAGGGCCACCGGGGCGGCTGAGGGTCTGCTCGACCGGCACCTCGGCTCGGAACATGCCATGTGGCAGGCCGTCCATGAGCGCCACGCACACGTAGCGATTGATTGGA
>JAJZJL010000199.1 GCA_021810145.1 Planctomycetota bacterium | reverse complement strand
TATGTCAGCATTCGGCCCGGACCCTATATTTGCGCGGAATGGGATACCGGTGGCTTTCCACAATGGCTGATGACCAAAAAGCCAAAGGGATACAAAGGCGAGTGGCTGCGCAGTGACAACCCTGAATTTATGCGTTGGAGCCGGCACTGGTATAACGCGGCATGCCCCGTCATCGCCAAACATCAGATCACGCGCAAGGCTCCGGGCGAACCGGGCGTGATGATTTTTCAAGTGGAAAACGAATACGATTTTCCAGGATTTCCCGTGTCGGTCAAACAGACTTATGTTGAATCGCTGGTTAACGGCGCGTTGGAAAACGGCATTGAGGTGCCGCTGTTTATTAATTGGGGGCGTTGCGTGGTGGGGGCAAAAAATCCGCTGCTGCGGCGGGTTTTTGACACCATGGATTTTTATCCGGGCTGGGGCGTTGACGGCGTTGAGGGTTCCATTAACTGGATCCGCAAACATCAACCCGACGCCCCGCTGATGACCGCGGAGCTGCAGGGCGGATGGTTCAGCGGTGTGGGCGATGTGCCGCCGCTGCGCACGCGTGAAGATCACTATCGCGCGGACTTGATCCCGCCGCAAATTAACAATTTGACGCTTTTCTGCATGCAGAACGGCGTGACGATGATCAATTACTATATGCTCTTCGGCGGAACGAATTTCGGCGGTCGGCCGGCAGCCGGTATTGCCACTTCGTATGATTACAGCGCGCCGATCCGAGAAAATGGCGGTGTGGGAGCCAAGTATCTGCGCGTTAAAGCTATCGCGGCAATGCTGAAGGACCATGGTCCGGCATTGGCGCAATCCCAGGCCGTTAAACTTAAAGGAAAGACCGGCTTTTCTGATGTTCATCTCGCGGCCCGTAAAGCGCCCGATGGCGGTATATATCTGTTTATCCGAACCGATCAACATGGCCATTCCCGCAGCGGCACGGCG
Organism: Planctomycetota bacterium; assembly: GCA_021810145.1. Taxonomy (GTDB): domain Bacteria; phylum Planctomycetota; class Phycisphaerae; order WQYP01; family WQYP01; genus JAMDCX01. Next base: position 1,935 of record JAJZJL010000199.1, on the reverse strand, counting down.
CACGCAAGCATCGCCGACGTGGGCAAGTTCGATTTACCTTATGAATTGGAACCATTTGGCTCCAAGATTTTGTATCTGCCGAGTGGAACCACTTCCGCCGCCGATGGCAAATGGCTTCCTGAGCCGCAGGCGGCACCAACGCGTCCGGTGAATCTGCCGACCGGCGTAACGATACAATCCGTCAAATCAGCCGCTGATCCGGAACCGCGCAACTGGCGGTCGATCAAACCGGGAGAGTCGCTGGCGCACCTCGGCGTTTATATCAGCGGATTCAGTTATTACCGCGCACAGTTGAATCTTCAGCCGCTGCCTCCGCAGATTTCAACCGTTGCGCTTGCGGCCACATTGCACAGTTCCGACAGTGCCACCGCGGTTCTTGATGGACAACTGCTGTATCCGAAGGCCGGATCCGGTGCGGCCGCGATGTACTTGCCGCAAAAGCCGCTCGAAGCCGGAACCCACCGTGCGACATTGGTTTATGAAAACCGCGGCCACCCCAATGGAGGCATGGCCATGGAGTCGCTTTACGGCATTGATGATATTGCCCTGGTGCCCGGATCGGTTGGCGGAAAAGTCATTAATCCCTGGAGCATGAAGCATATTGAGCAACCGAAAAATCCCGCACACGCCGCCTACATGGCCACAGCAGCCGCGACGGCCGGCTGGCATAAAACAACACCCACCGATGCCTTGAGCGCCTCGCAGATACACCGTCCCAATTCCAGCGCCCTGTTCCGCACCACCTTGCACATTTCCGCACAGGACCTGGCCGCCGGCAAAACCGCTTTACACTTCAGCCGCATTGATGACGATGGCTGGATTTTCGTTAACGGAAAACTCCTGGGAACCACCAATAGCTGGGATCGTGCCTGGACGTTTAACGCCGATAAATTGCTGCATACGGGAAAAAATACCCTTGCCGTGCTGGTAAAGAATAACGGCGGAACCGGCGGCCTTGGCGGCGTTAAACTTATTTCCGCATCGGCATCGTCCGCGTTGTCCACAATGGTTGGCGCATTGGAATTTGCGCCGCAGCCAACCGGCCTGGAATCAGGATGGCATAAGCCTGATTTTGATGATTCCGCCTGGACACAGCATGCATTGACCGGAACTGCATCCAGTGATGCCAAAGCCGAATTGCTTTCCTGGCATCGGCTGGAATTTACATTACCGCATGTCGATGCGGATATCTTCCTGACATGGTGCCTGAAAATCCAGGCCACCGGAACCGGATTTATCTACCTTAACGGCCACGAATATGGTCGCTTCTGGCAAGGCGGCGGACAAAGAGAATATTATCTTCCGGAATGCTGGCTCAACGCCGCACTCGGCGCAAAGAATGTGATCGCGTTATGTCTGCGGGCCGTTGATAAGCCCGCTCATATTTTGTCAGCATCAATCGAACCTTACGTGGTCTACGCGGAATACCGGTCCCGGAAGACCTGAGCGGCCGGTCGGGATATCAATAGAATTGTCCGAAAAGCGTTGAAGACGGCATGCTTCATCAGGGCAAAATCAGCATGGCGTCGCCAAAACTGTAAAAGCGATAACGCCGCGTTATGGCATGCCGATAAATTTCCTTGAGTCTGGTCAGACCGGTCAGCGCTCCAACCAGCGCCAAAAGAGTGCTGCGCGGCAGATGAAAATTGGTAATTAATGAATCGGTGAGCTGGAAATCGTAACCGGGTTGGATCAGCAAACGCGTTGCGCCGGATAAATCTTCCGCCGGTCTCGACAGATCCAGAATCGCAGGGGCCATGGTTTCCAGCGTACGAACGGTAGTGGTACCCACCAGCACCATCCGGCCTTGCGCCGCTTTGTGTCGGCGGATACTTTCCACGGTGACACGCGGAACCATAAACGATTCCTGGTGCATGGGGTGCCGGTCCAGCGTTTTTGCTTCCACGGGAAGAAATGTTCCCAGGCCAACATGCA
>JAJZJL010000103.1 GCA_021810145.1 Planctomycetota bacterium | reverse complement strand
GCGTATATAAAGAAAGTCTGGAGCAGTACGGGGAGTTATATCCGCTGATGCGGAACTATCTCTCCAGACGCTCGTATGACTCGGGATCAGACAGGACATAATTCGTGCAAAAAGCACTCGATCAGAAGCTCTCCGCCCTGGCCAACGACCGGTTTGGACAGCATTTTATTATCGCCAACGCCAAGGCCCGTACTGCCGCGCCGGTGCCACCCTTCCCGCAGGGGATTCCATGAATGACCGCCACGTTTTACCGCCATCGCCTTTCTCCCTTCGCTTGCGACGGCAACAGATTCTCATATCCCATTATTTAATGGTACACGCAGCGTAAAAGACGGAGACACCCCAATGGCACCCCAATCGGGGATTCTGCAACGCAACAGGCGTCCGCGTTAAGTACATGCTGGTGTAAAATTACGAAAAGATTTTTCACAGCGGGCTGATTCGCAACGCCATGTCCCATATCCCCTGCGGAATGTGGGGTAACGCTGTTTTCCGCATCCACCATATAGATGCTTCAGTTCGTAACGCCATTAACATCGCAACCGGCTCCGATCACAGGGAATACTCTTGGCGACATAAACACAGCTCCTGCTTCCATGCCTTGTATTGGGGTGGACAAGTCAACCAAAAGCATGATATCGATGCCCGTTTGGAGCGTCGAATCTCGGATTCGACCCCAGTAACTCTTGGCGTCAAACTGTCACATCTTATTTGGATCGTCCACTACTCCTGTGATGTCCGGGCGGCGATCAGCAGGTCCGCCAGTTGCCCGGGGGTGACCACCGTGATGGTCCGACCAAGATGTTTCGCCGTATATACCGCTGCATTGTATTGGCTGATCGGTCGGCCGGATTTTCCCAGTGGAAATTTCGACCAGGCGTGTATGCCGACCCAGGCGAACTGGCTGGCGTATCCGCCGGGACGCCCCGAAGCCCACGTGTTGAGCGCTTTGGCGGCGAAGTCGGGCCATTGAAAATAGTCATTATTCTGGCCTTGGCCTTGGTTCCATAAGAAGGTTCGGGGGGTGATGACCGCCATGGGGCGACCTGACAGGTGGTAGAACCATCGGATCGCGCCGCGACCGGCGGCATAGGGATCGTACTGGATCGCCAGAACGGCCCGCACATCGGGCAATTCGTCGGCGATGGCTTCATACCCGCGCAGGGCGGCGGGGGAATCCCACTTGTGGGTGAACACCAGCAACACGTGAAGGTGGAGCCGGGCTAGGTAAGGCCGCTCGGTCCGAAGCAAAGAGGTCAATGCCGCCGGGCCGCCACGTGTTTGACCGTAGTCGTCGAGGAAAAAATAGCCTAGGCCGAATTGCAGCAGTTCATCATCGGGATGGGCATGGGCCTGCAGCCAGGTTATCTCGTACGGATTGGTCTGCATCAGGTCGATTAAAGGCAGGCTCCAGCCGAAGGGTATCCGGCCGCGCTGCGGCGAGGCCCAGAGGTCGGGATCCGAGCCAAAACCGCCGATTGCCCACTGTAAATTGTCGCCATCGCTGATGATAAAACTCAGATAGCGGTGCCCCGGCTCATATGCGGGGGCAGGGTGCGGTGCGGCCGGAGCATACATGTAGGCCAATCCCGTATGGCCCGATGACAGCACGGGAATGTTGCTCGCCCAGTCGCTGCAAACCACGCGCAGGGCGTATCGCGAGGCCATCATGACCGAGTTGTATTCGCTGACGCCCCAGCCAAAGACGATCCCGCCGGGCTGCATGAGGGACAGGGCATGCCGGTAGCCGCCGCCCGGTACGTCCAGGGTCGTCAAAGCTCCGGCGGCCACCGCCTCATCCCGCAAGTTTGGTTGTCCGGGTTGTAGAAGGCAAAGCTGCCGCCTCGTGTACCGGTGATGCAGTTTGGCCAGCATCCATGCAAAGTCTTTGCCTCGCGCATCGGCCAGCATCGGTAGGCCGACGCGTTTAGCCTCGGCCTGCTGGCTCGCATCGACCGCGATGCCTCCCATGGGACCGCACAGTGATGTGGCCCAGTTGACCGAGAGGTCGTGGGGGTCATCTTTCGTCCCGGGGTTGTAAAGAATATACCCGCGGACGATGCCCGCCCGGTGAAACTTCCTCACCAAGGTCCACAAGCCGCCCGGGTGTCGCGTCTCGGGAACCTTGTGGCGGGCCAGAAACATCCGCAGCCAGCGGGTGTAATCTGGATTGCCCTGGTCTAGCCAGATCATCGGCCCTGGCCCTCGCAACCGGTCGCGCCGGGCCAGCAGACCGGCCAAGGTTTCGGCGGCGACCTGGCGGGCGTATGAGCCCTGATCTTCAAGGACATAGAGTCGATTCGGCAAAGGAAACGCCGGCCACCAGCGGGTGGCCGCGGCCGATGCGCATGATGCCGTGAAAATTACGGCAATACAGGCGACATCAACGATGAAAAGCCAAGCATGGGTGTACATCCATTTACATCCTCCTGACTTCACGCGGGGCGAAGAAGACGATTCGATAAGCATACCTCCGGTTACGACCGACTAAGTAGGAACGCAGAATAAATCATGCGACTTTGTTACCCAATATGTCGTCGTGATCAAACATAAATCCTATTTTATCACGGCGGCCATTGACGCGGCCAACGCCTTTACGGAATGCGTCCGTTAAGTCATGAATGTTTCGGAACAGCACATTGGCCAGCTCGGTTCGTTTGAGATGGCCCCACGGCCGTTCGATCAAGTTCAGACTCGGGCAGTACGGCGGTAGCCGGTAAATCTCGATCTGATCGCGGTGCGACGCCAGCCATTCGTACACCGACTTGGTATGGTGGAAGCGTCCGTTGTCACACATCAGGCGAATTTTTCTCCCAGCATCGACATTCACCAGGAACATAAGGAATGTCAGGAAGTGCACGCCGCTCTTGGCGGCGGCGACAGTGTGGGTAATCCTGCCGGTGAGATAATCCACACCGCCGTAGACCACTTGCTTCTCATTTTTTCCCGGAGCCGGTACTTGTGATTGGCTGCCCACCTTGGCCCAAGTGCGAGCCAGCACGGGGTGCAAATGAATTTCCACCTCATCCTGAAAGACCAAGACTTTCGAGGCGTTCTTCCGCAGCATTTTTTTTCCAGGCTCTGTAATTCTTTCTGAGCCTTGTGATACGCCTGATCGCTTTTCGGCCCGACGCAGCGAGCAGATCCGCGTCCTAAAGCTGCAGATCGAGTTGCATAAAAAGAAACTGCCAGGCAGTCGCCTCCCTTTGTGCCTGACGACGCCGAGGTCTCCGCGCCGCTCACGTCGCCCGACTACCGTCTTCAACTCGGTCACCGCGATCATTCAACTCTCCAGAATTTCCTTGATATCCACGTTCTGCTTACGACTCTCTAATTTCTCGGCGAAGCGCCCCCGCCCGCGGGTGGCCCCCATCGGTTTGGCCCAGAGTCGGCTGAGTTCAACCACGGGGCATAATATATGACAGACATTACCCTTGGGCGCAAAAATGTCTTCATTCCGCGCAGGAGTCAGGGGTGAAAAGCCTTCCCAGGCAACGAAGCGAGACGTGGGTTTGCGATTTCGGGATCTATTTCTATCATAGTTTCACGACGGAACCGGAGGATTTGGCACAATGAATCTGCGTAAACGTAAGATTGCACTTTTATTCAACATGCGAGCGGCCATTCAACGGCAGGTGCTTCATGGCATAGCCCGCTTTGCCATGAGCGTGCCCCACTGGCATTGGCGCGGCACCTTGCCTGTGACGGGAGCCCGCCGAGAACTGTTGGCCTGGAGGCCGGACGGCGTCATCGGTTCCATCGAGAATGAGGGGCTGGTGGAACTTGTGGGACAAATGGGCGTGCCGGCGGTGGACATCAGCAATTGCCTGCAGAATCCGTCGTGCCTGCGGGTCGGCATGGATGATGAAAAAATCGGCCGGCTGGCCGCAGCCTATTTTATCGAGCGCGGCTTCACCACGTTCGCTTACGTCGGAGGCAAGGCGTTATGGTTTTCAGAAATGCGCCGTCAGGCCTATGTGGCCGCGCTTGCCGTTGAGGGATATGCCTGTGAAGAGATCGTGATCGTCGATAAGGAAAAATCGCGGCATCCATCGACGTTCTGGGTTACCGACAACGAAAGACTCAAGGAATGGCTTCTTCACCTGCGCAAGCCGGTGGCAGTTTTCGCCGCGTGCGACCTGTTTGCATTGACGGTTTTGTCGTGCTGTCAACAGGCAGGCATCACGGTGCCGGGCAGTGTCGCCGTTCTGGGCGTGGATAATGATGAAACGCTCTGTTCGCTGGCCCGCCCGCCGCTGTCGAGCATTTCCCAGCCGGCCGAGGGCATCGGTTTTGCCGCCGCCACGTTGTTGGACATGGCCATCAAAGCGCAAGTGCCATCGCCAACCTGCCGGCTGTTCAATCCCGGGCCGGTGATCACCAGAGCTTCGACCGATATCCTGAGCATCCCTGACCAGGATGTCTGCGATGCCGTTCGATTCATACGCCATAACGTTGGGCGGTCGATCAACATCGTGCAGGTGGTTGAGGCGGTGGCCATATCCCGCCGGCGCCTGGAACAAAAATTTCAGAAAACGCTCGGCCACACCCCGCAGGAAGAGATTCGCCGTGCACGCGTGGATGTGGCCAAGCGGCTTCTCATGCAAACCGACATGGCCATGCCGGCCATCGCAGCCCGGGCCGGCTTTGCCAACGCGACCCGCATGGGCATCCTGTTTCGGCGCTACATTGGCACCACGCCGCGGAATTTTCGCCGGGACATGGCCGGATGCTAATGCTACAACGCTACAAAAGCTCAAGAAAACTCAGGCGGCGCGCCGAGAACACATTCAGGAATCGTATACTGGAAGGAAACAAGCATGGATGCCGCCACGATTTTGGAGCTTAAACCGGCCTTGACTGCCTATCTGTATGAGTTTGACAACTGCTTTGGGCGTATCACCAATCAATCATTGTAGTTTCATGCCTTCATTCATGTTCCGCATCCCGTGTAAACCAACCGCTGAATCTGTCCTGTTCGTGTGCACCCCGGAAGCAAATCAGTTTGCCGGATGCAGATTCCACTTGATCCATGATGTTGCCGGCCAGAACATGCTGATAGGTTGCGATGCTGAGGAGCCGCCAGTTCCTGGCGGCGGCCTGGGCCATGGCCATGATCCGCGTCGTATCTGTTGATCCGGGATGAGCTTAGCCAGAGCGTCCTGTGCCAGTTCAAGGCGGTTGAATGTTTTCGGCATGGCCGGAGTGGTATCGGCATCGGAACTCTTTATTGGCTGAGAATGTTGAGAATTCGCCGCCGTGCCGTCGCGGTTGGTATTGGCGCAGCATGCGGACAATTTCAGGTTTGTACCGTCGGATTTGTTCCACCAGATACGGAGGACAATCCCTGTACCCGGTGTTCCCGTTTTCTTTGAGCCATAATTCCGCCCTCTGTTGCCGGGCGCGGATCAGTATGTCGGCGGCAGTGGTCACACCTCACCCCCCTTGATCTTGCTGGTTCTGCTCGGCGGTCTCAGCATCGGCGGAAAGCCCCCCGGAGCCGGTGGGCGCATTGGCTGGTTTTGAATCCGCCCCACGACGCAACCGGATCTGGCGGCCCACCGTCTCACGATCCACCTTCAGTTCACGCGCGATCCGCCGCGCCGACCAGCCCTTCGCATGCAATGCCAAAATCGCCTGTGTGTCTGGATTTTGAGTTGATTGACCATGTTTTCCCGACCCTTTCATAAAAATGAAAGAGCCGAGCGTACCGGTCAATCCCTTTCCTCTCAAAGGTGGCTGGTTTTGAGCGCCCGTTGACACTTACTGTCGCCACGGGCGCTAAGGCATGAAGAGTCGCCCGCCGTATGACGCCCCAGGTCCGGCACCACCATTCCCAGCTTCCTGAGGAATTGTTCAAACATCTCCCGTAGAAGCGTCAAATGGATCGGCTCTCCCAGAACTTCCTCAAAGCGACTAATATTCCAAGGCTTGGGAACATCCGCCACATTGGCGATGAAAGCCAATTCCCGCAGGGCCGCATTACGCCGCATCTCCGCCAGACAGCTTTCCATCGTGGCATGCCGCAGGAAATAACGCAGCAGATGCACCCGCCAGAGCGTCGGAACCGGATAATCGTCACGCCCCTTATAACGCCGGAATCGCAAAGCTGAAATCAACTTCTCATCAGGCAGCATTCCCAAAAACAGCTTGAGGGCCACGAGGTCCGGCGAGTCATCAAGAGATTCCCAATAAAAAGTTTACCGGTAACAGGGATACGCACAGCATCAGCACTCCGCATCGGGCACCCCAAGCAAGCATTATGCAGCGCAACATATGCCCGCGTTAAGTACATGCTGGTGTAAAATTCCGAAAAGATTTTTCACAGAGGGCCTTGTTGCAAAGCCATGGCCCACACCCCCCGCGGAATGTGGGGTAACGCCGCTTTCCGCACCCACCGCTTATATGCTTCAGCTCGTAACGCCATTGACATCGCAACCGGCTCCAGTTATCCACTTAATAGTGGACAGCCGGAGTCAGGCTGATAAATTTTAAAAAAAGACGATTATCATAATTTTTAATTTCCTAATAACGAAATAGTGCGCAGAACGGAATAATTTATGCGCCCAATGAATGGATTGGTCTATTATATTTACGTGAGTTCGGGATAAGGAAAATATGTAACTTGCGATTTTATTAAGTGCTTATAGTTTCAGGTCGTTGAAGTCGCGCATTGGGATTTGAAAATACAAGGGTTTCCGGAGAATACATTGGACACTAAAAACAATCACTGTAAATCCCAGTAGATGATGACTTCTTATCCCGAACTCACGTAGCTTTATGCTTATTGGACTCGAAAGGACCCTTTTATGACCGACTCCCCTATACAACCCGTTTCCATGAATCGGCGGAAGTTTGTGTCCGCATCTGCGGTGGCCGCCGTTTTGGCAATGGCTGAAGGTAGGAAATCTGGGGTACATTCGTTGTCACCAAGGGAAGGCACGGTCGCCCCAAGAGTTGGCATTTCCGACGCGGCCTACCAGCAGGCGTGGACCAAGGCCGCTTCGCTGGTTGCGCGAATGACCCTAAAGGAGAAAATATCACAGACTGGAAGCGGTTCGCCCAGTATTGCAAGGTTGGGCTTGCCGGCATACAGCTATGGAGCGGGCGAATGTCTCCATGGTCTGGCGAACGGCGCGCCGGCGACGGCATTTCCACTTCCTTTGGCGATGGTGTGTTCGTGGAATCCGTCGCTGGCGTTGAAAGTGTATACGGCGGTATCGGATGAGGCGCGCGGATATCATAATAGTCCGCACAATGGCGGACTGTCGTTCTTTTCTCCTCAGACACTGAACTTGCATCGGGATCCACGCTGGGGCCGTTGTCAAGAGGCACCGGGTGAAGATCCATGTCTGGCCGCCACTTGGACGGTAGAAGTGTTGCGTGGGATGCAGGGGAGCAACCCAAAATATCTGAAGACGACGTGTTCGATAAAACACTTCATGTGCAACAATACTGAAGATGATCGATTCTCCGCCTCGGCATCGGTTAATCCCCGCAGTTTCTGGGAGTATTACACACGCGCCTATCGAGCCTGCGTGGTCGAAGCAGATGTGTTTGCGGTAATGAGCGCCTACAGTGCGATAAACGGGATGCCTTGCAGTGCGGACCATTTTCTTTTAACAAACTTATTGCGCGATCGCTGGGGCTTTCGCGGCTATGTGGTCTCGGATTGTGATGCCGTCGCCGTCATTGCCAAGGGGCACCATTATGTCCCCACGCTGCACCAGGCGGCGGCCTTGGCCATGCAGGCCGGCTGCGATGTCAATTGTGGAAACACCTACCAGGACCATCTAAAGAAGGCGGTGGCGGATGATCTGATTTCTGAAGCGAACATCAGTCGGGCGGTTACGCGGTTATTGGCGGCGCGGGTGCTCTTGGGTGAATTTGATCCGCCGGAAAATGTTCCTTACAGTAAAATCGGTTTTGACGTCGTGGATTCCACAAAGCATAGAGCCTTGGCGCTGGACGCGGCGCGGCAGTCCATTGTGTTGCTTAAAAATGCAAATAATTTTCTGCCCCTGAAAAAAGCAGAACTTAAAAACGTCGCGGTGATTGGGCCGACCGCCGCTGTTTGGAATTCAAGTTGGCCCGGCATAAGAATCCAAAACGTTTTCAAACCCAGTTGTGCCTGTCATTTGGGTGGTTATAGTGCATCACCAGTTTTTTGCACTTCTCCGTACGACGGCATCGCCGAAGCCCTGGGGTTCAAGATGCATACTTCGCCCGAGCGCATCTGGCCGGACGAACTCACCGGCATGAGTTCCGGTGTGCAAACGCAAGCCTCCAGCGAAGGGGGCATGAACATTTGCTGGATCGATGATGGATCCTGGTTGGAATATAAGCCACAGAATTTTAGCGGTAAACACCGTATTGCGATCCGCGTGGCCAGTCTCGGCAGAGGCGCTACAATTCATGTGCATGTTGACTCACTGGATGGCCCACACATTGCCACGCTGACCGCACCGCATACCGGCGGATGGCAGACATGGACTACGGTGTCTGCGGCCATCCGCGGCATTACCGGCAAGCATAAGGTATTTTTCAAGTTCAGCGGCAATCCGGGACATCCGATCTGCAATATGGAATGGTTCCAGCTTGAGTCGGTGGCGGCGATGCCTGATCGCATCGGGCCGGGGGAACTCACGGGCAAGAGTTCCGGTGTGCAAACGCAGGTTTCAAGCGAAGAGGGCATGAATGTTGGCTGGATCGATGATGGATCCTGGTTGGAATATAAGCCACAGAATTTTAGCGGTAAACACCGTATTGCGATCCGCGTGGCCAGTCTCGGCAGAGGCGCTACAATTCATGTGCATGTTGACTCACTGGATGGTCCACACATTGCCACGCTGACCGCACCGCATACCGGCGGATGGCAGACATGGACTACGGTGTCTGCGGCCATCCGCAGCATTACCGGCAAGCATAAGGTATTTTTCAAGTTCAGCGGAAATCCGGGACATCCGATCTGCAATATGGAATGGTTCCAGCTTGAGTCGGCGGCGGCGATGCCTAAATCCCGACCCCAGTCAGACCATCCGGTGGTGGTCTGCAAGCCGGGATGCAGTGTTGACGGCCCCAAAGACGAAATGATGTTTGCGGAGGCGGTAAGCGCCGCAAAAAATGCGGATGCGGTCATTATGGTCTGCGGCGTTGATCAGCGTGTGGATTGTGAAGGCCATGATCGTGTGCATATAGGTCTTCCCGGCGTTCAGCATGAATTGATCCAGGCCTGTTATCAGGCCAATCCCAAAACCGTTCTGGTTCTCAACAGCAATAATACCGTTGCCGTAAACTGGGAGCAGGAACATCTGCCCGCCATTGTCTCGGCTGTCTTCGCCGGACAGGCCCAGGGCACCGCCATCGCCGATGTGCTTTTCGGCAACTACAACCCAGGCGGCAAAACCTGCTGCACCTGGTACAAATCCATCGATCAACTACCCCCTTTCCATGATTACGATATCATGAAAGGCCGCACCTACATGTATCTGGAGGATCAACCGCTGTACCCCTTTGGTTACGGTTTAAGCTATACGCAGTTTAAATTCGCCGATTTCAAGGTCAGTGCGGACTCCCTAAGCGAAGGCGGATCGGTGCAGGTTAGTGTGCAGATCACCAACACAGGGGACCGGGAAGGCGCGGAAGTGGCGCAATTTTATGTAACGGCTCCCAAGTCGCCGGTGAAACGTCCGCTCAAGCAACTGGTGGGATTCGAGCGTGTGGAACTCAAAGCGGGTGAAAGCAAAAAGGTAATGTTTACCCTGCCGTACAACGAGCAGGCGTTATGGTATTGGGATGAAGACCAGAGGAAGTTTGTGCTGCAGGCCGGCAGACTGAAACTTATGGTCGGCAGTTCCTCGGCGGATACTCATCTGGTTGGAAAGATTAATCTGCAAGCCTGCACCTCCAGTGCAAAGTTCGGCGGTCCTGAAACTCTGACCACTGTTGCAGTTGGGAGCGTATCATCGGAAGTAAAACACTTGACGGAATAAATTGCGGGGTTGGCATCCATGTTTACTGCGTGCGATGTTCTCCAGAACAAAGTATTGTAATTGTTTAACGTCTTGCCCAGCGTGTATATAATGGGATCTGCATGGATGCTTCTCGCACCAACGCGGACGTTTCGCCCGCGCCGGCTTGTCCCGGCTGCGATCCACGGGATCGACCCATCGCCGAGCTGGTGGCCCGGATCGCCGTTTTGGAACAAAAGCTGGAAGCCGCGTTGCGCGGCGGTAAACGGCGGGCGCAGGGGAGCCATCCCTTGCAAACCTCTGACGCCTTGGGCTGCTGTGCGTCACAGGTCGGACCGGGGGCGCAGGTGCCGGTCGTAATGCTCAACAAGGAGATGGGCTTGTCTCAGGGAAAGATCAGCCGGTTTTTCCAGAGGTTGTTTGGCCTCAAGCTGACTCGCGGGGGAAGCCGCCAGATTATCCTCCGCGCGGCGGAGCGATGCCAAGACCACCGCCATGCGATCGTGAAGCGCGTGCCACAGGGCCGATGGATCGTGCCGGACGAGACGGGCTGGCGGATCGGGGGATTGGGCGTCTGGATGCACGCGGCCGTGGGGGAGGATGCCGTCGCCCACCTGATCGCATGGCAACGTGGCTGCGACTCGTCACGGCGGAGCGTGCCGCAGCCGGAGGCGTCGTCGCTCTTGATCGGCGAGGATTACGCGGGAACGCCGGTCCACGGCGGCTGGGCCAGCTACGACAGATTTTGGCGGGCCACGCATCAAACCTGCTTGGCCCGTCTGCTGTGCCGCTGCAAGGAGCTGCTGGACACTCCCCGGCGCGGGGCGGTGGTCTTTCCGCGGAATGTGAAGGCCTTGCTGCAAGAGTCGCTGGAGATTCGCGACCATCGCGACGCCCACAAGATCACTCTGACTGCCGCTCGGCGCTGGGCCGATGAACTGCAAAAGCAGATGACAAAGCTGGTGACACCGGTGAAACACTACGCGGCCAACGAATGCCTGTCCGCTTATCTGCAACGACATGACAGCCAACCGTTCACGTTCTTGCGTCACCACAACATCGACGCCACGAATCATCGGGCCGAGCAGGCCATCCGCCCGGCCGTGGCCAATCGCACTGTGTGGGGAGGCAATCGTACTGATGTTGGAGCCGTAGCCCAGGCGATCCTGATGACGGTGCTGTTCACGGCTGCCGGGCAAGGGCGGAAGGCGATGGAATTCGCAACTCCGGCGCTGCGAGCCACGCCGAATCACCGACCGTTTCTGTTGCCGGACACTGGGTAAGACGCTAAGCAATGGCTCCAAGTATTTCATTTGTTGGGAAATTAATGGTGTCTAAATTTCCCATCGCGATACTACCGGCCGCATCACGATATTAGGAAATATGGAACTCTATTAAGGAGTGTGTTACATGTCGCAAGATAATCAAAAAATCCATCCCGACGACCCTGGACGGATTTTGGATCGGCGGCGTTTTCTCGGTGGCGCAGCGGTGGCAGGTCTCACGGCAGCCGCCGGTCATTCCGGTTTCGCCGGAGCCACGGAACCGGTAAGCGGCAACGGCAACCAAGATTATCTGAATGTCCGCACTTTCGGGGCTCGCGGCAACGGCAAAGCCGATGATACCGCCGCCATCCAAAAGGCGCTGGATGCCGCTGGTAAACAGGGAGGAAATGTGGTTTTGCTGCCGCGCGGCGAATATCTGGTGCGCGGATCATTGCATGTGCCGGACGATGTTACACTGCAGGGTGTTTTTCGCGCACCAAACCGTGGCAATGTCGGTCACAACAAGGGCAGTTTGCTCCTGGCAACCGGAGGCAAGGGAAAGCCGGACTCTACACCATTTATATCTCTCGGGGAAAACGGCACATTGTACGGATTGGCAATCTTTTACCCCGAGCAGACCTGCCCGGAAACGCCGGTGGAATATCCCTGGACCGTACGTCAACTTTCGGACAACGGCTCTCTGGTGAATGTCACGCTGCTGAACCCGTGGCAGGGCGTGGATTTTGGAACGGTCATCGGCGGGCGGCACTATATCCGCGGCCTGTATGGCCAACCGCTGAAAACGGGAGTGTTCATTGATAAGTGTGAAGATGTCGGCCGCGTGGAAGACGTTCATTTCTGGCCTTTTTGGCGAGCCGATGCCATGACCATGGCCTTTACCTCGCGCCATGCCACCGCATTTCTCATTGGCCGCACCGATTGGCAGTACATGTTCAACTGCTTCGCGATTTGTCATAAGATCGGCTATCACTTTGTACGCACATCCAGCGGGGTACCCAACGCGGTGCTCACACAGTGCGGCTCGGACGAGGGGGCACCCGGCACTCAATGCATTTCCGTGCGCGTGGATGGCAACCAGTCACATGCGGGCATTTCCTTTGTGAATGGACAGTTCATGGGAGCGCCATCGATTGAAGTCAGCGCAACGAACCATGGACCGGTGAAGTTCACGAATTGCGGATTCTGGGGCGGCCCGCTGACCGATACCATGGCGGTATTGGAGGGGTCCGGCCAGACCAGCTTTACCGGTTGCCATTTCACGTCATGGGCGCAGCGGAACAAGACCGCACCGGCAATCATGCTGCGCCGGGGCGGTTTGATTATCAACGCCTGCGAATTTATGGATGCGGGCAGCCGTCAGGTAACGATTGAACGCGGCGCGGCGACGGCGGTCATTGCGGCCAACCGTTTTCATGGTTCCGCCCGGATCAGCAATCAGATTGGAGCCAAGGCCCGAATTGGCATGAATGCCGTTGAGTAGCGCGCCACCGCAAAATTATTTTCGGTGAGTATGGTTATTTTGCCTCTCATAACCTCGCTTTTTGATGAACCCGCGAGGTAGACAACCGCCATCGGCACGATCCCTTCAGTTCGGGGCCGGTCGAGCATATTTATGGACCTCGAGCCCGCAGTCGTATCTGACCGCCCCGCAGCCCACCCGGTTGAGCTTCGAGATCATCCTCCGGCGGATGAAACGCGCTCCACCGTGATGACATCCAACCGCCCGCTGGAAGACTGGGGCAAGCTGCTGGGCGATTTGCCTGCCGCGACGGCCATCTTCGACCGCTTCCTGCGCCGCGCCGAGATCATCAGCATCCCCGGACGCAGTTGTAGCCCCAAGGACCGGCCCGCCAAGGACGGCCAAACCAGCCAATGCCCCGACAAAACCGAGACAGCTGTTCCCGTGGAAAAAAAGCTGAAAAAGAGGCTTGTCAGCCGACCTCAAACTGAGGTATATAGCTGTCGGATTTACTGACTGGTTTTGAACCCTCTCAAACTCGCCCCATAGTGGCTGGTTTTAACCCGCCCCGTGACATCATAATGAAGACATGGTGCGCAGCGCTACTATCCGGTTAAAATTGGAATGAAAAACGATTTCAGCCAGTAAATATGCGGCAAACGGGATAAGAGATGAGTGTACACGATTTGAACTCCATTCGTCTAGTTATATTTCATATTTCCCCGAAAAAATGGCCTTTCCAAATGTCGAAGTACACTTTACCGGACCGTAGTGGGTGCGCAGAATGGATAAATTTATGCGCCCGCTAAATAGATTAATGAATTATACTTATGTAAGTACATTTGTGGCTGCCGCCTTCGTATTCGCTGGACCTCAATCTCCATGAGAAGATGCGGTCCAGAGCCAAGGAGCTCCTGCGTTTCGCCAAGGCCTGCTTTTACGGAGGCATTGGATCGTGTGGTCGCCACAATTTTGGAAATGTCTACGACTGTTGTGTGTGTATATGTAAGGCCGCAGCCCGCCCGGTTTTAGGTGGGTTATTCAAGCAGCCCTTATAGAGGGCAGGAGATTTTTATGTTTTCCAAGGGTTTATCAATGTGTCGTGGTTCTCATGGTTCTCCCCGCTATGGCAAAGCCTCTGTTCTCCCGATGGCCATCGGGATTGTTGGGATGGCAAGCGGGACGGTGGCAATGCTGGGGCAGCCCGCCTGGGCCAGCAACATTATTTATCAGGACAGCTTTACTGGCAGCTCGACGACCCCGTTGAACGGTGCGGCGCCTACTGTGGACAATGGTCCCAGCGCCACATGGACCGCCACCGGAGGCTACGCTGCATTTGCTGACAGCGGCTATACCTCGGAAAGTAATAACGCAGGTGCCGTGGCTTATCTAAATTTCACGCCAGTCAGTGGAAACGTCTACACGTTGTCGGCGACGCTCTATACGGATACGGTATACCCAGCCAATCCCCAGTGGAATTGGCTGGCCGTTGGCTTCGTGCAAAATCCAACCACCGCCAGCGGAACCAGTTTTGTCTTTAATAGTACGGATCCGGGTGCCATGGCTTGGGCGCAAGATTTTGCGCCAAATGCCGTTCCATATAGCGGCGGCGGCTTTGCGGCTGGCGCAGTATACAGCGGACCCGACGGGGGCGATTCACCCTTTGTTTCGGTTTTTTCACCCCCTTCCGGCAGCAATGCCACTGCGCCTCAGGATATTTCAGTCGTACTGAATACCGGCAGCAGCGCCTGGACCTATCAGTTCTTTGATAACGGATCCGCCGTATCGGCGGTCGAGAGTTTCACGAGCAATCCGGCGATCACTGCAGTCGGATTAAATCTCCAAGGTCCCGGTAGTACCGGTGGCGGCTCCCTCGTTACCGGTCAGGTCAGCAATTTTTCGCTTACTTCGTCACCGGTTCCCGAACCGGCCAGCATCGCCTTGCTGGGTATTTGTGCAGGGGCTGTTTTGTTGCTGAAGCGCCGCCGGACGGTATAGGAATGATTGGATGGCCAATATGTATGAGGCTATATATTGGCCCTCCTCTTTGCATCCTCTTACCCTAAAAAAGGAAATAAACCATGAAACGTCATGGATTCACTTTAGTTGAGCTTCTGGTGGTGATTTCCATCGTTGTTATACTGATCGCGCTGCTGTTGCCGGCATTGGCCAGGGCTAAGCGATTGGCGGAAAGGATCCAGTGTGCTTCCAATCTCCATCAGATTGGCACCGCCCTGCATGAGTACGCCAATGAAAATAGCGGGCAATATCCGATGACCGATATGTGGACTTACCCGTTTTGCAACTCCGCGATTTTTCCCAATGAATCCTATCCCGTGGCGGGCCTTGGCATGTTGTTTTATGACTCTTTCGGAGTGGCGAACAACCAGATGGTCAATCCCCGTCCCGGCATCTTTAGTCCGACGGCAACCGGTTTAAGCGTATGTTACTGTCCGGAACCAGGCTCTGGCATCAGCCAGCAATATGAGCTTCCACTGTCGGGGCATCCAGTGCGAGGTCAAACAACAACTTACAACGCGCAGGGATTTGTCACCCAATGGTGGTTCTCACTGGGTTATTCCTACTGGGTCGATGCCGGAATTGATTACAAGCCTGCTTATGATGCTGGCGCTGTGCTATATGGTAAGCCATCCACACCTTCGGGTACCATGAATAACGGGAACTTGGGTGCTTGGACATTCATCAACGCCGACCCGAGCCATGAGCCGGCACTGAATCCGCAATCCGGTCCCGGCTCGCTTCTGGTGACAGATAACGCCTTATTCGCCGGTCCCCGCGCCTCAGTCGGCTTGGTGGACTACTGGGTGCCTGGAGCGAATTCGAACCATGTGGATGGTTCCATGGGTAGTCTCCCCGTCGGTGAACATGAACTTTACAACGATGGTTCTGTACACTGGGTGCCGATGTCCAACATCAAGGTGCGTTTTTTTGGTGCTGGTATCTATTTTGGGTGGTAGCTCGCCCCGCCGCACAGTTGGCAGGCTTGGGGACGGATATGTCCCTTGGTGGCAGGCTTGCTCACGGAAGCCCATAGCGAGTCTCTACAGACTCGCTATGGTGAAACTCCCCGTGCCATAGTGGTAAGGGTTGTATGCAACGGTTATTCCAAAACAGAAAATACTGTTTATTGAAAACAGAGAATGAACATCAAGCAGTCGGGTGGTCTCTCTTGAGCATGGTGGTTGCCGCTTCCGTGACGATTTTCGGGGCTAAGTGCTCCTGTTTAGTGGCGTTAGCGGCAAAGATTGCGTGTGCGACCCTGAGCACCGGTTCAAGCCTTAAATTTGCTGGAAAAAAGGAAGGGGCTCATCCCTGGCGTTGGCAGGACGTACAAAGGAGCACCCCATGACCGAGAGGGTGCCACCCAGCGTGAGCCCCAGCCAGAAGATTCGGGAATTGCTGACCGCCGGCAGTGCTGGCGACATCAGGTCGGAACTTTTGAATCTGGCGGTGCGAATGACCGTGGAAGAATTCCTGGAAGCGGAAACGTCCGAGGCCGTTGGTCGCGGCAGATATCAGCGTAACGAAGCTGGCCACAAGCAACAAATCTTCGACCAGCGCGATGCGAGGCCCGCACGGGCTCGCCAGCGGCGGCGCGAGGCAAGGCGGAACCGTGGCACCGGATGCCGTGCAGATGCATCGGCCCAGTCACGATTGCATGGAACGGGTGTTATGTGCATATTCAAACAAGGCAGTAAAGCGGACGCGAGCTACGGAGGCATCCGCCTCGCCAGGGATAGATGGCTGGATAGGCGACGAATGAGCGTCGTGGAAATTGTCGGCGGCAGGACGCCGACGACAACTTCCCATATTCTGAGCCTCTTCCTCATGCCGCGTAAAATGCAACCGCCCGAACACCAAAGTCTGTCAGGCATTCGGACTCATTCTCCCATTCACGCTGAACCGATACAGGCAGCATCACGATCCGTCATGCCGAGGCAGGCGGTCGGGTAAAAATTAATTCTGGTTTCAGGATTTACGGAAATGAAATATTCAATTGTCAAAAGTATGATTTGTATTGCGGTAGTTGTCATTGCTCGCGGGATATCGCCATGTCATGCGGCTGTAAATGGTCACCTGTTGTGGCACATTGGAACACCCGGCCACAGCGACGCCGGTTTTGCACTGGCCCCCAATCTCTGGCAACAGTATGCACGATGTCCGGGTTATACCATCG
>JAJZJL010000102.1 GCA_021810145.1 Planctomycetota bacterium | reverse complement strand
ATCTGCAACCAATAAATATTCGCTCGCGGCTATAAGTGGTTTGCTCGCAAAGCATAAGCTTTCCATCCGCCTGATTGATGAACGCGTTGTCCAGATCCTACGCCTGATCGTCGCCATGGGGTTTAACGATCCGGCCAATCCGTTTAGGAATCGACCCGCCGATACACGTGGCGATGCGGCGGTGGTAAATCAGGTTGCGGCGGAGGGAACGGTATTACTGAAAAATAGCCTTGATATTCTGCCGTTGAATCCGGAAAGGCGCATGAATGTGGTATTCATCGGGCCATGGGCCACACGCGTGGTGACCGGTGGCGGAGGAAGTTCTCACGTTGCGCCGGCGGTAACGCCGTTGACACTCTTTCACGCGGTTCAACAGATAGCGGGTCGGCAGGTGCACCTTGTCGCCGTGCCTTGGAATGATACCTACAGGCCATTTTGGGGCCGTGGCGCACTTACCACTCCGGACGGCAAACCGGGAGTCGTGGCTGATTACTACCGTAATGGTGGTTTTGGTGGCCAGCCACAACGGGTGGTTCAGCGGAATATTTCTCTCGATGCTTCTATAGCTGTATCTGCTAACGCCTCCGACACAGGAGAGAATAGCCGCAGCGCCAAACTGATGGCGGCGGTGGCGGCGGATGCCCGCCAGGCCGGCACCGGCAAAAAGCCGATCAGCGTGATCTGGAAAGCGGCGATTCATCCCGGCCGCACCGGCAGGTACAGCTTTATCTGTGCGGTCAATGGTTCGGGTGAGGTATATCTGAACGGCCGCAGGATTATTGATTTGTGGCTCCCGTTCTGGCAAAACCCCGCGCATCCGCTCAAAGGGGCCTTGACCACGCTTCGCCTGCGCGGCGGTGAAACGTATCAGATACGCGTGGTGTACCGCAGCTTTATTAACAAGCCCGCGGTCATCGGTTTCGGCTGGGTGCCGCGAAAAAGCGTGCATTTGTTTACCCCTGCCCAGCGGACGGTGATCCGCAACGCCGATGATGTTATTGCCTGCATGGGTTTTAATCAGACCATTCAGCGCGAGCAGGCGGATCGACCGTACAATCTCACGGGTCCGCAAAATGAATATCTGCGCGATGCGGCGCTGCTGAACCCGCACACCATTGCGGTGGTATATGCGGGAGCGGGCGTGGGCATGGAGAAATGGATTCACCATGTCGCGGGACTGATCTGGGGATGGTATCCGGGGCAGACCGGCAATATGTCAATTGCCAAGATCATATTCGGCAGCATTGATCCCAGCGGCCATTTGCCGGATTCATTCAGCCGGCATTGGCGCAATGAAGCCGCTTATCACCATTTTCCGGGGTATCCCGGCGTATTTAATCATCGGTGGTTCGCCGAGCCGGCCTATAAGGGCTTCCCGAGTGGTGCAGCAGCACGCTGCAAATTTGTCGAGGGGATTTATATCGGCTATCGGTGGTATGATTACAAGCATATCCGCCCGCTGTTTCCATTTGGATTCGGACTATCGTACACCACGTTTTCACTGCATCATCTGGCCGTTCATTCCATTGGAGCCGGTCAGCAACGGGTGATCACCGTACATGTAACGGTAACCAACACGGGTTCACGCGCCGGTGCCGAGATTGTGCAGTTATATGTGCATCCGCCACAGGGCGGAAAATTGAACCGTGTGGTTCAAAAGCTGGAGGGCTTTCAGCGCGTGGAACTGAATCCCGGACAAAGTCGCACTGTGGCCATGACGTTGAATTGGAAGGCATTTGCCTGCTTTAACCCCGTACTCAACGCATGGGAAGTTCCTTCCGGTCCCTACACCATTGCCGTGGGGACCTCCAGTCGCAAGGAACCATTGCATGGTGTGGTGATTTGGTGAATGTCTGTTTCCGGCCTGGAAATTCGCAGGTTAAATGTGTGGTGCTGGTGTTTTGCGGGAATATCATGGATATTGCACGAATCATCCTGAAGCCCCCACGCATTTTTGGCCGTGTGTTGAGCCAGAAACATGTATGTGTTACAGGTGCAGGCCGCGAACTTCAAAGTGCGGGATGTAATATGAACTACGCAACAATCCGGCATCTTTTATATGCTTTATGGATTGGTATTGACTTAGTGTTGTTCTGTGCGGGCGGCATGAGAGTTAACGCTGCGAGTTTGCGGATAGTCGTTGCTCCCCCGTCGGTTTCCGAAGGTGGCACGCTGGTGATTCGAGCCTCTCTTGCGCAGCCCGAATCCAGACCAGTGGACGGCCATTCGGGACTTCAATTATGGCCGTATGTTAACGGCAGGCAGTGGGGTGCTCCGGCCAGGTTGGACAAGCGCGGTCGTGCGGAAATGATGGTCCCTCTGCCAAATCCGGGAATGGCTCGGATTCAGGTAGCCGCCCGAATACCGTTAAGAGTTCCCGCCGCCGACTGGATTTGGTCTCACAAACTCGCCAATCGCCAAACAGTATATTTTCAGAGAGGATTTCACCTTGACGGGGTTGCGAAACGCGCCGGGATGCTCATTACCTGCGATGATTTGTTCACAGCTTGGTTGAACGGACATCAAATCGGTACGGGGGACAACCTCCAGCAGGTTGAGCATTTTCAAAAACTTGGGCGATTTCTGAAATCGGGCGAAAACATATTATCAGTTCGAGCTTACAATGGAACCGGGGCGGCGGGCTTGCTTGCGCGTGTGACCGTACACACGGCCGCTGGAGTGAAAGCGATTATCACCGACGGATCATGGCATTGTTTTGCAGCCAAACCAACCGGTTGGCTGACTGCGGCAGGATCGTCGGAACACGCCGAGCGTGTGCGCGTGATCGCTCCGGTTGGAGGCGGTGTATGGGGGCGGACGATACGCGGTTGGCCCGGTATTCGTCAAAGGGCGGTGTTTCCCGTGGGACGACCGTTGCCGCCCGATGCGTTGGTATCCAATACCGTTTCCGTTCACGTGGCGGCACGCCAGTTCAGCGTATCGGCCCATCGTCGGCATCTGGTGGGCATGGAATACGAGCCATGGTTTACACCGCTCAATGCGACATGGAGCACGGCCGAGGCGATACCTCTGCTGGGTAAATACTCCTCTTTCAATCCGGCAGTCATCCGCCAACATGCGTTATGGCTCGACCAGATGGGGATTAATTATATTTTAATAGACTGGTCGAATAATCTTTGGGGAAAAACGCACTTCAACCAGTGCCCACCGGGTGCCCGGCAAATTATCCACGCGACTACCGTGTTGTTACAGACGTACGCCCAAATGCGCCGCGAAGGCATACCCACGCCGCGCATCACACTGCTTTTGGGTCTTATCAATGGACCACCCACCACCACCACTGCCGTTAATGAGGAAATGCAGTGGGTCAGAAAGCACTATATTAAAAATCCAAAATTTAAGGGGCTGTGGTTGAATTACCGAAAAAAACCGCTGATTGTGATTTTCAATGGAGCCGGTCCGGGTTACATGGCCGGTAAGCCGCCCATCAACCATCGCTATTTCACGGTCCGTTGGATGTCGTCGCAGTTCCAAAATAATCCACAACTGGCACGCGCCGGCTATTGGTCATGGATGGATGGATCGATCACACCGGTTCCCACCTACAACCGCGGGCAATGCGAAGCACTGACTATCACACCGGCGTTTTTCGGCAACGGAGGCTGGCTTCGTCCACAGGCAAGGGCTCGACTCAATGGAACCACATACCTGCGGGAGTTCGATACCGCGCTGAAATACCACCCACATTTTTTGACCATCTGTCAATGGAATGAATTCGCCGGCCAATCCATTGGCCATGGTTACGGTCCCAAACACAACGTATATGTGGATTGTTACAACCTCCATCTGAACAATGACATCGAACCGACTTCACCGACGGACTGCGCTTATCGCGGCTGTGGCGGATGGGGATTCTATTATCTGAATTTGACGCGGGCGATGATCAATCTGTACCATCAGAAACAACCCCGCACCACGATTCTGGCGATCGGCGAGCCGGGGAGGGAACAGGTAATCCATTCGCGAAGTATGCCGGTACGGTGGGCGTGCATCGGTAAACAGCCCGGGAGTTTTACACTGAAATTGGATGGAAAGGTGATAGTCCGGCATATTCCTTCAGCCCGGCGGAGTTACACCATCCGCCTGCCGCACCTGGTGCCGGGCAGGCATTCGCTGGTGCTTCAGGCCATTGGCGGTTGGAGCCGCTTCCGACTTTCGTATGTGCGTGAAGCACGGCGGCTTCCGCATTTGGTGCCGGCGGAGGCCAAAGAAGCTTTTGTTTTTTCTTCTTCAGATAGATAAAAGGGGATTTCTAGTATGATTGTGTCGCAAAGAACTTTTCTGGGTGCCGGCGTGTTTCAGGTGGCCGCTATTGTGTTCGGGGCATCATTAGCGCGCTGCGGCACGTTGGCCGTGGCACGGGCAACATCCGAGTCGCAAGTTGCGGTGCCGTGCATCGATCCAACCTTCGGCCTACCACAGCCCAAGATGCGCCTGACTGCGAGCCACCATTTCTTTCATCTCTATTTTCAGCCCGAGCGTATCACAGTGATTCGTGGCCGTGCGGCCTTTTCGGGATTGCGCACGGTGCCACGCATGCTTACAACACAGAATGCAGCAATACTGCGTCCGGGTTATCGGGGAAGTTCCAAATTGGCACCGGCTCGTCGGATACAATTACAGATTCGTCCCGGAGATAACCAGCCGCGGATCGTCGCGGCAAAAAGTGTTATTAATCGACCGATTCTGGTCGTGCCTGCGGATAATAAAGCGCCAGAACTGCTGGTAAGTTTCGGCCAGGAAGTTGCGGGGTGTATCCAGGTGCGCGGCAGTGGTGGCACGGTGATTGTCGGCACGGGCGAATCACGTGGTGAGGCCCTGCATTGCCCATGGGGTGGAGTACATCCATTAACATTGCGGTCTGGAAAAACGGAGTCAACTCCGGACAGCGCGTTCCGTTATGCCACAATCCAATTCCAGGGTCGCGGGCCGATTAAGCTCAATCGGCTGCAACTGGATTTCACGTATTACCCGGTTAAATACCGCGGGGCGTTTGCATGTTCCGATCCACTATTGACAAAAATCTGGTATACGGGGGCGTATACCGCCCACTTGTGCATGCAGAAGCAAATCTGGGACGGGCCCAAGCGCGATCGGGCGCTGTGGATGGGAGATCTGCAAATTTCCGGCCAGACGATCAACAATGTATTTCTCGATCACTTTTTAATGCAATTGAGCATGACTCAGGTGCGACTGGAAGCGCAGGGTAAACGGCCCGCGGATGCTTTACCCATAAGTTATGTCAATAAATTGCCAGGTTATTCCAACTCCTGGATTTGCGGCCTGACGGATTATTATCTGCACACCGGGGCCTTGCAATATATCCACTCGCAGCATCAATTGCTGCTCTCCATGTTGCGATATATGAAATTGGGATTTAATAAAAATCATCTCTTTGTAAACAAACTGAAAGCCCGTTGGAATTTTGTGGATTGGGCACCGCAACTTGTCGCCGCGCCGGATACCCCGCAGGCAAATACCGCCACTGATTTATATACTTGCTGGGCGGTGCGGCGGGCCGTTTTTTTACTTCGGGTAATGGGCGATCAAGCCAATGCGGCCAGATATGCGCGTTGGGATCGAAAGCTTATTTCAGCCGCCCGTAAATATCTGGCAAATCCTGACACCCATACATTTACCAATATCCGACAAGTCAATGCCATGGCCATTGATTCTCATGTGGCCGATCTGCAGCAGCGGAGAGCCATTTACGCCCGAATACTGGGACCGAATTGCCCTTCATGGAATCAGGTCGCCACCCCTTATTACAATAATTTCGTTATTTTTGCACTCAGCCACCTTGGGCATTATCGGCAGGCGCTGAAATTTATTCGCTATTATTGGGGAGGTATGATCCATGAGGGGGCCACGACATTCTGGGAAAAATACGATCCATCATGGCCCAAAAAGCATTTTCACCGTTATTTGGACAACAACGGTGCCCCCGAAAGTAATCTGGCCTGGAACTATCTCATTAGTCTGTGTCATGGGTGGTCGTCCGGGGTGACCAACTGGCTGACGGATTACATCTTGGGCGTAAAGCCGCTGAGGGGAGGCTTTTCCCGCGTTTCCATTGCACCGCATTTGTGTGGTCTCGCCTGGGTCAGCGGACGCGTGCCCACGCCTCACGGAGCCATTATCGTAAAGGTACGCAAGAAATCGAATCGTGAAATACTCGTTGTTACGCTGCCGAAAGCAGTGCAGGCCAGAGTGACCGTCCCCGGCACCGGCGCGAGCCTGAATGGAAAAACTGTCAATGTGCGACATCTGCGGGGAAATCGCTGCAGCTTTGTTGTGCGCCAATCCGGGCGCTGTTTAATTGTTTGCCGTCGAGATTAAATTTCTGCCGAATATGACGGCCTGGTTACAACCGACGTTGCTCAACGGGAAATGAATTGCAAAGACTTGTAAGGGGAATGGTGATTGATGTCTAACAAAATGAATAATCCGCAAAGCATGGCCGGTAATCAAGATCTTTCGCGCCGCAAACTGCTGGCGGCCTGGGCCGCGGTGGCGTCGGCGTCCGTGATCGGGAGCAACCGTGATTTGCAAAATAGCGCTGCGGCCGACTCCGTCACGGCGATCATGGCGGCGGAAAATAATGCGACCGGCTCCCATAATGGCCCGCCGCAATCGGATCACAGCAATACTTTTTACATTATGCCGATATGGGAGGGCGGACTGGATCGACTTGGCACCACGGACGAACAGTATCGCGCAGAAATTGCGAAAATGAAAAAGCAATTCGGTTCCGGTAATGACTATAACAAGTTGGGATTTGCGTCGATTTATCGCGCCGGCAATTTACCATTGCTGCTGCGGCAACTTCGTGTGTTTCAGAAGGAAAATATTCACCGCGGGGTGATTTTTGCCATGCAAACACATAATGGCGGTCTGATCAACCCCGATGGCGATCTACGGAACTACCAGTGGCGACTTGATGGAAAGACCTGGCGCGGCGTACCCGGCCCGGTGCAGGGACGAGACACGCTGGTGGTAACGCCATCCCGTTATGCCACAGCCATAAGGGAGCAAATGCAGCGCAAGGCCCGGCACTGGTCGCGGGATATCAAAGCTGCGATGCGCGCGTATCCGGGGACCATTGCCGTAATCAATTTTTGCATAGAGGAGGAATTGGCCATCGGCGGCACGGTCAGTAATGAATATCTTGGTGACTACAGCCCCTTTGCTGTTACAGAATTCCGCGACTGGCTGCGACATCGCGGACTTTATGCGCCGGGCGGCAGATATGCCGGTCAGGGCGCGCCGGAATCGATCACGGGAGACTTTATCTCAGTTGATGGCCACCGGGTAAGTCCATTTTATGATGATCCCACGCCTGATAAATCCAATCGCGCCGGCAGAACATTTAATGCGACATTCGGCACTGGTTTTAAATCGTGGACTTTGGCCTATTGGGACCTGGAAAAATATCCTGATCCGATTACCAACCCGAAATTTAATCCATCGCCAATGAAGGGAAGGGGGTCCACTGAGGGCGGTTTTGATGCCCCGCGCGTGCGAAATCACTCCCGATGGTGGAGAGCGTGGGATTGGACCTGTCAGGGAAATAACAACTCGTATCCTCCAGGCAATCCAGCACACCCGGGATACGGCTTTCGTGAATGTGAGGTGGCCCATTTTGTCCAAGATGTTGCCAGTTTGCTCATCGCGGAAGGCTTGCCGAAAGAATTGCTCTATGCGCATCAGATTCCCGCGGAATTATTGGGTAATGCGCCCGCGGGTGCCCGCCGGGCGCTGTCTTCCGCTTCAACGATATGGTCGGGTTATTTACCGCAGAATGGGCATGTGGGCATCACCCGCTTTGGCAGTCTGAATCCCAATATGGTCACACAGTACAGTCACAACTGGGGAATTTTCGAATGGCACCCGGCTCCCAATGTGCCGGCGGACAGTCCGGTACTATATGATGCCGCATTAAGAGATCTGCGAATGTTTGTTTCCAATGGTTGCCATGTATTATTCCCCGGCTGGTGGCACATGCATAAGGTTGGAAAAACATTTCCGCTCAACGACAGCAGCTTTGCGAAGGCTATTTATGCGTTTCTGGCGGAACAACGCAACGTGCCCCATTGGAGTCAATCATGACGCGGTCAATCCGCGTCCAGTGCGGACACGCCATGATAGAACATTAAAAAAGGAAAATATGCGATGCGGATGTCCCAGTTTCAAGAGGTGTTGTGACAATGACTGACGGTGCATCATTATCGGAAATTAAGCCCGCGTACAAGGTGGTGTCGCGGCGTGGTGTCATCAAGACCGCGGCACTGGCCCTGGTGGCCGGTGGTGCCATGCGTACCCAAGCCCGTGGTGGGAAGAAGGAAAACCCGCGGCCAACGCATTTGACCTGCGAATATCTTGTTAATCCGCTGGGCGTTGATTCGGTGCATCCCCGGCTAAGCTGGATGATGCAATCAACCCAACGCGGCGACCGGCAGACCGGTTATCAGATACTGGTTTCCAGGCATCTGATGTCGTTGAATCCGGATCAGGCGGAAATATGGAATTCAGGTCATGTTCCATCGGATCAGAGCGTTTTAATCCCCTGCGATGGCAGTGCTTTACTGGCGGGGCAGCGATACTTCTGGACAGTGCGGATCTGGGATGCGCAGGGGAACGTCAGCGCGTGGGCACCGGCGGCGAGCTGGGAGATGGGACTGCTGAAGCCCGTGGATTGGAAACCGGCTCAATGGATTGAACTGGCGGCCGATACGCGTAACTCACCGCTGGTGTTTCGCCCGGTACAAACCAGTTCCATGAAAAAGCCAATTATTAAAAAAACGTTTCCCTCACCGTTGTTTCGCAAGACCTTCTCCATTGGTAAGGCGGTATCCAAAGCCCGTATGTATATATGCGGCTTGGGATATTATGAACTGTTTATCAACGGCAGACGAATTGGAAATCAGCGGTTGGATCCCGGCATGACCACTTATGATGCCCGCGCGTTTTATGTCGCGCATGACGTGACCGCCGAATTGCGGCAGGGCGGCAATGCCATTGGTGTCATGCTGGGCAACGGATTTTATGGTCAGAATATTGCTTTTATGGCCGCATGGCTGGCCTGGGGACAGCCAGTATTGCGGGCGAAGTGCGTGATCGAATACATTGACGGATCTTCCGACACCATCGCCACTGATTCCACCTGGCGGGCCACCACCGGACCGGTACTTTTTGACAATGTCTACGCCGGTGAGACGTACGATGCCAGACTTGAAATCCCCGGCTGGGCGGACCCCGGCCTTGACGATCAGCATTGGCAGATCGCGCGCGTGGCTGAATCTCCGACGGTGAAATTGCAAAGCCAGGTGATCCAGGCTATTGAGGACATCCGCATCATCCGGCCAAAACGTCTTGTCCCATCGTCCGATGGCAAATGGATTGTGGATATGGGACAGAATTTTGCCGGTTGCGTGCAATTGAAAATCTCCGAGCCTGCCGGAACCCGAATTACCCTGCGCATGGCGGAAATACTGACCCCGGACGGAACACACATTGATCCCGCAACGACCGGTGTGTTTGCCACCGGCGTGGTCCAGACGGAAATATATGTGTGCAAAGGGGGAGGTGAACAATGGCGGCCACGCTTTACGTATCATGGATTCCGATATGTTGAGGTTAGTGGTCTGAAACGAAAACCGGCCTTGAGTTTTATGGAAGGGATCCAATTGCGCACCGGCGTGGAGAAACGGGGTGATTTTGTCTGCTCTGATGCGCAGTTGAATCGCATTTATAAAACGTCGCTCTGGACGCTTGAAAGCAACATGCACAGCATTACGGAAGATTGTCCGCAGCGTGAAAAATGTTCCTGGCTGGGGGATATGGAAATTTCCGCGCAGGCGGCAATTTGTAATTTCAACATGGCGCCGCTGCTGAATAAATTGGCGGGCGATATGGACACCACGCTGGGGCGGGGAGGTTCTACACCCTGGGGAACCCGGGCGTCGCCCGGCTTGCCCTGCAATATTGCCACCGGACGAAGATTATGCGGTCAGGCCAATCCGGATTGGGGTGCTGCTTTGGTGGCCATCCCCTGGTTCATCTATTTGTATTACGGTGATTCTGCGACGCTGATCAGGCAATATCCGCATATGAAGCGCTGGGTTCAGTTCGTGGCATCCGCCGCGGTCAGCAAAAACGGTATTGTGCAATATGGCTACGGCGACTGGTGTCCGCCCGGGGCAGGCGGTGCCAATCCCGCGTGCCCGGTGCCGTTGACTTCCACCGCATTGCAGTTTGCCAGCCTTGACATCATGAGCAAAGCCGCCGCATTATTGAAACGCGCGTCTGATGAAAAATGGTTTAAGCGCCAGGCGGCGCGGGTGAAAGCCGCGTTTCATCGGACCTTCTATGATCCGCATACCGGCGGGTATGGTTCCCAAACCGCCAACGCGGTAGTCCTGCGATTTGGTCTGGCACCTGAAGGCAAGGAACAAGCGGTGGCAGCCGCTTTGGCACAGGATATTCAAGGGCGGAACGATCATGCGAATACCGGTGTTCTGGGTTCCCGTGCGTTGTACACGGTTCTTAATGAGCATGGTTATGATGCATTAACCTATCGCATGATGAAAAAGCTTGATTACCCGAGTTATGGTTTTATGTTGTCACGCGGTGACACCACGTGGCCGGAAACACAGTATGATACACCCTTGGATCATCTGCAGATCGATTGCTCATATAACCATGCCATGCAGAGTGGCTTTGCCGCCTGGTTTCATGAAAGCATCGCCGGAATCCGCCCCTTTGAAAACACTCCCGGATTTAAGCATTTTCTGTTGCGTCCGCACAACTTCGGGCAATTAAAATTTGCGCGTGCAGATTACCAGAGTATGTACGGCATGATTCGCAGTCAGTGGCAAAAGGATGGTGCAAGATTCACTTGGAATATCACCATTCCCCCCAATTCCAGTGCGGAAGTTGCCATTCCGGCCCATCATCGTGCCGATGTCAACGAAAGCGGTAAGCCTCTTGCTCCGCGGAACCCCCATGTTCAATTCGTGCGAATGGACGGTGATTATGCGATCTATTCCGTCATGGCGGGAGAATACCGGTTTACATCAGTACGGGAGAATATGTGATACGATCAGGCCTGAAGACGTCGCTCGGAAATCGGGTATGATTATCAAGTATTTCAACACCCGCCATGGCGTTAGTAGTTGGTTCAATGGTATGCGCGTAGCGCTGTGTCTTCCTCCCCGGAGAAAACAATGAGTAAGTTTTCCAGTATGCATTTGTTAAAAAACAGTTTAGCCGCGTGTCACCGCGCAGCAATGACCGCAGCGGCTCTGGTGGCATTGGCGGTCGGTGTTGGTGCAACGCCGGGACGCAGCGCCCCGCAACTCGATGCGACAGCAGCGCCCGTGCGCCTGCAAACACAATTGCGGGCTGATCCGCTAGCGGTGAATTCGGTTCATCCGCAGCTGGGATGGATGTTGCCATGGAAGGGCCGGGGAGAGTTCCAAAGCGCTTATGAGATTCTCGTGGCATCCTCGCCTGAACGCCTTGAGCATAATCAGGGTAATATCTGGAATTCGGGAAAAGTACTCTCGGATCAAAGCATTAACATCCGTTATGCCGGCTCGCCTCTGAAGTCGCGTCAACGCTGCTTCTGGAAGGTGCGGGTCTGGAATCAGGCCGGCGAGGCCAGCCATTACAGCGCCGTGGCACAATGGCAGGAAGGGCTGCTGCAGTTGTCCGATTGGAAACACGCCCGGTGGATTGGGATGCCGACACCAAAGTATTTGCACAAAGTGGTGTTGCGCCACGACCAGTGGATTTGGTATCCGGATGGTCAACCTGCGACGGCGGCTCCGGTCGGCAAGTGCTATTTCCAACGGATTATCGACCTGCCCGCTAAGATACAGATTCGCAAGGCCTTCGTGGCGATGACAGCGGATAACGGGTTCATTTTGTGGATAAACGGTCGCCGAGCACTACAGGGAAGTGATTTTCAGGTGGTTTCAACAGCCAATCTGGCCATGTGCTTTCATCCAGGCCGGAACGTGGTAACCGTCACAGCGATAAATACAGGCTCTACCCCCAATCCGGCCGGGCTGGTTGGGCATATCCACTTCACGTTGGCTGACGGGAAAAACATCGTTGTGTCCACCAATTCCCAATGGCAGGCCGCGCAGCGGTTCCACGGTGCTTGGAAAAGTGCCATGCTGCTGGGATCTTATGGGATGGCCCCATGGGGAACGGCTATCTCGTCAGGGCGACCGCGCAGCCTGCCCGCACGATACCTGCGGCGGGACTTCACACTGAACGAGCCGGTCAAAAGGGCGGTCGTTTATTTCAGCGGCCTGGGCTGGAGTCAATTGTTTATAAATGGTCATCGGGTCAGCAAAGATCAGCTTTCTCCGGCGTTGAGTTGGTACCCACGGCGATGCTATTACCGAACGTATGATGTAACCAGATTTCTCCATCAAGGTAAAAATACGCTTGGCGTTATTCTCGGTGATGGCCGATTCTATGCGCCGAGGCTCCGTGTCCCGGCGCCAACAGTCAGCTTTGGCTCACCACGACTCATTTTACGATTGCATGTCCGGCTGGCCAACGGTTCAATTCAATCGATCGTGAGTAACAATCACTGGAAAACCACGGACCGGGGCCCTATTGTCGCCAACAATGAATATGACGGCGAAGTGTATGATGCCCGCCTGCAGATGCCCGGCTGGGATCAGCCCGGCTTCAACGCCGCCAGTTGGCAGTCGGCCACCCTGCTTAAATCTCCCGGTGGCCGGTTGGTATCGCAGTTTTCCCAGTCGATTCAGGTCACGAGGATTCTTCATCCCATTAAGTTGGCTCAAATCGCGCCGGGCAAATGGATATTTGACATGGGACAGAACATGGCGGGCTGGTGCCAAATCACCGTGCCCAACGCCCCCGCAGGCACCATGGTTATTCTGCGCCACGGAGAGAGCCTCACCCGCAACGGAAAATATACTGTTGATCTAAATACGCGGAAAAAGGGGCGTATTCATCTTTTTGTTGCGAATCTGCGTTCAGCCAAACAAACCGATACCCTGATTCTTAACGGTAAAGGACCGATCACCTGGCATCCCATTTTCACGACGCACGGATTCAGATTTGTTGAATTGACCGGTTATCCAGGCACACCCACGCTTTCTACATTGGAGGGTCAGGACGTTCATGACGCCCTGCCGGTTATCGGTGGCTTTGCATGTTCCGACAAACTGGTAAATCAGATTGTGCATAACTGGCGGTGGACCACCCAAAATAATTATCGCTCGATTCCGTCTGATTGTCCGCAGCGCGACGAGCGGCAGGGCTGGATGGGCGATCGCTCAGAAGAGTCGCTCGGAGAAACGTTTGCTTTCAACAACGAACGATTCTATGAGATGTGGCTGTGGGACATGCAGGATGGGCAAAAGCCCAACGGATCCATCTCCGATGTCAATCCTCCTTATTGGCAGTTTTATAACAATGACGTCACCTGGCCCAGCACGTTTATTTTTCTTCCGGCAAACCTCTATAACCAATTTGGGAGGCTTTCCATCATCCGCGATCATTATGCCGCGGAGAAAAAATGGATACTCATGGAACTTACCTTTATCCATCATGGCATAACCTCCAAGGATAGCTACGGCGACTGGTGTTCGCCCTCCCGGTCGCCAAAGCACATTCATTCCCGCGATCCGAAACGCTCCACGCCCGGCCCGCTGCTGGCCAGCGTCACGCTGTATCAGGATTTGAAGATCATGGCCCGTTACGCCAGTCTGCTGCACAAAAATGCCGATCAACGGCGTTGGCTCGCCGCAGCCGCGAGCATCAGGGCGGGCATCAACCGCTCTCTTTGGAATGAGCAAAAGCATTATTACGGTAATGGCTCGGATACGTCATGCATATTGCCGCTGGCCGCGGGCGTTGTGCCACCTTCGCGCCGGGGTGATGTCATTCGCAGGCTGTTGTACCGCATTAATGTGGTGCAACATGGCCATGTCGGCTCGGGCCTGATCGGCGGGCAGTGGCTGTTTAGAACGCTGACACGTATCGGTCAGGCCCAAGTTGCGTGGAACATGCTCAACAAGACCACTTATCCCGGATGGGGATATATGGTCAAGCACGGTGCGACCACGATCTGGGAACTCTGGAACGGCAATACGGCCAATCCGGCCATGAATTCCCAGGATCATGACATGCTTATCGGTGATATGATCGCTTGGCTTTTTGAAGATGTTGGGGGGATTAAAAGCGATCCGCGTGATCCCGGCTTCCACCATATCATCTTGCGGCCACTAATTCTGCATGGGTTGACTTGGGTTAAAACATGGCACCGATCGCCCTATGGCAAAATTGTCAGCGACTGGAAAATACAGTCCGACGGGAACTTCCTGTGGCATGTGCGAGTTCCCGCCAACAGCTTTGCCACCGTGGAAGTCCCGGCATCCCGTCCCAATACCGTTCGACTCGACGGCCATACGATCCGCAACAAGCCCTGGATTAAATTTGTAGCCTATGTCAACGGCCGGGCCATTTACAGGCTGGAATCAGGAGATTACCGATTCCAATCCGAGTTGATGAAAATGAGCCTGCTGCCGGTCACATCACACCGTATGGTGGCGCAATCGGCATCTACTGGAATAACACATGTCCCCGTGTCCGGACCGGATACATGGGGCGCTGTGGATGCATTGGGGCGTGTTCTGCCCGACTTTCGTCAGGTCGGTCCGCCAAGGGCGGGTAAAACCGTGGGGATCTTTTATTTCACCGCCAATAATCAGCCCGGTCATCCCATTTTGAATAATGCGGCCATACTGGCAAAAAATCCGAATGTGGTGATCGGCCCATTGAATTCTGAACATTGGTGGGGCAAGCCGTTGTTTGGCTTTTATATCAGTTCCGATCCGTTTGTCTTGCGTGAACACGCCGCGATGCTCGGCGATGCGGGGATCAATACGGTTATATTTGATAACACCAATGGGCCGACCTATTTCAACAGTGTTCAAAAAACATTGTTTAAAACCTGGTTGCGAATGAAGGCGCTGGGTAATGCGGTGCCGGATTTCGCCTGCTTTGCGGGACAGGGTGCCTGGAATGCCGATTACAAGAACATATATAAAACCGGCTTGGCCAAAAAGCTCTGGTTCTACTGGGACGGCAAACCGCTGATGCTCATTCATGGCAATATGCGCAAGCTTCCCGCGACCATTCGACACTTCTTTACGTTGCGATATTGCTGGGCCTGGACGGGCGGAAAAAACAGGTGGGGGTGGGATAATACCGGATCTGATCCTTGGCTTTATTCATGGCATATCAATCCGCACATTCCGGAGGAAATGCCGGCCTGTGTTGCCGGATGGGCCAATACCACCACGGGACGGAGCTATTTCAACGGTCATGAGCCACCTCTGGATTCACAGCACCCGGGGAGCGGAATGTGTTTCGCTCAACAATGGCAACATGTGCTGAAAGTTAACCCATCGTTTGTGTTTATTACCGGCTGGAATGAATGGACTGCCGGCTGTTGGCCCGAGCCTGGCCGACAATTGTTCGCCGGGCACTGGGTGAATAAGGGGGCACCGATTTTCATTGATGAATACAGCCCCGAATACAGCCGTGATGCCGAACCGATGCGATCGGATAAAGGCGGCTTGTATGGCGGTTTTGGCGATAACTATTATTATCAGATGATCTCGTATATCCGGCGCTATAAGGGCGTTGAACCCTTGCCGTTTGTTCATCCAACCACGATTTCCGTCAACGGATCATTTTCTCAATGGAAAAACATCGGACCGCTGTTTACCAATAATGTCGGCCTGGCGGTGCACCGCAATTCACCGGGCTGGGGAACCAGGCGTTATGTGAACAACACGGGGCGCAATGATATTGTGGCCAGTAAATGTACATACGATCTCAAAAATGTCTATTTCTGGGTGAAAACACGCAAAGCGCTGACTTCCTGGCGGGATAAGTCCTGGATGCTGCTGTTTTTGCATATTCCGCATCCAGGCAGCAAAACATGGATGGGCTACAACTACGTGATAGATCGGCGTGTTATCAATGGCCGCACATCGGTAGTGGAAAGAAATGTCAACGGCAAATATCAATGGCGGGCGGTGGGGCGGGCGCGTATTGGCATCCAGGGCGATCAAATGCAAATGGCCATTCCACGAACCGCTCTGGGTATCGCCGGTTTTACGCCCAATGAAATTCATTTCAAGTGGGCGGACAACATCCGGCAGAATGGAAGCTGGACCGATTTTTATCTCAACGGCGACTGCGGCCCACCGTTTCGCTTTTATTACCGGGCCAAAATTCGATAATGCCGCATCATCAGCCGCCCCATCATCAAATAATGGGTCTGTGACAGATTCTGCAAGGCCTTCATGGCCCTGATCCTTGGCTTTCTAACGCTGCCGTTGCCGGCACCATCAGCCCAATCCATACTCCAATCCATCTCGCTATCGCATATACCCCCGCACTCACAAAACAAATTTCCCATCGCTCGTTGTTCCCCGGCGCGACGGGACTCGTTGTACGTTGAAAGTTGCCCCCCGTATCCGTTTTAACCCGTGAAATCCGTGGTCCTCCCCCCTCATGGAAGCAACATGGCCGGTGGACAACCGCCCCGGCGCGCACGGGGTAAAGCTCCTGCACGGATAGCGCGGATGAAGTGCATTGAGCACCGAGCATTTTGCATTGAGCATCTGGATCTTGGAACACGAATCCCCACTTGCCGGACCCGCCTGCCGCTCCGGCGCGCAGCGGACCGCTGGACATCTGTCACTCATTATTGGCCATTGATCATCGGCCATTGGTTCCCGGCTCGCCGGGATTTGCCCCCCGTATCCGCGTCATCCGCGCTATCCGGTGCGTCAGTGAAACCATCTGTGTCTTGTGAACTGAAAGGAGTTCATCATGGAATGATCCGTTAGCCATGTAGCCAACCG
>JAJZJL010000101.1 GCA_021810145.1 Planctomycetota bacterium | reverse complement strand
GGCTACCGGAAAGCCAACTTAAATCACCACCGATTCCACGGATTCAACGGATACGGTGCGGATGGTCACCTGCTTTGTGCCTTCGTAAATCTTTCCCGTTATCCGCGTCATCCGCGCTATCCGCGGGCCTGTTTCGTCATCGAGGTAATACGGACGGCTAAAAAACCGCCCCGGCGCGCACAGGGTAAAGCTCCTGCGCGGATAGCGCGGATGCAGTGCATTGAGCACCGAGCATTTGGCATTGAGCATCTGGATTTTGGAACATGAATCTTGACTTGCCGAACCCGCCTGCCGCTTAAAGCACTC
Source organism: Planctomycetota bacterium (assembly GCA_021810145.1). Taxonomy (GTDB): domain Bacteria; phylum Planctomycetota; class Phycisphaerae; order WQYP01; family WQYP01; genus JAMDCX01. The sequence goes on along the minus strand of JAJZJL010000101.1, from coordinate 16,689 downwards.
ACTATACAACTTTATAACCCGTGTACGCATGCCACAACTCCTCATATTTCCGATGTCACAAGTGACAACTTATACCAGGACGAGACAGCTCGTTGCTCGTTGCTCGTTGGTAGTTGCCCCCCCGTATCCGCGTCATCCGTTGAATCCGTGGTCCACTCCGTTGCGCCCAAAACTCCTTTCCGGCTCGCCACACCAGATACCTGCCGCACATGGTCGGCGCAGGACGTTACCGGCCTGGGCCAATTATTCATCTTTGCGATTACTGGAATTTTTTCGCTGAACGCAGATAATAAAGGGCTTGAATTTTTGCGGCATGGGTCGCTGGTTATGTAACGCATTGGAATTTACTGCATGATTGTCATTCTTAAGCCGGGGGCGGATGACGCCCTTGTGAACAATATTGTCTCACAAATTGAGGCTTTGGGTCTTCAGGCACATTTGTCCAAAGGGCAATATCGCACCGTTATTGGGGTTGTGGGTGAAGAAGTCAAGGTAGATAAAGAACACCTGATGGCCATTAATGGCGTCGAACAGGTTCTGCCAATCATGCGGCCATACAAACTTGCGAGCCGGGAATTTCATAAAGCGGATTCGATCGTAGAAATTCCATGTCCCGGCGGCGGAACGGTCAAGGTTGGCGGCGGCCATTGCGTTTCGATAGCCGGCCCATGTGCCTGCGAGAATGAAGAAATGGTTCATAACATCGCGCGGTTCATACGTGCTTCCGGTGCCGCGGTTCTTCGGGGTGGCGCTTATAAACCGCGAACGAGTCCCTATAGTTTTCAGGGCCACGGGGAAGATGCCTTAAAGTGGCTGCGCGACGCGGGCCGGGAAAATGGCATGCCCATCATTACCGAAGTCATGGATACCCGGCATGTCGCAATTATCGAAAAATACACCGATGTATTTCAAATCGGCGCACGGAATATGCAGAACTTTAATCTACTGTTTGAAGTCGGCAAAACCCGCAAGCCCGTGCTGCTGAAGCGCGGCATGGCCGGTTCAATTCAGGAATGGCTTATGAGCGCGGAATATGTGCTGAGCCAGGGCAATCGGCAGGTAATCCTGTGTGAGCGGGGAATTAAAACATTTGAAACCGCGCTGCGATTCACACTGGACATTTCCGCCATACCTGTGGTAAAAGCCAACAGCCATTTACCGGTGATTGTGGATCCCAGCCATGCCAGCGGAGTGCGGGAATTTGTTCCAGCCCTGGCGCAGGCCGGCATCGCGGCGGGTGCCGATGGTATTATGGTGGAAGTGCATGACAACCCGGCCAAGGCCATGTGCGACGGACCGCAGGCGCTGCTTCCTGAAGCATTTGCGGATTTGATGGTAACGCTGAAAAAGATTGCCGGCGTTCTGGGAAGAGAATTTTCCGCCCCGTCCACACTACCGACTTTGGGGCATGTAACGGTTTAAAACCGGTGCCAAAGCTCCACCGCGCGGTGGCAGGCAACGGGCCGGAAAACTTGGTTCCTTGAATGGAGAATAACCACCCATGCGGAAATATTTAATTGCCGGCAATTGGAAAATGAATCTGGATCGCGCTGAAAGCGTGGATTTAGCCACTCAGATCATCGCCAAGCTGCCATCTCCGTGCCCGGTGGAAGTCAGTGTTATACCGACGCTGGTGCATCTGGAGGCGGTTAAACATGTCATTGGCTCAAACGTGCAACTCGGCGCGCAGAACGTCTATTTTGAAAAAAAGGGAGCCTTCACCGGCGAAGTCAGTGTCGGGATGCTGCGGGACATGGGCGTTAAATATGTGCTGGCCGGGCATAGCGAACGGCGGCATATTCTGGGCGAAACCGACGAAATCGTCGGCAAGAAAGCGCACGCCATTGTAACCGAGGGGCTGGGGCTGATTTTATGCGTGGGAGAAACGCTTGAGCAACGCCAGCATTTTAAGACCGTTGAAGTCGTGGGACGTCAGCTTGATGCGGGTCTGGCGCATGTGGCGGCTGCCAGTGCTGAATCAGGCCACCTGGTGATTGCCTATGAACCGGTGTGGGCCATTGGAACCGGGCTTACCGCCACACCGGCTCAAGCCCAGGAAGTGCATGCGTTTATCCGGACCAAACTGGTTGAAAAATATGGCCAGGAAACCGCCCAGAACATCCGCATTCAGTATGGTGGATCGGCAAAAAAGGCCAATGCGGCAGATCTGCTTGCGCAGGTGGATATTGATGGCCTGCTAATCGGCGGTGCCAGCCTGATGGCGGATGAATTTATTGGCATTGTCCAGGCGGCCATTGCCGGACAACCGAAGCATTAATTTAAGACAGGTAACCGAGCCGACGGCTCAAGGACACAACAACGTATGACAACATTCTTTTCGATATTGCTGGTACTTCTCGGAATAGTGATGATATTTGTGATACTGCTGCAGCGTGGGCGCGGCGGTGGCCTGATCGGTGCGTTTGGTGCCGGCGGCGGAGGTTCGGCCTTCGGCACAAAAACCGGCGATGTATTTACCACGATTACCGTGATTTTATTCGTGCTGTTTATGTTTCTGGCAATCGGTTTGAACTGGATGGTACAGGGAAAGCCCGCCGTTGCCACATCACGTCCGGCCGCGACGACGCAATCCGGAACGACCGGTGCCGCGGCGACTGCACCGGCGACATCCAATACCAAGGCCACGCCCACGCCTGCGAAGGCTGTAACGCCGGCCAAGGCCGCCCCTGGCGGCAGCACGCCGGCCAAAGCACCGGCTAAAACCCCGGCAACGCATCCGTGATCAGGTTCGGAGTTTAGATGATCATCAGCATGACCGGTTATGGCAGAGCGAGTCTGGAAGAAGAGAATTTTTTCTGCCAGGTGGAGATTCGTTCGGTTAATAACCGCTTTCTGAAAGCCTCCATTCGCGTGCCGGATGAACTCGCGGAATGTGAAGCGGATATAGACAAACTGGTGCGTCAACAGCTTTGCCGCGGTTCGATTAACGTTACGGTGACGGTGGTATTACCATCGGGAACAGCCGCTCCGGTTAATCGCGAAGCGGCACAATATTACCTCAAAGAAATGCAGGATCTGGCACGCTGGGCCAAGGATTCGGCGGCGGCGCCGATGAACATTGATCTAACGCAGTTGCTGCTGTTACCGGGAGTATGCGAATCACCCAACCGCGGACTGGCTGAACCGGAACATCAGCATCGGCGCGATGCCATTGGTCGCCTGACCGCGGATGCTCTGACGCAAGTGGTTCAAATGCGCAAGCGGGAAGGCGAAGCGCTGTGGAAAGATTTGAAATCACACCTTGATGAAATATCCAAGGCACTGGAAAGCATTCGCCAGCAGGCTCCGCAGATCGCGCAGCAATACCATCAGAGATTGCGGGCACGGGTGATGCAACTCGTGGGTGATGCGAAGTTATCACTTTCCGATGCGGATCTTTTAAGGGAGGTGGCTCTGTTTTCCGAGCGGGCGGATATCAGCGAAGAAATTTCCCGTCTTTCCGGCCATCTTGAACATTTTACGGCTTTGGCGGAAAAGGAAAATCAGGTAGGTCGCACGCTGGAATTTATCGCCCAGGAGATGCTCAGGGAGGCCAATACCATTGGCAGCAAAGCCAGCGACGGGCAGATTGCAAAACTCTCCATGCAGATTAAGGGCATTATTGATCGCATCAAGGAGCAGGTGCAGAACGTGGAATAGAGCCGCGGACGGCGTTCCTGCGGCTTGGTGAACAGCTTGAATACTCACCCAGGCATGGATTTTAATCAATGGAAAACCGCAAACATGGCTTGCTTCTTTTTGTGTCAGGCCCATCCGGTGTGGGGAAATCCACCGTATGCAACCGCTTGGCCAAGGATATTCCCGCGCAATTTGCGCTATCCGCAACCACGCGGCAGGGCAAGCCGCAGGATCAATGGGGCAAGCAATACATTTTCGTAAATGAGAATGAATTCAAGCAGCGCATTGCAAATAATGAGTTTCTTGAATATGCTAAGGTGTTTGGGCATTGGTACGGTACGCTTAAGCAACCCGTACTGGATGCCTTGGCGAACGGCCGAACGGTGTTGCTGGAAATCGACATTCAGGGCGGCGTACAGATCGCCAGAATGTTTCCGGAAGCGGTTGGCGTTTTTATATTACCTCCCAGCGAAGAGGAATTGATCCGCCGGCTCCGTGAACGTGGACGCGATGAACCAGAGGTGATTGAAAATCGCATCCGGCAAGCCAAGAAGGAAATTACCATGGCTGAAGAGTCCGGTGCGTACCGGATTAAAGTGGTCAATCGGGTGCTGGATCAAACCATTGCTGAATTAATCAGCTTTGTGAAATCCATCCAAGGTTGATCCGGGAAATATTATGCCGGTTCATGCATGAGTCGTGAACCGGAAATTGAAAATCATCCGGGCATAATGGCCCCTTGGAATATAATCAGGAGTATCCCCAATGATCGAAGCAATTAAGAGCGATGAAATTGTGCATAAGCTCGGTGGCCGATTTAAACTTTGCGCTTTGGTGCAGCACCGTCTGGCCGAACTCATTGAAGGCCAGAGACCGCTGGTGGAGCGCAATGGCCGCAGCGATATGGAAGTGGTTCTGGACGAGATATTGCAGGGTAAAGTCAGCATTGATTTCGAGAAAACCAATATCACCAAGCCGGCTGAGGCACTGGGACGCAAATAACCAGTATATCCCGCATCATCGGGCGATGATGCGGGATATGAAACCATGAGGGAATTGGAAACCGGGTATGACAACCGCGCGGCAAAGCATTCTGGTGTGTGTGTGTGGAGGAATAGCCGCCTACAAAGTGTGCCATGTTGTCAGCCAACTGGCACAGCACCAGTACCACGTCGATGTGGCCATGACCGCGGAATCGCTCAAATTCGTCGGTGCTCTGACGTTTGAAGCGCTTTCCGGCCGCCCGGTTCACACCGATTTATGGGATAATCCCAATAGTCAGGACCCGCAGCACATTCAACTGGCGCAAAAGGCGGGATTGATTCTTGTTGCGCCGACGACGGCCAATATGATCGGAAAAATTGCACATGGTCTGGCCGATGATCTGGTCAGCACATTGCTGCTGGCGGCGGAACCGGAAAAGCTGCTTTTGGCTCCCGCGATGAATGAACAGATGTGGAATAATCCGGCGGTTCAGGCGAATGTTGCGCTGCTGCGGTCTCGCAATGTCGCCATGATCGGCCCGGAATCCGGATGGCAGGCCTGTCGCACGATAGGCGTTGGCCGAATGAGCGAGCCGGACGCGATCATTCAGATGGTTATGGCCCGTGCTCCGATTGCCTGAGCGAACGATTTTGCTCCGGGCCATTCGGCGGCGGGAAGCATAAATCGGCCGGTCCTGTTACAATGCCCCGTTCGAGTTTGGTCAGCAGGAGTTACGCGCATGACATCGCGTGAGATACGCAAGCAGTTTATCGATTTCTTCACCCGACAAAATGGGCACATGTTTGTGCCGTCGAGTCCGGTGGTACCGCATGATGATCCAACATTGCTGTTTACCAACGCGGGGATGAATCAGTTCAAGCCTTATTTTCTTGGTACGTCAACGGCTCCGTGGAAACGTGCGGCCAACACCCAGAAGTGCATTCGCGCCGGTGGCAAACACAATGATCTCGATGACGTCGGCCGGTCGCGCCGCCATCACACCTTCTTTGAAATGCTCGGCAACTGGAGTTTCGGCGACTATTTCAAGGCCGGGGCCATTGAAATGGCCTGGAAGCTGCTAACGGAAGTCTGGCAGATTAATCCATTGCGATTGCATGTCACGGTATATGCGGGCAATCCCGGGGATAATGTTCCGGCGGACGATGAAGCGGCACGGCTGTGGAAGCAGATCGCCGGCTTGCCCGATAATCATATCCACCGCTTTGTGGATGAAAACTTCTGGGAAATGGGCGAGACAGGTCCATGCGGACCGTGCACCGAAATATTTATCGATCGCACGCCGGATATGACCGGTGGCCCGCAGGTCAACGGAACCGACCCGCGGGTAATGGAAATATGGAATCTGGTATTTATTCAATACAACCGCGGTGCTGATCGCAAGCTTACCGCCCTGCCGGCGCAGCATGTGGATACGGGCATGGGACTGGAACGAATCTGTCAGGTCTTGCAGGATAAACAGGACAACTACGCAACGGACCTGTTTGCTCCGCTTTTCACAGCCATTGGTGAACTTTGCGGGAAGCGGTACACCGGCGCATTTCCAGAACTGGATCAAGGGTCCGGTGAAGAATCGAAGAATCCGGCGCTGGCACGCGATATTGCCTTCCGCGTAATTGCGGATCATATTCGCTGCCTGACCTTTGCGCTGACCGATGGTGCGGTTCCAGGAAATGACGGCAGAGGTTATGTGCTTCGGCGCATTCTGCGCCGCGCCGTACGCTTCGGGCGGCAGTATCTGGAACTGCGCGAACCGTTTCTGCATCAACTCGTGCCGGTGATTGTCAGCACCATGAGCGACGCGTTTCCGGAACTGAATAAGAATCCCGCCGGTGTGGCCGGAATCATTGAAGAGGAAGAGCGGAGTTTCAGCCGCACATTGGATCGCGGGTTGGAGCTTTTCCAGATTGCCGCCGAAGAAGCCCGCGCCGAAAAGCGCCAACGAACGATTATCTCGGCGCACAACGCCTTCAAACTGCACGACACCTTCGGGTTCCCCATTGATCTCACGCAGATCATGGCGCGGGAACAAAACATGGGCGTGGATATTCATGGCTATGAACTGTTGATGGAGCAGGCCCGGGAAAAGGCCCGCGCCGGAGGAAAAGCCACTCAACACAGCCTTGCGGACATGCCGCCGGAAGTTCTGGCCGAACTGCCGCATCTTCGCGTTAAACCAACCGATGACCATGCCAAATATGAACATAAGCCCCTGCGCACGCACATAGCCGCGATTTGGGATGGACATCGCCTGCAGGAATCCATTGCAGCCAATGAATCCGGAACGGTGGCATTGATTCTTGATAAAACGAACTTTTATGCGGAAATGGGCGGACAGATCGGGGATCAGGGCGAAATAAAAACCGACACGGGCGCCACGTTCATTGTGGAAGCCGCGCGGCAACTTGGCGGATATGTGCTGCATGTTGGCCACTTGAAAAATGGCAAGCTGCAGCGCGGAGACTCCGGCAGCGCCGCGGTTTTCAGCGCTCGCAAGCGCATTGAAAAAAATCATACGGCAACCCATCTGGCGAATTGGGCCCTGCGCGAAACCCTCGGCGATCATGTCGAACAGAAAGGCTCGCTGGTGGACGGGGAAAAACTGCGTTTCGATTTCCTGCAGCCAAAATCCATGGAAGATCATGAACTGGAAAAGGTGGAATTTCTGGTGCGGACGGCGATTGACAGAAAGCTCCCGGTTTACACACAAGTGGCACCGCTGGAACAGGCAAGACAAATCTATTCGCTGCGGGCGGTGTTTGGTGAAAAATATCCGGCCATGGTGCGAGTGGTTTCAGTTGGTGTTCCCGTTTCGGATTTACTGGCGAATCCTGAAAATCCAGACTGGCGGAAATATTCGATTGAATTTTGTGGCGGAACACATCTGGCCAGCACGGAGGAAGCGGAGGAATTTGCCATTATCGCGGAGGAATCCGTCAGCAAGGGTGTGCGCCGGCTGGTTGCGGTTACCGGGGCCGCCGCACAGGCCGCCCGGCGAAATGCCGCGGCCATTGAGGCACTTATCACCTCAAGTAAAGACGGCAAACAGGACGAACAGATCGCACTGGCGAATTCCCTGCAACAGGCCAGCCGTGACACAACGCTGCCTCTTCTTACCCGCCGCCGCGCGCTTCACGCCGCGGCGCAGGTTCAGGAACGCATCAAACAACAGCAAAAAAGACAGTCGCTGTCACAAAACAGTTCCGATATGAACGGCACCATCGCCATGCTGCTGGACCAGGTCCAAAATTTCGGTGACAGCAAGCTCATTGTGGGGCAAATTTCCGATGCGGATATCCCGACTTTGCGAGCCACGGTGGACGCGGTGAAGAAAAAACTTCATCCCGCCGCGATTGCCATGCTGTTGGCCTCCACCATTACCGAGACGGACAAACAAGGCAATCTGCTGCCTCCAAAGGTTAATTTTGTTGCAGCCGTCAGCGATTCGCTGATCAACAAAATCAGCGCCGGTGACTGGGTGAAAACCGTTGCCCCGGTTGTTGGCGGAACCGGTGGCGGTCGGCCACAGATGGCCATGGCCGGCGGTAAAGATGCGCACCAGATTGAAAAAGCGATGGAAACAGCCCGCGATTTTGCGCTTCAGCGAATGCAATAATGCCACCGGTACAGAGCGATATGCCCGCGATGTCTTGCGATGTGGGAACGGCCCGCGGAGAAAGCTCGCACTGATCCGCAACCGGCATAAACAGACCGGTCGGCAAGGCTATTGGTAGGCCCCGCCCGGCAGAGCCTTGTCCAGATTAATCGACGTGAGATTGCGCTGTTTCAGAATTCTCAGAATCTCCGGCAACGCCTGAACCGTTGCTTCCTGCGAACACATTTTGCGGGCCGGCTCCAGACCATCATGCATCGTCACGATATCACCCGGCCGCAGTTGTGATGTCACGATCCGGCAAATGGTGCGTGACGATATATTCAGCGTATCCCAGGCCCGCACCCGCCAGGCGATGTACCGCATGGAACCCTTTCGCACGGCCCGTGCCTGAGGCGGCGTTTTAAATCCCATCGGCGCGCGGAACAACGCCGGTGCCCGCCCGGTGATATCCGCCAATGCCGCGCTGGTTCGCTGCAACTGATCCAGCCAGTAGGATTCCCCGTGCCATACACCATGGTGGTCGTGATCCCAGGTATGATTGCCGATGGCATGCCCTTCCGCGGTTATTCGCCGCACCAGTTCCGGATACTGCCGAACTTGAGTGCCAATGAGAAAAAAACTCGCATGACAATTGTGCTGCCGCAATATATCCAGCACACGATCGGTATACCCCGGCGTCGGGCCGTCATCGAAGGTTAATGCCACCGCATCGTTACGCTCAATGGTTTTAATGACCGGTGCCACGATATGACTTCCGGAGTATAGAACGCTGTACCAGATGGCTGCAGCGCCGGCGGCACAAAGTCCCAGCCCACCCGTCACAAAGGGGTGCCGCGTCAGAACTTCACCGGCCATGTTCATGTTCATCAATACTTCCGTTAACTTGCTGATATTTATGGAAGATGCGCCATTGCGGTCACCTGGTTGCGATCCGTCAACTGCAGTTGCAACGTGCACTGCGGAGAACTGTCAGACATGGTCATGCCGGCCGGCACTCCCGCCGCGTCATCAATGAATGTAAAAATAAATCGGGAACCCGCTGGTCTTTTAACCAGCAGTTGCGTAAGAAGCAAATGATTCGGTCCGGAAGTAAGCCGCCAATCGAATTTACTGTCATTGGCATTTTTGTAACGCACAACGTCTGTGGAAGCGGTCACAACCGCACGCCAAGGTCCCTCCGGACGCCGAAAAGCCAGAGATATTTCCTCTCCGATTGCCCGCGCCAAAGCCCGATAGGAGTCGGAAGGCGATCGCAGGAAGTGCGTGCCCGCCCAATTGCGATGCAGAACGAACGCACATTTTCCATCAACCGTCTGCAACGCCAACGTAAATCGGTAGGCATTGATCAAATCAAGCCGCCCGACGACCGGGATCGATTGATTGTCATATTCCAGCGTACCGATCAATTTTCCATCATAAGGCCCGGCCCCGGCGGCCACCCATGATTTTATTCCCCGCAGGGCCGGGGCATTACTGTTCATGGCCCTGGAGGGTGGCGGATTTCGACACCCCGCCAGCGTAAGCAGCAGAATGGTGGACAGCACTGCCGCCATGGCTGATCTGAAATTCATCACATCGCTCCCGAACCGTAATAATTTCGCACACCCTCCACCAATCCGACTTTGGGACTGTAGCCCAGAATGGTTCGCGCCGCGGTAATATCAGCCTCCGTGTGATTCTGAAAGAAGCTGTAGGGATTATCAATATATTCCGGCTGCAGATTCGTGTGCATAACCCGGTTCAATTCCGCAATAATCACATTGAATGACTCCGACACCCCGCTGCCGACATTCAATACGTGACACCCTTCGGCATCCAGCGCTTTGACATTGGCTTGAATGACATCATCAATCCATACGAAATCCCGCCGTTGATTGCCGTCATGAAAAATCCTCGGGCGCTTGCCGGCTTTCATCTGCTGCGCCAATTGGTAGATCATCGACGCGAATTTGCCCTTATGCGCTTCCCCGGGTCCGTAGACATTGAAATAACGTAAACCAACAATCGGCAGATGCGAATCCGCATGCCACCGGGCCGCCAGACGCTCCATGGCCAGTTTCGAATAGCCATAGACATTCAACGGCGACGGCTCATCGGTTTCGCGCATCGGAGCGGGGCGATTGCCATACGTCGCGGCCGAGGAAGCCCATACGACGCGAGCCTTCCATATCGTCGCCCATGATAAAACGGTCCGGAATCGCTCAAGATTATTCTCCATCATTTTCCATTGATCGGTAACGGTGGTATCGGTGATCGACGCTTCATGGAAAATGACGTCAAAACGTCCGGCCGGCGGATTTTCGCACCGGTCGGTGCAGACTTCGCCGGTGAATTTGACAAGGTTTCTGAAATCTCCTGAAGAAAAATCATCGAGCACCACAACATTATGCCCGTGCGAAATTAAATACTTCGCCAGATTTGAGCCAATAAATCCCGCTCCACCGGTTACCAGTATTCGCATGTATACTCCAAAATGCTCGACCAGCCATCATTACAACAAACATCAATGTTCAGCATTATCGCGGTTGTTGCTGCGTCATACAATGCAGCGTACCAAGCCCCCAGACCAGATCCCGGCAATATACCGGGATTATACGCCGATCGGGAAAACATTGTTCCAGAATTTTCAGGGACTGCACATCCGCGGGATCGTTAAATACGGGAACCATCACGCCGGCATTGCAGATATAAAAATTGGCATAGCTCGCCGGCAAACGCTGCTTTTCAAAACAGACCGGCTTGGGCAATGGCAATTCGATGATGTCAAAGCTCCGCCCGCTGACATCGCGCATGGACTTCAGGCGGCGGATATTTTCCTTCAGCCGTCGATGATTGGCATCGCGACTGTTGGGTTCCACGCACGCCGCGATTGCCGTTGAGCGCACAAAGCGGGCGGTATCGTCAATATGGCCATGCGTATCATCGCCAACAATTCCACTATGGAGCCACAGGATTTTCTCCACCCCCAGGTTGTCGCAAAGTTTTTGCTCCAGTACCAGCCGGGATATGCCCGGATTGCGGCATTGCACTTTGGAAAGCAGGCACTCCTCGGTGGTCAGCAGACACCCCGCGCCATTAACATCAATACTGCCGCCCTCCAGAACAAGACGAACGCTTTTGCCGTCTGTGCGAGTTGCGGTTGGATGGTGGATCGGCACGCCGAGGACTTTGGCCGCGTACGTTGGCACCAGCGCATCACGGTGATAATTGTCATACTTGGCCCAGGCGTTAAACCGCCACCCCGAAGCGATGATGCCACCTTTTTCCGCACCGGCTTTTTTTACGAAAATCGGACCCGAATCGCGAGTCCAGATACGATCGGTTTTCAACGCATGAAATCGAACGGCGGATAATTTGACGGCTGATTTATCAAGAATATCCCGTATCACCGGTATGCGGCCGGCTGATTCCACAATCAGTTCAACTTTCTCCGCCGATGCGATATGCCGGATAATATCCGCGATGATCCAGGGAATCGGCTCAAATTTTCCCGGCCAATCTTCCTGGTTATGCGGCCAGGCCAACCAAGTGGCAGCGTGCGGCTCCCACTCGGCGGGCATGTGGTAGCCCCGCTGCCGCGGCGTAAGCTCCGCGGATGATTCGCTGAATGGGTTATTCGTCTTTTTTGAATCGGTCATGAACGGTTCCGTTGTAAATACTTCCACCACAACTTATGGATGATCAGGAGAATCGCCGGGTTATATCGCCGTATGCGTCCACGCGGCGATCCCGGAAAAACGGCCAGTTGCGGCGAACGGTTTCCTGAAGATTGGGATCAACTTCAGCAATGAGAATCTCTTCTTTATCCACCGAACCGCGCTGTAAATAACGGCCAAACGGATCGCAGATAATGGAACTGCCAAAAAATTCCAGACCACCGTCTTTCGCGCCTTCATGTCCGACCCGATTGGGCGATGCCACATATACGCCGTTGGCAATGGCGTGCGATCGCTGAATGGTTTGCCAGGCATCCACCTGCGCAGCGCCAAATTCGGCTTTTTCCGCCGGATGCCATCCGATCGCGGTGGGATAAAACAGCACGTTGACATCCTGCATGGCGGTAAGCCTGGCAGCTTCCGGAAACCATTGATCCCAGCATATCAGCACACCAATACGTCCAAAGCGCGTCTGAAACGCCTTGAATCCCAGATCGCCGGGCGTGAAATAATATTTTTCAAAAAACAACGGATCATCCGGAATGTGCATTTTCCGATAGATTCCCAGAAGTTTACCATCAGAATCTATCACCGCCGCGGTATTATGGTACAAACCCGCCGTGCGGCGTTCAAAAAGAGAAATCACCAGTACCACCCGAAGTTCCGCCGCCAATTTACTGAACCGGTCGGTGCTGGGGCCGGGAATGGATTCAGCGAGATCAAAGAGGTCCGTAGATTCGCTCTGGCAGAAATATTCTGAACAGAAAAGCTCCTGCGTGCAAATGACGTTAGCCCCTTTTCTCGCAGCTTCACGAATCTGCTGCTCGGCACGATCTCTATTTTCGATGGGATCTTTTTTGCATCGCATCTGCATAATCCCGATGCAGAATTTATCGCTTGCGGGCATACTGCCTCCTTCGCACAATTCGATCCGCCTTGCCGCCACAGAGGCACAACAGGTCGAAACAATTAGTTTGGTGATTATACGCCAAGCGTCAACCAGAGTAGAATATCATTATGAATTGCCGTGCAGGTTCCGGAGCGTAATGGCATGAATCAAGTTCGCAACGAGACATCTTTCCCGACATCTCTGATGCTCAACGGCCGTTCAGCCGGACTTTTCAACCCAACCGTGGCCGGGTGGCCGCGTCAACGCCGGCCTTTTCTGAAGTTCCTGGGCATAGTGACCGTCTGGACGCTCGCAATCGCCGCATGTGTTTATCGGCCTGTAACCGCCATCGCGGCTGATTCGCCATCAAATTTTGTTGCCGGCCAGACCAGCCCGCTGCGGGATGAAATTACGCCACAGGTCCGGCATACCGTGCGGAACGGCTTAAAGTGGCTGGCAGCCCGGCAGAATGCCAACGGTTCATTTGATTCCGGTACGACCGCCATTACCGCTTTGGGCGGATTAGCATTTGTGGCCGGCGGTAATTTGCCCGGACAGGGACAATATGCCAAGAATGTTTCCCGTGCCTTGCGCTATGTACTCAACCATTGCCAGCGATCCGGACTGATCGCAGGTCCTAATGATGCCGATCCGATGTATTCGCAGGGATTCGCAACGCTTTTTTTAGCCGAGATTTATGGTGAATCACACGCTTCCGATCTGCACGAAAAACTGCAGCGGGCCATTCGTCTGATTATCAACGCACAAAACGCCCAAGGTGGCTGGCGGTATCAACCTGTCCCGATGGATGCCGATATTTCAGTAACGATTTGCCAGGTTATGGCCTTGCGGGCAGCGCGGGAGGCCGGAATTGCCGTTCCTAAACGTGTCATCACCAAGGCCATCGGGTTTGTTCATCGGCTGCAAAACGCGGACGGTGGATTCAGCTACATGCTCAATATGGGAGGATCCGCATTTCCGCGTTCGGCGGCAGGCGTGGCGGCGTTGCTTTATGCCGGCATTTATCGAGGTGCCGCCATCGGCAACGGTGTACATTACCTCTTGCAGTGCCTGCCGGGAACGCCGCAAAATAATCAGGGAAATTATTTCTACGGCAACTATTATGGCACACAGGCCATGTTTCTTGCCGGTGGAAAATATTGGGCGAAATGGTGGCCCGCCGTCAGCAGTGACCTGATCAAGCGACAGCAGACCACCGGAAACTGGACCGGCGGAGCCGGTCAGAGTTACGCCACGGCCATGGCCTTAATTATTCTCCAGATTCCCGATCGGTATTTGCCGATATTGCAGAAATAACATGGAGGAAACTTTGAATTTTCGTGCAACTTTTCTGCATGCTTTCCTGCCGCTGGCGGCTGCGGCTCTGATTGGCATTACCCCCCTGATGCTGCGGGCGCAGAATCGTACCGCCCCCGGCGCTGGCGCAGCGCACTGGCGGGTGCGATTGGCCGCCTTGACGCCAGGCGGCCGCATTAAAACCATCGCCGCAGCGCACGTTGCAGCCTGGACCGCGTCGGGTCGCATCACCCTGCGTACACAACAGAAAACCATACCATTGACCACCCGCGAACTTTTAAGCCTGCAGCGCGACAACGGTAGTACATCGGCGACCAATTCCACCCCGGTTGCCTGGTGGCTGCGACTTCGTACCGGTGATGTTCTATCTGGAACGCCCATGGGGTCCCACGGCGGAAAGCTCGCATTCCATTCGTTGATATTCGGGAACATAACCGTACCGCTGGATGATGTTGCCGGTTTATCCCGCATACGCAACGCTCCGATTCTCACGGGCATCGCGCATGACCATGTTCAGTTCATTAACGGAGACAAACTCTCCGGAGCCATGCTGCGATTTTTGCCGCAGGCGGTTCAATGGCAAAGCACTCTGGGAACAATCACCATCCCTCTGGCCCGGATGGAAGGCATCAACCTGGCGCAGACCCTTGCGCCGCCGGTTTTCCATGGTTCGCATATTCGTCTGACCTGCTATGGCGGAACGATCGTAACGGCCACTGCGGTAACGTGGCGCGGAAAAACGCTGGTGCTTGCGGTACCCGCCTTGCGCCCCATCACCTGCGATGTTAACTTGATACACCGAATTGACATTCTGGGTGGAAATATCACCTGGCTTACAGATATTATTCCGCAACGCTATATTCAGGTGCCGTATATCGGAACACCGTGGCGATTGCGGAAAAATCGCAATTGCCTCGGGCAGGCACTGCGCGCCAATGGCAGAATATTCAACCATGGCCTGGGCACACACACTGCGGCACGGATTGTTTACAATCTGGACAACCAATACACCAAGCTGACATTTATTCCCGCAATGGATCAATCCTCACGTTCCTGGGGATCCGGAACGGTTAGCGTGCAGGCGGACGGCAAAACCATTTACACCTCCGGTTTACTGAAAACTGGAGACATTTTGCACCCCGTTTTACTTCCGGTACAACATGTAAAAATTCTGACATTTATCGTTAAAGGAATCAATGCGTTCGGCGTGCGGGGCCGAGTGGACCTGCTGGATGCGGCACTGTTGAAGTAATGGCAAGTATGGATGGAAATTGGGGCATCGGCCATGGATACACCTTCACAACTATATCAGGCACGTTGCGTCTGCGGGCATGAGCTGGAAATTCCAGCCCAACGGCTGGGACGCCATCTGATCTGCCCCTTATGCAGCCGCACGCTGATTCCTGTAGCGGCAACGCCCGTCGCCGCGCCGGTTGCCCCCGCCATCGCACCGGCCACATCAGATACAACATCAGTACGCGCATGCCCAGCATGTGGCGAAACCATTCTGGCGGTCGCCCGCAAATGCCGGTACTGCGGTGAATTTGTGGATCCACCAGCCACACCGGAAACCGCGATCCATCCCAACACCTCGCCGCCGGGGGATCAAGCCCAGCAGCCTATTTCCAATCCTGTTTTTGATGTTGCGGCCTCGCAGTGGGACAATTTTTTCCGCTATTTGACATGCACCGTCGTTCTGGCCCTTGCGGCAGGCGCTTATAAATTGCCGCCGTTGCGCGCGTATGCCGGAATTATTTTTGCGATTGTGCTGACCGTGGATGTGTTTGCCGCATTTTTGATTTACCTGAATTCCCGTAACAGCCGATGCCGGATAAATGCCGATCGGGTGGAAACACAAAGCGGTATATTTACCCGGCAAATCGACTGGATTTCCATCAGCAGTGTATTGGATATTCAATTGCGGCAGGGGTTTATTCAGCGGCTGCTTGGAATAGGAACCATCGAAATTCGCAGCAATGATCAGGTCACGCCCCTGATGGAAATTCATCAGATTCCTCAAGCCCGAAAGGTTTTTGAATACCTGCAACAGCAGATCAGCCGCCGCCATCAGCAGGGCGTGGCGCGATTAATCTGATAAATTAGCGCCCCGAAGGTATAATCGGGTGATGATACATTCGGCACCGGAGACCATACCATGACTGAGAACAGTGATTATGAGCTTAAGCCGCAGCCACCGAAGCCCGCAAATAAAAGCGTTCCACCTTCGGCGGATGATCCGGACGTCATAACCCCGCCGACATCATCGACGGAGGCCAATGTTGAAGCGGCGCAGGCACTCAAACAGGCGGCCGCAGAGCAGGAAGAGGATATTCGCAAAAACAAGGGCATGGCCCTGCTGTCCTATCTGGGTGTGCTGGTGGTCGTTCCCATGGTATTCGGACTGCACTCCAGGTTTGTCAGACATCACGCCAATCAGGGACTGATTCTCTTTTCACTGGAAGTGATCGTATGGGCCGGCTGCAAAATTCTCATGCTCCTGGGCTATCCGGTGGTGCATTTGTCCGCGACGGTATATCTGACATCCTTTATCGGTGGCCTGATCTGGCTGG
>JAJZJL010000198.1 GCA_021810145.1 Planctomycetota bacterium | reverse complement strand
TTCGCTCTCGCCAACGCTGGTAACAGCAGTGCTATGAGCACTGCAATAATCGAGATGACAACCAACAGCTCAATGAGTGTAAAACCACGACGTCGCATAGGATATCTCCTTGTCACAAAACTCGAAATCCTGCCGCTCGCAGGCAACGCGAACAGATTACCATTGTCTACGCCGTATCTTGGTGCGCTCCGGAAACCGGGTCCGTGTTGAAGACGCAATTCCAGCCGCATCGGCCGCGTTCCCGGTCATGACTGATCCCGGGCAATATTCACCGCCCGCCGGCGTAACAGCAGCATCCCACCCATTGCCGCCGCCAAAAGTGCCCATGTGGCAGGCTCAGGTGTGCTCACTGCTACCGGCTGAATTTGCATGGCGTTGAGGAATACCCAGTTTGTATTCGAATCGTAGCTCGGAACATTGTAACTAATATTGATGGCACCGCCCGCGGCAACGGCATGAAACACACCCCAATTGCTCAGCCCACCGTTGGATGTGGGATCAGCGGTCGGGGTCGCCACGGTAACCGGAGCGCCGGATGAAAACGCGGCATAGTTCCCGCTGCCCGGACTGGCGTTGGTATTAAAATTGGGATCACGGACATCTGCGCCGTTGACCTTTGGGTCGATCAGCATATAGGATCCCGCCCCCGCCGGGGTATTGGCGGCCGCCAGTTGGAAGAGAGTGCCAGCCTCATTATAAGGGCCGGAACTGTATAAATAGATATCGTAGCCGGCACCGTTGGTCAATCCCGATATGCTAACGGTTTGGGCGGCATTGGAATCATACTGTGGCGAATTCCAGCCATATCCCTGCATGTAGGCAGGAACGGTGCTGTCCTGCGCGGCGGATGAACTCGTGGAGAAGCTCGGATTGCCGATGTTTACGGTCACACTTATACCGCTTGCGGTTGACCCGTCTGAATATACCAGGCTTGAGTCGGTGCCACTGGCTCCGCCGTAGTTCGTGCCGCCACTGCTGGTGTTCGCCGCAAAGAAATCCTGATTCCACACCGTACCGGAATCGCTGCTATCCATGGCCGTACCGGAATAACTTGCTGTTGCGGTACCGCCGTTGGCTGAACTTGTTCCAAACTGAATATTAATAGCCGCCGCTCCGACGCGCGAAGCCGGAAGCCCCACCGCAATCAGCGCTGCTGCAGCCATCAACGCCGGTATAGCAGTATGCTCCAACCGTTTGACATGAGCGTGTTTGATGTTCATGGACCTACTCCTGAAAAGGAACTCATCTCTCACCAGCACCTTCGTCCGAATGGACGAAATCATGCACCGGTGCAAATGTTCAAAATGACGCATCAATCCGGATGACACCTTGCCGTCTTCCGTGCCCGCGAATCCATCCCGCCGGCTATTAACTTTTTCTAAAACGTCGGACTGACATTGAACACCAGTCCTGATCGACATTCTCCGCAGTTTCCCGCGGAGGAATCACATCAATATGTCTGAGTGCAGTATGACTTGAATAAACGGGCATTACAAGAGCTTTTTCTGCCAAGTTATAGCTGAATTATGAACAGCTTCAGCCACTGGAACGACTGCGGCTGAACGCCCGAAACTGTCCTGGCGTGAGGCCCTTGATTCGCCGAAACACCTTTACCATCCGATTGGCATCCGCAAAGCCTGACTCCAATGCAATGGCATAAATCTTTTTATCACTGTCCGCCAATTGCCGGGCCGCATACTCCACACGCAAGCGAGCAATCTCTTCGGACATGCTTCTGCCAACGTATTTTTGAAACAGATCATGCAGCCGCCGATAGGATATTGGCACCCCATGCGACACTTCTTCCACGTTAATGGGCTCGCGGTAGCGGGTCCAGATGGTTTTCAGGGCCATGGCCACATCGGTATTTTCAATGGCCAGAATATCCGTGCTCTGCCGCGTTACAACACCAATCGGCGGCACCAGCGCGGGCCCTTTCGGAATTTTTTTGCCGGCCATTAATTGATCCAGCAGTTCGGCCGCGGTAAAACCCATTGCCTCGGCATTGTCGTCAATGCTTGAAAGCGGCACGGTGGTAAAATTGCATCGCAGTTCATCGTTCATCACACCCAGTACCGCCACCTGTTCCGGCACCAGAAGGCGTTCTTCCTGACAGGCAAATATGACCTCGGCCGCCAGGTCATCATTTTCCGCGGTAACCGCCAACGGCTTGGGCAGCGCGGTGAGATTTTTGCGCAGTTGCGCAAACAGGGCGGTCGGAGGGCAGTCTTTTGGCAATCCGGATCGGGCATCAATAAGATGAAAGGTTCGCCCGGCCTTGCGGCAGGCGGCCTGAAAACATTCCATGCGTTCCAGTTCGCATTTGCTGACACCTTTGAAATAAAATGCCAGATGTTGAAAGCCGCGCTCAACAAAATGCTGCACCGCCAACCCGGCGATGGCCTGATTATCATTGGCCACGCGCGGCGCGGGGAAAACTTTCTGATAGCCGATGTGTACTGTTGGAAGTTTGAATGATGCCACCATCGAGGCAATTTCAGCGTTGGGTCCCAGCATGGCAATAATGCCGTCAGGTTCCCAAACCGGAGCGGCGCTGGCATTACGCACGGAGGCGGAATCCAAGGCCCATCCAGCCTGTTTGGCGTACCGCGCCACACCACGATGAATGGCGATCGAATACCACCCCATGAGAAGCAGAATCCGCCCGGCGGGCTTTCTGGTAAGGTGCGTCGGCAGAGCCATCGGAAGCGGAATATTGGCGGCGGATATGCTGCGGACAAGTTTTTTTGTTTTCATGGCACGACGGTCTTTCAACGGCAATAAAGCATTCCATGGTTACTTGCAGCAGGCCGAACCTGCCGCCCGCCGCCGACACAGCGGGATTGCGGAAATGCCCAGCAACAGTAACACCAGTGTCGCTGGTTCCGGCACAGCCGTTACACTCAAGTTAATCATCCCCGCCGGATCGGTCAACGCATAACTGAACCCCACAGGGCCGTCG
>JAJZJL010000100.1 GCA_021810145.1 Planctomycetota bacterium | reverse complement strand
GTCCGGCTGCGCGACCAACGTTCCAGTACTTGCCGATCCTCGGCACCGCATTCAATTGGTTTAGCTTTCCTTGCCATGACCAACATTTTACATACTATCAATATTCATTACAATTAAGCACTAGCTCCTGACTTCTCATCGAGCGTGTTTGTGTGTTTTTGGTGTGGCGGGGTAGACCGCCCCGGCGCGCACGGGGTAAACTCCCTAAGCGGATAACGCGGATACGGGGGGGCAACGAGTCCCGGCGGGACCGGAAGCAACGAACAACGAGTCCCGGCGCGCCGGGAAGCAACGAGCAACAACCAATAATGAGTGACAGATGTTCTGTGGTCTCCTGCGCGCTGGAGCGGCAGGCGGGTCCGGCAAGTGAAGATTCATGTTCCAAGTTCCAGATGCTCAATGCCAAATGCCCGGTGCTCAATGCACTGCATCCGCGCTATCCGCGCAGGAGGTTTACCCCGTGCGCGCCGGGGCGGTTTTTTTATCGTGCTTATCAATTCGATGACGGAAGAGGACCACGGATATCACCGATGACACGGATTCGGGAAACGGCGTCGAAGGTACATGGTCTGTGCGTTATCCGTTTAATCCGTGTAATCGGTGGTGGTGTGAATGAACGTAGTGGCAGCGGAAATCGCATCGGAACAACGGGGCCTCGAACCAAAACTGGAGTCCGCTGAGAAGTCCTATTGAATGCACCGCCCCGGCGCGCACGGGGTAAACTCTCTAAGCGGATAACGCGGATACGGGAGGGGGCAAATCCCGGCGCACTGGGAACCCATGAGCGATGATTTCCGCTGCACGGGACAGGTACTGACAATACTGACCAATACTGAATATACTGATCAATACTGTTAATACTGATAACGCTGTCTCCGTGAATTCTGTGAATCGGAATTCATAACCTGTCCATGGCGTGCCGGGGAGCAACCGCCAATTCGTAGCGCCGTGGCGGTGGCAATTGATGGCCGTCCACCACAAGCTGAAGTGGGGCACGCCCGCCGCAATAGTCCTCGGTGCAAATCGGTGAAATCTGTCACAGGTGCCATCAATGTCGCCGGGTAAGCGAAAACAGGGATGCCTGCACCACCACGGGCGGATTTTTGCTGAAACCCACCCGCATGACCCGGTCGTGTTGCTTAACAAGCTGCACGCTGAAACGAGAATTTTTAAGCGATGAAAGCACGTATTGATTGAAATGAGGCTTCGGCTTATAGCCGAAAAGAATAACCCATATCCGCCGTGATGATGGTTGAATTGCTTCCGGAGAAAGAGCAACACCCGTTTTATAGGCATGGCGCTGCGTATGAAAATACCAGGCGATCTCCGAGGCAAATAAATCGGGCTTATGGTTCAGGACGATAATTTCCGTATGTTTGTCGGCATGGCAAAACACGGCGCGGGTAAGATTACGCACCATTCGTGGTCCGGGGCCGACCCATGGATGATGCATATCCAAGCCGATACATATTGCAACCAGCAGCAGCATGGCCCCCACAATACCGCCGGTAACCGCCCGCCACGCCGTCAGTGAAGCACTGCGGCGCATGGCCACAGCCGCCAGGGTGACAGCGCCGATGGATGACAAAAGCATAATGGATGGAACCAGGTGCTGTTGTACACGCGAACTGGTGCCATAAGGGTACGCCCGAATCAGCGCGGCGAGAAACGTCAGCGCAAAGGGCGCTGTCAGCAGCACACATTCCGCATGCCGGCGTTTGCTCCATAAGCGCCAGGCTCCGACAATGCACAGAGGAGTGATGAGAAATGCGATTCCCTTTTTGCCGCCCAGCGGATAACTCATCATGTTCGAGACATGGGCCTGGATCAACCATCCGAAAATATGCCAATTCAGCGGAGGAAAGGCATTTCTCCAATACACATCCATACCGGCTCTGGTATGGTGCATCTGCCCGCGCATAAAACCGAAGAACAATAGCGCGAAAACACCCAGAGTAACCATGTTGAATGCGACAAAAAGCCAGCGACAAGTTTTATTGGATTCTTTGATCTGCCGGAGCAACAGTGCCAAACTCACCGCGGCGGCCATAAAGATCGCGGGAAATGAAAAAATCAGGGCCACTGGCGTAAAGAATATCAGACAAATCAGCGGTTTGGCATCTTTGGGACGCCGCAGCGCCCAGAACCCCATCCCCACATAGCTCATGGCAACCAGCAGATCGGTGGCATAGGGTTTAAAGTCTGTGCTGTAGCGCACGGTGGCCAGTGAACATGCCAGCATGGCAGTGGCGATCACCCCCACCCGCCGCCCGGCGACCCGATGAAAAACCCGCCATGCGATAAGCACGGCGGTTACACCACAGATAAGTGAAAAGAACCGGAGCGTAAACGCGGAGGTTCCCGCCACCGTGGTCATGAGTTTGGAAATCCAGAGAAAGCCAATGGGGCAAACTTGGGTATGGCTTAACGGTTTGAGCAATTGCAGGTAACTGCGACTGATAATATTCATGCCCAGCGAGGCTTCATCACCCCATACCGGAAAACGCAGAATATAATCAATGAGCCGCCAGGCGATTCCCGCCGTCAGCGCCGCCATCAGCCAGAATCGCCACCCGCGAAGCAGCGATTTAGAAATCTGTGACGGCTCTTGCATGCGCACCAGTTCTCACGAGCATCCCAGCGAATCACCGCAATTCAGGCATTTGTAGCAACTGCCATTGCGCACCGTGATGCTGCCGCACTTACAAACCGGCGCATCGCCCATTAACGTGGCCATTTGCTGCGAAAGCGCACTGGCGGATACGGTTTTATCCGATGTCAGTCGCGTTGTCGCAGAACGGCCGGAGACGGTTGTTTCCCGATTGGCTGCCGCCTGCAACCCAGATGACGCGGCGAGGTCACCGGAGCCATCTTCCATGCGATTATGGTGGCCATTACCGTTACCATTACCATTGCCGTTGCCTTTGCTACCGGCTCTGGCCACCGTGGCGGCCGGTTCAGCGGCCGCCGCAACGGGTTCCAATACCGCCGCATGTCCTTCTTGAGCATGAGCTGCATTGGCATATTGCCGCCGGGGGGAATTGGCATCACGATACCCCGCAATAAACTGCATGCCCAGCCAGCGCACCAGATAATCAATGGGACTTTTGGCAATGGGAATATCCGCATTGGTGGTCATACCCGCCGGTTCAAACCGCATGTGTTCAAACTTGCGGACAATGGCCTCCAGCGGAACGCCATATTGCAGATTCAGGGACACCAGCGTGGCGATGGTATCCATCAGGCCGCCCACGGTGCTGCCCTGCTTGGCCATGGTAATGAACACTTCCCCGGGGCTGTTGTCATCAAACAGACCGCAGGTGAGATACCCCTCGTGGCCGGCGATATCAAATTTATGCGTGATGCTGTTACGCGTGTCCGGCAGGCGGCGGCGCATGGGCCGATGCACGACTTTTTCGACAATGCGTTCAACAACCTTTGATCCTCCGCTGGAACCGGTTTCAAGCGTACCGGCGGGCACGGTTCCATCACCCAATAAGGAGGGACTCGGGTCGCCGCAGGTGGTGCAGGCCGCAGCCGCTTCCACTTTCAGCGCGTCGATATCCGCATCGTCGGATGCGTCATCATCCGAGGTGGAATTCAGGGGCTGACTTAATTTGGAGCCATCGCGGTACAGGGCCACGGCTTTGAGGCTCAACTGCCAGCTTTCCCGATACGCTTCTTCAATATCACCGATACCCACTTCGTTGGGCAGGTTGATGGTTTTGCTGATGGCACCGCTGATAAACGGCTGGGCGGCGGCCATCATGCGGATGTGGCCCATATGGTGAATAAAGCGCTTACCTTTGCGGCCGCAGCGATTGGCACAATCAAAGACCGGCAGATGCTCGGGCTTAATGTGAGCCGCGCCTTCAATGGTTTGTGAACCGCAGATGATATCGCTGGCTTCGCGAATCTGCCGTTTTGTAAAGCCCAGCGCCCGCAGCAGATTAAAATTGGGCTGCTGCCATTGCTGGGTGGTAAAGCCAAGGCGGGTTAAAGCCGCCTCGCCGAGAGACCAGGGAGAAAAGGCGAAGGCCAGCTCGAAAACAGAAGGCAGGCATGCCTCTATTTTTGCCAGTTCTTCATCCGTGAAGCCCTTCGCCTTAAGGGAGTCAATATTAATGTGCGGGGTGCCGCGCAGAGTCAATGTGCCCATGACATACGTGAGAATGTCTTTAATCTCCGCCGGCGAATAGCCCAAATTCCGCAATGCCGGCTCAATGGACTGATTGGCAATTTTAAAATAGCCGCCGCCCGCAAGTTTCTTGAATTTCACCAGGGCAAAATCAGGCTCCACGCCGGTGGTATCACAATCCATCAGCAGACCGATGGTTCCGGTGGGAGCAATGACGGTGGTCTGGGCATTGCGATAACCATATTTTTCACCAAGGGTAACAGCCCGATCCCACGCCTCACGGCAGGCCTGAAGCAATGCGGGATCAAGTGTGGAATGCGATCCGAACTGGGAGGCGTCGATTTCCACGGGTTTTACAGAAAGGCTTTCATATTGGCCGGATGCGTACGCAGCGGCACGATGATTACGCATCACCCGCAGCATGTCTTCCCGATTGGGATGAAAACCGGGGAAAGCTCCGTGTTCACGCGCCATTTCCGCGGAAATGGCGTAGGACTCCGCGGTCATCAAAGCCGTAATGGCACCGCAGATGGCTCTCGCGGCGGCACTGTCGTAGGCGATACCGGCCACCATTAACATGGTACCGATGTTGGCGTAACCAAGGCCCAGCGTGCGGTATTCGTAGCTCAAGCGGGCAATTTCCCGACTCGGATAGGCCGCCATGAGCACGGATATTTCCAGCACAATGGTCCAGAGGCGGCAGGCGTGCTGAAATCCTTCGATGTCAAATTTGCCTGATGCGGCGTCAAAAAATTTCATGAGGTTAATCGACGCCAGATTGCACGCGGTGTTGTCGAGAAACATATATTCGCTGCAGGGATTGCTGGCATTAATGCGGCCGCTTTGCGGGCAGGTGTGCCACTGGTTGATGGTATCATCATATTGCACACCGGGGTCCGCACAACGCCACGCGGCAAAAGCCACTTCCTGCCAGAGCTTCCGGGCTTTGAGGGTTTTGTGGACTTTTCCATCGGTGCGGCGGATGAGGTTCCAATCGGCATCTTTTTCCACCGCATCAATGAATTTATTGGATACACGAACCGAATTATTGGAGTTCTGGCCGGAAACGGTGGCATAAGCTTCGCCGTTAAAATCATAGTCCAGTTTCAGTTTCAGATTTTTCGCCAATTCCTGCTGCTCTTTAGGCAGGTGCTTTAGTCCTTCAACCATCGCGGCAACTTTGATTTCTTCGCGGACTTTCCAGTTTACAAATTCTTCGATATCCGGATGATCGAGGTCCAGGCACACCATTTTGGCGGCCCGGCGCGTGGTTCCTCCGGATTTAATGGCTCCCGCCGCCCGATCACCAATACGCAGAAAGCTCATCAGGCCGGAAGATTTTCCTCCGCCGGAAAGCGCTTCGTTTTCACCACGCAGTTTGGAAAAATTACTGCCCGTGCCGGAGCCGTACTTAAACAACCGCGCCTCACGAACCCACAGGTCCATAATGCCGCCGTCATTAACCAGATCATCGCTGACACTCTGAATAAAGCAGGCATGCGGCTGCGGATGCGTATAAGCATCGGTAGCCTGCTCCAACTGGTGGGTCTTGGGATTGACATACCAGTGACCCTGGGAAGGCCCGGTAAGGCCATAGGCATAATGCAAACCGGTGTTAAACCATTGCGGCGAATTGGGAGCGGCTTTCTGGGTCAGCAGCATGTGGGCCAGCTCATCATAAAAGGCCTGACCGTCCTGCTTGGAATTAAAGTAGCCGAATTCCTGGCCCCAATGCATCCAGCAGCCGGCCAGACGATGCACAACCTGCTTGACCGAGGTTTCCGGGCCATGCTTCGGTTTGCCATTGGCATCCAGCACCGGCTTGCCCTGAGCGTCGGTTTGCGGAATGCCGGCCTTGCGGAAATATTTGCTGACCATGATGTCAGTCGCCAACTGCGACCAGTCAGCGGGAATTTCCGCATCCTTCATTTCAAAAACCACCGATCCATCAACATTGGAAATTTTGCTGGTGCGTTTTTCGAATTTGACGGTGGAGTAGATGTCCACGCCCGCCTTGGTAAACCGACGATTGATTTTCATAGCCTTAACTCCTGCTTCCGTGCGATTAAATTTGCCGGCGACGTCCCATCCTGCGGCGTCGCCGGCCACTCCATGAAAGCCCCGGCTTTCCGTGGCCGGCGGCATAGCCTGTTAAGCGGGTCGGCGCAACGTAAGGCCGAACCGCTTATTTTTCCGCTAATCAACTTTAGGCAATGTCAGCCCGGGTTGATCCTGATACTTCCCCTGTTTATCCGCGTAACTGATATTGCAAACCTTTTCCCCGCGGAGAAAAATAATCTGAGCGATTCCCTCATTGGCGTAAATTTTTGCCGGCAGCGGGGTGGTATTGGAAATTTCAATGGTAACGCGGCCTTTCCATTCCGGTTCCAGCGGCGTGACATTGACGATAATACCGCAGCGGGCATACGTGCTTTTGCCGACACAAATGGCCAGCACATCGCGTGGAATTTCAAAATATTCCACGGTTTCACATAATGCAAAGCTGTTGGGTGGAATCAGGACGTAGCCTTCTTTGCCCGCATCCACGTCAACAAAGCTTCGGGGCGAAAAATGTTTCGGGTCGACTACTTCGGAATTCACATTGGTAAAAATCTTGAATTTTGCCCCCACCCGAACATCGTAGCCATAACTGGAAACGCCATAGCTTACGGCTCCAGCGCGTTTGATCGACTGTTCAAATGGTTCGATCTTGACGGTTGATTCAATCTGCGAGTCAGCGAGAATTGCCATGATACCTGCCTGCATTAAACCGCGAAGCGGTTAGGTTTTTGTTAGCGTATCACAATCCCGGCTGAAACTCAAGAGAAAGGAACTTCGCCCCTGAATCATCTCAACCGAGATTGTCGGCCCCATTTCGCCTTGATAAATCGTGCTTTTACGATTATTAAGAACTCAATAAGGCTCACATGGGTTACTTTAACACTATATCTTGTGGTGTCAATCATTTTCTTCACTAAATATTGACGGACAGGTTTTCCACATCACTAACCCATTGTATCCACAATACTTGCGTTATGTAAAAAAAATTCCACCAGATGTTGTGGTGTACCAAAATACGCCCGTGGATAACTCAAAATTCCCCATCGGAAATCACCAATTTGTCCGCTGCCGCACACAGCGTTGCTCATTACATCCGTGCAGGTACAATCCCGCAGATGAAATCATCAGACCCAGCCGATATTCCATCCGCCTTGAAAAACAGTATCCATAAGCGCCTCGCCCCCTGGTTTCAACGCTGCAAAAGGCCCATGCCATGGCGAAATACCAGCGATCCGTATGCCATCTGGCTGTCGGAAGTGATGCTCCAGCAGACGCAGGTTGCCACCGTGGAGCCTTATTATCAACGTTTTTTACAGCACTTTCCCGATATCGACTCTCTGGCTGCGGCACCGCTGGAAGAGGTTCTGAAACTCTGGGCGGGCCTGGGTTATTACCGCAGAGCCAGAAGCCTGCACCGGGCGGCACAATTTATCGCATCTACATATCATAGCGTGTTTCCATGCACATATGATCAGATCCTGCAACTTCCCGGTATCGGCCCCTATACCGCGGGCGCTATTGCCAGCATCGCCTTCCGTGAAGCCGTGCCGGTACTTGACGGTAATGTGATGCGGGTGCTCACACGCCTGCTGCTGATTCAGCACGACATTGCCAGGCCGCAAACCCGCAAGCTTCTGTGGAAAATCGCCGGTTCACTGGTTCCAAATAAAAATCCGGGTGATTTTAATCAAGCCATGATGGAACTCGGGGCCACCGTCTGTACGCCAACGCGTCCGCGTTGCGAAAGCTGCCCGCTGGCAACGCTGTGCGCTGCCCGGCGCGAACATCTGCAGCACCGGTTTCCCGTCAGGCAAAGTAAATCCGCCACGCCGCGCATCAGTGTTGCCGCGGTCATTATCCGCTCACCGCAGGGCCGCCTTATGGCACGGCGAAAGCCGGGCGGGCTGTGGGAACATCTCTGGGAATTTCCGGCATTTGAACTTGTCCGCCCCACCGCTGCGGGCGTCAGCAAACACTTCTTCGCGCTGACGGGCCTGCGCATCAAGTTAAAACGCCATCCGGCCACGCTGGCGCATCAACTCACGCATCGGCGCATGGAGTATACGCTTTTCACGGGCCGCAGCTTAAGCGCGGCAAAGGTTGAATTGGATGCGAAAATCGCCTCTCCCTATGACGCCGTCCGCTGGATTACCGATATGACAAGCGTGCCAAAATCCCGATTGACCGAAAAAATATCGGCTCTTGCCGGGTAATTGGCTGTTATTCCACAGTTACGCTCTTGGCCAGATTTCTCGGTTTATCAACATTGCAGCCGCGGGCCTGCGCCGCGTGATAGGCCAGAAGCTGCAGCGGCAATACCGTCAGCAGAGGTTGCAGAGGTTCAATGGTATCCGGCACGGTAAAGACATGATCGGCGATTTTGGTGATGTGGTCATCGCCTTCACTGGCCACCGCGATAATTTTTCCGCCGCGGGCTTTCACTTCCTGAATATTGCCCAGAAGTTTTTCGTACTGGCTGCCGCGCGTGGCGATAAATACCGCCGGCATGCCGGGATTAATCAATGCGATCGGGCCGTGCTTCATTTCCGCGGCGGGCAGACCTTCCGCATGAATATAGCTTATTTCCTTAAGCTTCAAGGCGCCTTCCAGCGCTACAGGGTAATTGAACCCCCGTCCCAGAAACAACCAGTTTTCCCGTTGCACGTACTGAGTTGTCACCTGCCGGATCAGTTCGCTTTGTTCCAATATATGCCGCATCTGATCAGGGATGCGATCCAGCGCGGTTAAAAACTCCTGCAGCACGCTTTGCGACATGTACTTGCGCCGGGCAATACTTAATGCCAGGAGGACTTCAACGACAATCTGTCCGCAGAAGGCCTTGGTACTGGCCACGCCCACTTCCGGCCCCACGTGCAGATATACACCGGCATCGGTTTCACGCGCAATCGTGCTGCCGACCACATTGACCACGCCAAGGCTCAAGGCACCGCGGTCCTTGGCTTCGCGCAGAGCGGCCAGGGTATCGGCGGTTTCGCCGGATTGACTGATGGCAATGACAATCGTGCCGTCTTCAACAATGGGATTGCGGTAACGGAATTCACTGGCGTATTCCACTTCGGTGGGAATTTTGGCCAGTTCCTCAAACAGAAATTCGCCCACCAGGCCGGCGTGCCATGCCGTGCCGCAGGCGGTGATAATAATGCGCCGCGCCCGGACAATATCCCGGCTGTATTGGGCGATGCCGCCGAGAACCACGCGCCCCTCATGGCGATCCACGCGACCACGCAGGCAATTGGCAATGGCTTCCGGCTGCTCAAAAATTTCCTTGAGCATGAAATGTTCATAACCGCCGAGTTCAATTTGCTCCAGCGAAAACTCAACCGCGGTGACATCCTTGGTCACTGGAACATCATCAATGGTCATGGTGCGGAAGCCTTTGGGTGTGATAACCGCCATTTCATTGTCATTAAGATAAATGACCTGCGTGGTGTGCTCGACCACGGCGGCGGCGTCGGAGGCGACAATATATTCATCCTTGCCCACGCCAATGATCAGCGGTGATCCGCGCCGGGCCACCACCAGCACATCAGGCTCCGAAGCCGCCATCACCGCCAGGCCGTAGGTGCCGCGAATTTCGTGCAGAGCCAACTGCACCGCTTTGGCTAAATCTCCGTCATAAAAATGACCGATCAAAACCGCCAGCGATTCGGTATCCGTATCGCTGACAAAGCTGTGCCCTTTGGCGGTCAGAAATTGCCGAATCGCGGAATAATTTTCAATAATCCCATTGTGCACAATGGCAATCTGTTTTTTGTCATCAACATGCGGATGCGCGTTGCATTCCGTTGGTGCGCCATGGGTGGCCCAGCGGGTATGCGCCATGCCGACATGGCTGGCGGGAATCGCTTTTTCATCATCGAGAATAGATTCCAAAACGCTGATCCGCCCGGCGGCTTTCCGTATGAAAAAGCCGTCTTTTCCCCCAATACATACACCGGACGAGTCGTAACCGCGATATTCCAGGCGTTTTAAGCCTTCCACAAGTACTGGCCGAACATCTTTATTTCCCACATATGCCACAATTCCGCACATACGACAATACCTCGGCCAAACAACTACATCCGGTATAGGTTATCGGAGTAACCAATGCCATTACTATAGCAAAGTTTACACCAACAAAGCCAACACCCCTGCGGGCGTCAACCAACCATGGCGGTGGCTTCAATTTCAATCAGCGCTGCGTCATCAATAAGTTTGGCGACTTCCACCATAACTGTGGCGGGGCGGATTTCGCCGAATATTTCGCCGTGCACCATGGCTACCTGTTCCCAGTGTTTAATATTGGTCAGATACATGCGGGTCATCACCACATCGGCAGCCGAGGCCCCCAGCGCTTCCAGCGCCGCCTGGATGATCGCCAGCGATCGCCGCGCCTGTTGCCCCACATCCGGTGAAAAGGTTTTATCCGGCTCCATGCCCACGCAGCCGCTGACAAAAATCATATTGCCCTTTTTTACCGCGCGGCTGTATCCGATTTTAGGTTCCCACGCGCTTCCGGAACTGACCGTCAGCTTGCCGGAGCGTTGCGCTACGGTAAACGGATTGTTTTGACGGGTTTGACTCATTGATTCATCCTTCCATAATCACATTTATAACGGCTAATGCCGCTTCGCAAACTCAACCCACAAATTCCACCGGTGTACATGGCGGAATGAGTTGGGCTTTGGCTCCGGCATCTAAAATGGCATTGACCGCTTTACGCCCTTCCGGGCCAAAATCCAGCGTCCAATGATTGACATACATGCCCACAAATTCATCGGCAAGTTTTTCATTCATATCCCGCGCATATTGCAGGGCATGCCGCACCGCTTCCGTCCGGTGCGCCAGCGAAAATTCAATGCTGCGCTTCAAAATGCCCGTAACTTCCTGCATAGCCGCAGAGCCCATATCCCGGCGAATAACATTGACTCCCAGCGGCAGCGGCAAGCCGGTCTTTTCCTTCCACCACTTACCCAGATCCACGCAGCAGACCAGCCCATTATTCTGATAGGTCAACTGCCCTTCATGAATAATCAAGCCCACATCGGCATGGCCGGCCTGAACGTATTCCAGAATCTGATCAAAGGGTCTGACCACCGTATGAACACCCTTGCCCAGCAGCAACTGCATGGTTAGAAACGCCGTGGTCAGCGTGCCGGGAATGGCGATACGTTTGGTTTTTAATTCCTCAATGGTAAAGGGTTTCTTGGACACCAGCATGGGGCCATAATCTTCCCCCATCGAGCAACCGCTGGCCATCAGCGCGTATTTGTCTTTTACATACGGATACGCATGCAGACTGATCGCTGTAATTTCCAATTCGCCTTTCATTGCCCGAACATTCAGGGTTTGAATATCCTGCAGGATATGCTCGAATTCGTAGTTACCGGAATCCATTTTTCCGGTAGCCAGGCCGTAAAACATAAATGCATCATCCGGATCCGGTGAATGTCCGAGCCGCAATTTTTTCTTTTCCGCCATGGTTAACCTTTCCAGTTTAAGGCGCAATACCAGAACGGAATTCTAGCGTAATATTCAGAAATTGTCCGCGCGCCGGTGGCGTTTTCCGTCACGGCCCGAGCCGCGAGCTGAAAATATTCCTTTCCCAGCGGCCAGAGCCGCCAGCATTTCCGCCGGTTACATGAACCAATACCAGGACATGCGAATAACACCATTTTTGCCACGAACAATATTACGGCTTTGCCTACGGCCTTGGCACTGCACGGCGTGCAACGGCCGATGCATCAGGCGGCAAGCGATTAATTACAGGGAGGAAGCGGCGGTACCAGAGGAGATGAACGTTCCGCATCCAGCATTGGCGGATCACAGGATGAAGATTGGCAGCAACCGGGCCGCCAGCAGAGCGGGAGATTCCCCGCAGCCCGCATCGAACATCGGTCCGGCGGCCGAACTTCCGCGCCAACACTTCGAGGTGAAATCCACTTTATCGGCCCGTCCTGCTCTCCCGCAGCCGCAGCCGCGGATTCGGCACAACCTGCCGTACATTGTGTTTCTGTTTTCAGAGCGCTATGCGTCGGCGATATTTTCGTCGATTGCGTTGCAGGCGACAAACCGGACCTGCCGGCGGCGGGCCTTCTGATGCTGTGCGTTGTGTGCCTCGTGCTTGTTCGGATGTGCAATAGCCGCTGCGTTGCGGGTGCGGGTCGGATCATTTTTTTGGGGGGGAGGGAAATGGGACGCGGCGGAAATAATCAACGCGGTTTGAATACTTCCGACGAATCGGATCATTCCGCGGGCTGTGCACCCGGCACATAGGCCTGTGACGGACTCTGCAAGGTCTTCATCGCCCTGGTCCTTGGCTTTCTAACTCTGCCGTTACCGGCACCATCAGCCAAATCCTTGCTCCAACCCAGGTGACCAAAACGGGGACGCATTTAGTATTGGCAGGCGCGGATCGATATGGTAATGTGGATGCCATGGCACGCAAACCCAGAAATACGCCGGGTGGATACGTCTATCGTGTGCTGAATCCCGATGGTCATCGGGACGGGTCGGATCACGCTGTTTTGCAACAATGAAGATTATGCCGCATTGCGTGGACAACCGTTCGGGGATGAATCATGGGTGAGATGCACCGCGAGCGAACCGGGCCTGGAACATACCATCCGCCCCGAAGGCCGGCCCCTCCAGACGAAGCCTGCGGAGACCGACACATGATACTGGCTGCGTCCGCGCATCGTTATCGGCGTGGACGAAAAAAAGGCATGCTGTTGTGTGTGCTTTCCCACAATCTTATGATCGTGGCCATGTTTTGAGGGTTGAGACAGAGCAGTTCCGGCCTCGTTTCGCTCCATCGGACCGTCAATAGGATGGAATAAATGCAGTCTTAAATTTGTGGTGAGATTCAGCCATGGCAAAAGAGCGGATAACTGAAGTAGCCGAAATGCTGCATTCACCTGACAAGGCGGTGCGCCTCGCGGCTGCGGATCGCGTTAAAGAGCTAATCTCCCTAACACTTACATTGGAGGAGAAGCGGCTGGCGCTCCAAGCCGCCGCTGGAGAATGGGGATCCCGAAGTCCCCCAGAGATATCCGCGACTTTCGTCCTACTTGCGCTATCTCATTTTTCTCCCGAAAGTTCCAGCACGACCGTAGAATTATTTGGTCGCTTCAGTGGCAAGGCGCGGGCCGTAACGGTTGAAATGTTGGCTTCGCACGGCGATGCAGAGGCGGCCAAAGCCTATCTTTTGCTTGCCCGGCGATGGACATCACAAGGGCTGATGCCGGAAGTATCCATTGATGCCTTTGCCCGATCAAAAGAGGCAGTAAACGTGCTCATACCGGCGCTGATAGAATTCGTCGGCCACATCGGATTGAAGGAATGGATATACTCATTTTTCCTTGAGGCGATGGAAAAGGCCCTTGTCGCGGAGTGCGATCTGACACCGGTTGCCGAGGCTGTCGTGGGAGCCTATCGCCCCATCCGTGAGCAGATCCAAGCAATGCAGGGACCACCGGGCGGCGACTGGCCCTGGGAAGATCAATATGCCGAAATCCGGTGCGAGGCAACATTGCTGATAGATATCATGGGGTATCTTCCGGGCGAAGCCGTGGTAGAGATATTGCAGGATGCGTTGGGAAGCAATGACCCGCTGCTCCCGTTTCTGGCATCCCTCGGTTTGCTCAGGCATGGATATGCCGTTCCTGCCGATGTATTTTATGCCGTGGCATCAAATCCAGAGACACGTATTCGGCTCTACAGAGCATTGGCATTGATAGGTCGGCTTGAGCTTTTTCCGGCAGAGTTTGCCTCGCATGAGGCCCTTGCGGAATCAAATATGGTGGACTGGCTCGTATTTCCAACGGAACTGGGACGTCCGCCGCATGAGATCGAACTCATGGAGATCTTTACCAATATTACCGGACAACTTAACTATTATCTTTTCCGTTTTCGCACCTATGAACCGCATTGGTCTGCGCGTGACGGCTGGATGGCGGGCTTGTCCGGTCCGTTTGAAATTTCAAAACCTCCCCCCGCCGATGTTGGCGAGCACACGTTTAGTTCTTTTACTCACTGGGACGAAAAGACGCCGCGCGGGCATTTTGAAGCAATTCTTGGAAGTAGCAAGCCCGCTCGGGGTTGATCAGCCGCGCACTTGGCAAGATCCGAGTCCCTCGCAGCAAGTATCCATGAAACCTCCAAGGTCAACTATATGAATCACTGATTTTGCTGATCGCCCATCGCGGATCCGTCGCAATATTTGCAGGACGAGGGATGCATTATCACCGCCTTCTCTTTCGCCGATCATACCGATGATGTCGGCTCCGGGCCGCTGACCGCAGATTGGAAGTCCGTCAAGAGCGCGATGGAAGCCACCATTGAAGACTTCCGCTACGCGGAGCGAAACGAGGTCGGGGCTCGTTTTGACAGAACGGTGCCGATTGGATGCCAGGAAGGAATGGCGTCCAAACACGGAAATAGCCCCGGCGGCTGGGTATACTGTGTACGCTCCGGCGGTGCCGGGGTGCTGCGTTTTAGACCGTGCGCGGACGGCCGCGGGTTTCCACCGCGCGGCTGCGTGGTCGGAGTCAGATCGCGTTGTACCGCAGTGGTGCGGCAACCAATTGCTTTGCGTTCTTTACGCCTTTGCGGTAATGATCTCGGTGTCCCCTTTGAACTCTGTGGCTACCCCCGTGGTTTACAACTCTGCGCCACAATCCGTCAATTTCTTCGCGAACTACGAAGAATTCCCGGCTCGGCACACCGCGCTTTTGGCGGACGGTTACCGCCGGCAAGCCCGGCTGCTATGTGACGTTTGGTTGCGGCTTCGCCGCGCTGGAAAATCCGCGGCCTTCTATTGCCTCCAAATCAAGAGAAACGGTGAGAAACCACCCCGGCGCGCACGGGGTAAACCTCCTGCACGGATGAAGTGCATTGAGCACCGGGCATTTGGCATTGAGCATCTAGATCTTGGAACATGAATCTTCACTTGCCGGACCCGCCTGCCGCTCCAGCTCGCAGGAGACCACAGAACCTCTGTCACTCATTATTGGTTGTTGCTCGTTGCTCGTTGTTTCCCGGCGCGCCGGGATTCGTTTCTTCCCGTCCCGCCGGGATGCGTCCCCCGTTTCCGTTTCACCCGCTTAGAGAGTTTACCCCGTGCGCGCCGGGGCGGTCCATCCCGTCCTGCCGGGAAGCCAAACCGACTCGCCATCGCAGATACCCGCCGCACCCACAAATCAGTTTGCCCGTTGCTCCCCAAGTGCGCCGGGATTCAATACTCATTGGTCATTTTCTCATAATGTTCGCAAGCAATCGCATCCATGTTGTATAAGCGGTCACAGCCCCCGGCGGATTTCTGCGATAGTAAAACCGCCCGAAGGTGCCGGAAATATGCTATAATACGGCAGCTTTTGGAGACTTGTTTTGTCCGCAAATGGGAAAAAAGTTGTAGTGGCGATGTCCGGTGGAGTGGATAGCTCGGTCGCCGCGGCGCTGTTGAAAGAACAGGGATATCAATGCATTGGCGTATTTATGCGCCTGGGTAACGATCCTATGCAGCAGGCGGAAGATGAACTGGTGGCGTGTTCGCCTGAAAAAGCAGCCAAGCCGCATCATCAGGGCTGCTGTTCGACCAATGACGCCGCCGACGCCCGGTATGTCGCGGGATTGCTGGGCATCGACTTTTACGCTTTGAATTTTCAGCATGATTTCGGCGGCATTATTGATTATTTCGTGCGCGAATATAACAATGGCCGCACTCCCAATCCGTGTGTGCGGTGCAATGAATATCTGAAGTTCGGAAAATTGGCGCGCTATGCGCGGGCGGTGGGAGCTGATTATGTCGCCACCGGGCATTATGCGCGCATCGGTCGCGATGCGGCGGGTGCCACCCGCATTATGCGTGCCGCTGATCATGCCAAGGATCAAAGCTATGTTCTTTTTGGCGTTCCGCCCGATGAATTACCCCGCATGATGCTGCCCATCGGTGAATTCCCAAAAAGCGAAGTGCGAGCCATGGCGCAGCGTTTCGGCTTGCCCGTACATGACAAGCCCGACTCGCAGGAAATCTGCTTTGTGCCGGACAACCAATATTTCAATCTGGTAAAAAGGCGTTCACCGGAATCGGTCAAGCCCGGCCCGATTGTGGATCATGACGGTAAAACCGTCGGCACGCATGATGGCCATCAGCACTTCACACTCGGTCAGCGCCGCCGCGTGGGCGTGGCACTGGGATATCCGGTGTATGTCACCAGTATTGATGCGCCAAGTAATACCGTACGCATTGGCCCGCGTGAAGATCTGCTGCAGCGGCGGCTGGTAGCCAGAGAAATAAACTGGCTGGCTGAGAAACCAACGAAGCCGATCCATTGCCTGGCCAAAATTCGCTACAATACCCCCCCCGCCGCCGCAACGGCTCATATCACCGGCACCGATGAGTTGACCGTCACCTTTGATCAGCCCATTGCCGCGATCACCCCCGGGCAGGCTGTGGTCTGCTATGACGGCGAGGTATTGCTTGGCGGCGGCTGGATTGATCACGTCGTTGCGGATGATCGCGTTGCGTAAAGCTGCGAAGTTTCCGCCGCACGCCCGGTAGCGCTTTCAGCCGTACGGTTAATCCGCCTTCGCCTTGAGCAACCGGTAGACCACCCCCGCCAGAACCGCGCCGACAATCGGTGCCACCCAGAACAGCCAAAGCTGATGCAGGTAGTCCCCGCCGGCAATCAGGGCCGGGCCGGTGCTGCGGGCAGGATTGAGCGATGCGTTATCCACCGGTATGGAAACCAGATTGAGAAGCGTCAGGGCCAGACCAATGGCCACGCCGGCAAATGCGGACTGCCCACCCGGCCCGGTAACGCCGAGAATAACAGTCAGGAAAAAGAACGTGCAGATGATTTCGCACACCATAGCTGCCAACAGGCTGTAATGGCCCGGACTTAAATGGCCATAACCATTGGAGGCAAAGCCGCCAACAACAAACCCCGGTGCGCCGCTGACGACCAGATAAAGCAGGCCGGAAGCGGCAATGGCCGCAATGACCTGCGTGATAATATATGGCAGAATATCTTTGGCACTGAACCGACCGCTGGCCCAAAAGCCCAGTGTTATCGCCGGATTAAAATGACCGCCGGAAATGTATCCCACGGCGTAAATCATGGTAAGCACAGTAAGGCCGAATGCCAGCGACACGCCCGCAAATCCGATTCCCAGATGCGGAAATGCCGCGGATATCAGCGCGCTGCCACAGCCACCGAATACCAGCAGAAAAGTACCCAGAAGTTCGGCTCCCATTTTGCGTAACATAAGTTTCTCCTCCAAAAATTGTGTGATACAAA
>JAJZJL010000099.1 GCA_021810145.1 Planctomycetota bacterium | reverse complement strand
GCAATCGGTTCAAGGTGAGCCACAACGGCCAGCACAGCGGCCAATGGAAGGCCCCATTTGGCGACCTGCCCCAGCGAAACCTTCCGCTTATCGCGCACCAGCGCGGGATTCATAGATTGCACGGATTGGATGTATTTAGTATTTAGCATTTTGCATTTAGTCCCGCCGGAGCGGGGTTTACCACAAAGACACAAAGTCACAAAGATATAAGGGCAGTATTGGCAGAATGGTCGGTATGTTCAGTATTATCAGTATTATCAGTATTATCAGTATTATCGGTGAACGCGGCTAAGCCGGCGTGCCGGGATTCGTTGTTCGCTGCAGCTCCCCCCTCTGTCCCTGGAGTTTATCCCGATGACCTGAATTACTCTCCTTGATATCGGGATGTCTTAGTGTCTTTGTGGTGAACCCCGTCATCATCCTTCGTGTCTTTGTGTCTTTGTGGTAAATCCCCGTCGTCATCCTTCGTGCCTTTGAGACTTTGTGGTGAACCGGATCTCTTATCCATCAACTTCCGGTAAATTTCTTCGTATTGCTCACACACCTTATTTAAATCAAAATCTTTCACCCTTTCGCGCCCCGCCGCTTCCAGTTTGTGCCGCAGGCTGTCATCCCTCAACACCCGCTGCAGTGTTTCTCCGAGTTTATCATCCGGCGCAACCAGGCCATCTGTGCCGT
Source organism: Planctomycetota bacterium (assembly GCA_021810145.1). Lineage (GTDB taxonomy): Bacteria > Planctomycetota > Phycisphaerae > WQYP01 > WQYP01 > JAMDCX01. Next base: position 16,934 of record JAJZJL010000099.1, on the reverse strand, counting down.
TGCGGGTAACCTCCACCGCCCCGACATTGGGCGACGCCACCACCGCCGTGCCGCTGGCCATGGCCTCAATATACGGTATGCCAAAACCCTCATACGTGCTGGGCAGGCAGAACACCCACGCCCGCCGGTACAGGTCCGTCAATTGCCGCTCCGGCACCCGGCCAAATACCGTAACACCCTCCGCCGCAGGCGCGTCCGAGCAGACCATCCACAATCGCGCTTCGGGCAATTTGGGCCGTATATCGCGGGCGAAGATTTCCATCAGCAGTTTGCCGCGCTTGCGGTTGCCGTAGGTGCCGACGAAGAGGATCGTGGGAATGGGGGATTTACCACGAAGACACGAAGACACGAAGGAATTGCTCACCACAGAGGTGGCGGAGGATACGGAGGTGGATTTAGCCACAGAGGGCTTTTCAATGATCAAATTATCTGGAAGCGCTGCGCTTTCCTTATTGACTTCTAGATTCAAGGTTCTAGGTTCTGAATCCTGATCCACAGATTTCACAGATTGCACAGATTCCAATTCCTTTCCCGGAACGCCGGGACTCGTTGTTCGTTGAATTCCCCCCGCCGTCGTTGCTTCCCGGCGCGCCGGGACTCGTTGCTCGTTGCTCGTTGCGCCGCCGAAGGCGGCGACGTTCACCCCGTTGGGGATCACCGTTCGCAGGCCCGGGTAGTACCGCAGCGTATCCGTGGACACGCAGACCGTTTTGTCCGCTACCAGCGTGGCCAGCACCTCGGCCGCGTACAAAAGCAGCATCCGGAGCTTTTCTTTCACGCCCGGAACTTTCCAGGCCTCCACCAGGCAACTGCCGTGCATGGTTCTTACAACCGGCGGCCGATTTCGGCGGGACCAGAGCCAATAGTTGTCCCCATGGGCATGGATGATATCAAAGCCGGAAAAATCAATTTTCCGCAGGTTCCACGCAAAGCGGAACGTCCGCAGAGAATTGCCTACATCCACCCGCTGATAATCGTAACGCGCACCGTCGGCTTTGGCGCAGGCGCTGAACACCGTCACGCTGTGGCCGCGCGCAACAAACGCGTTGGCCATTGCATGTGCCTGGTAGCCGACCCCCATCTTGGTCTCGGAAGGAAGATAGAGAGAGATCATGGCGATTTTCACAGTCCACCGCACCAGTGTTTGGCACCCAGCGTTTACGCGCGCCCCGCTTCGCTACCCAGCACGCACCAATAGGCAGTCGGATTCTACCATCGCCAGATCGTCATCGACGACGGGGAGGAAGCCGGCGACGGCGAAACCCGCTTTTTCGAGGAAGGAAATCGTTTCCGTCCAATGGGGGCTGCCATCGTAGAGGGGGATCATAGAAACCTCACATTGGAGGGCGGGAAAGAAGCGAAGGGAGTCGCCGAGACCCTTCAGCACCTCGAGGTCATACCCCTGTGTGTCCACTTTCAGAAATGGCCGCCTCTGCTGCAGATTTGGGATGATCTCTGTTAGTACCTCATCAAGCCGGCGGATCGCCACCGTCTCTTCCTTCGCTCCCGCAGATCCTGGGCCAAAATGTTCCTTGCAATACGCACTAGTTTCCAAGAAAGAGTTAAACACTCCTAATGCGGCGACATTCATCACTTGCGTCATGTTCCGTTCACCCAAGGCCAATTGTCTAACATTCCACAGCCGGTCACGAGAACTCGCCCGCACAAGCTGGGCATAGGCTGCGGAGGTGGGTTCGAATGAGATAATCTCGCCATCGTAGGAGTACCTCCGAATTTCCCTAGCGAACTGCCCCTCGTTGGCCCCAACGTCGACCACAAGGTCGATATTGAGGTTCCTGAAAACACGCTGCCGCACTAGCCTTCCGTGGAAAGCTCCAATGACCCCTATTCTGCGTTGCACGGCTCCGACTCCGCAGGCCCGGAGCACCAACCGCTTGGCGAATGACTCAAGTTTCCCGGCGTTCTTCATTATTGCTGTCCTTCAATTCGTTGACGCAACCTACGCACCACGGCCGCAATAAGACCCCTGACCGGCACGGCCTGCGGCCGAATCCGCATAAGCATCAAGATATTGCTGCGTGATTTTCGGCCAGGCGAATTCGGATGCGCGTGCCTTGCCCGCCGCGGCCAACTGCTTGCGCAGCGCCGGGTCCGCAATCATCCGCTGCATCGCTGCAGAGAGTTGCTCAATATTTTCTCTGTCCACCAGCAGACCGGTTTGCCCGTCCAGCACCGCTTCCGGCGCACCGCCGGATCGTGTGGCAACAATGGCACAACCGGCCCCCATTGCCTCGGCACATACAACAGGCAGGCCTTCATCCGCACGCGAAGAAAGAACGAAAAGCTCGCACCCCTTCATATAACGCACCACGGCCGCATGATCCGCACGGCCGGGGAATTCAACCTGCCCGGCAATGCCTAACTCCCGGGCCAGGGATTTAAGATTGTCCAGTTCCGGGCCGTCACCGGCGATGATCAGGGAGGGAATAGCCGCGGAGGGCGCGGAGTCTTTTTCACCACGAAGACATCCCGATAGCGACTCATATGCTCCGGATATCGGGACAGGCGACACAAGGGAATTGCTCACCACAAAGGTGGCGGAGGATACGGAGGCTTTTTCGGTTTTATCAGTACATTCAGTATGGTCAGTATTGGCAGTATTATCAGTATTGGCAGAATAATCAGTAGCGGTCCCGGCGCGCCGGGAATCAAAGGTATCGGCGAGCAGGCTCGCCGGCTTACCCGCTGTGGCTAATCGTATTCCCTCGTCCTTGGTGTCTTGGTGTCTTTGTGGTAAACCACCGTCGGCGACCAACGCGTACGCTCGCAGCAGCACATCAAAACCCTTCTGCCGGGCCATGCGGCCGAGGGCAAAAATGTACGAACCGCCCTCCGGCGAGCACCTAGGAGTTAGGAGGTAGGAGTTATCCCGGCGCGCCGGGACCGCTGCGGCAGGCTTCGGAAGCGCTTCGCTTTCAATTGGCGCAGCATCCATATTCCCTTCTAACTTCGAACTTCTGACTTCTGGCTTCTTGCCGTTGTTAATCTGTGAAATCTGTGTAATCTGTGGCTCGGCCGTCCCCTCCGTATTGCTCATTGATCTTTGATCATTGCCCATTGAAGGACCAAAATCCTCCAGGTTCACCCCATTGAAAATCACCCGTCCGCGCTGCCCGAACGGCTTACCGTAAAATTCCTCCCCGTCCCGCAGCGTCTTGGCCGAGCAACCGGTAATCACCTGTGCCTGATCCAAGGCACGTCGCAGAATCCTCTGCGCCTGCGGCGATTTCTGGAATATCTGATTGGCGTCCATGGTCAACTCGCCCTGCAGTGTTACCACCAGCGGCAGGCCCAGGCGTTCCTGTGCGATCATGGCATAATGGGCGTTGCTGCTGACACATTGCACATGCAGCATATTAATCTGATGCTTGCGTAAAATGGAGAGCATTTCATTTTCAATACCGCGGTGGGTTAAATGGTAATTGATGGCCGCCTTGGCGGAGCCTTCCGGCAGGCGGAACGGCAGGCGGTAAACGGAAATGCCGTCAATGGTTTCATCGGCGGGCAAGTCCCGCGGCCAGCGGTTGGTAAGAACAATCACGCCGTGACCCTGGCGCATAAGCTCCAAAGCCAACTGGCGGCAAAGTTCCTCCACCCCACCAAGGGAAGGATGAAACGCGGAAGCAAAAAGAGCAATATTCATTGTTTTATTCACCACGGAGGCAGCTGAGGACAGCGGAGGTTAGCAGCCTGAATAATTCGATGGGTCAACTCTTCCTGAATTAGCATGTAATTGTATCCTCAGGTCGCCTCCGTTACCTCTGTGGTGCATGTTAGTTTTATTTACCATGAAACCAGGGGTACCAAGCGGAAGCGAAAAGAGCAATATTCATTGTTTTATTCACCACGGAGGCAACTGAGGTAAACAGAGGAGGTTACGTGTGGGGTCGAAGGAACCGCTCTATGCCATCACGTAAGTGCAACACATTAAAATTCATTAACAACCCCACCTCTTTGCCACTGAGTTTTAGATAAGAAATAAGTTGGGCTTTATGAATTGGCTGGATGATATCGACCGCCTTTAGCTCAATAATCACTGAGTCCTCCACCAAAAGATCAATACGATAACCCGCATCAAGTTTTATGCCGTCATATATTACAGGCAGTTCAACTTGATTACGCACTATCATTCCATTTTTTGACAACTGGTGCATAAGGCAAGCCTCATATGTGCTTTCCAGCAGCCCCGGCCCAAGCACAGTATGTACCCGCATAGCAGCCTGAATAATTCGATGGGTCAACTCTTCCTGAATTAGCATATTACCGTATCCTCAGGTTCCCTCCGTTACCTCTGTGGTGCATGTTAGTTTTATTTACCATGAAACCAGGGGTACCAAGCGGAAGCGAAAAGAGCAATATTCATCGGTTCAGTATTTTCAGTATTAATCAGTATTGGCAGTATTTTCAGTAGACGCCAGTAGGTTCAGTATTGGCAATATTGGCAGTAGATTCAATAGGGCCAGGCGGGGATTATTTCTGGTGGCGCAATGTGCGCATGGATGCGTAGAGTATGCGTGCCACCTCGTCCGCCGATGCGATAATCTCCGCACCGCTTGCACCGGCCAGATACCCCGAATCAACCAATAAAGTTGCCCAATATTTTGTTTCCTGGCATTCCTTGTATGCAATGGCAATTTTGTTTGATAGATCAGCCCCGGATACCGCTCCGCCGGACTCAGCCAGATTGGCTCCCGCAGAAGTCCCACTGCGCAACAACTGCCTGGACAGCACATACTCCCGCTTTTCAGATCGCAGGTGCTCGCATATTTTTACCACCTCCAGCGCCATCGCATAAGCCAATTTAAATGCCGCCCCTCCATTAGCCACCGCCGGTTCGCCTCCGGCAACGCCCCGGCGATGCCCACCAACCAACCGATTACCACTCGCCATTTTGCACCCCTCCAATCAACTCAAAACACACTGTTAACACACTTAATTCCGACCAATACCGACAACACTGATAATACTGATAATATTGCTATTACTGATAACACTGATAATACTGATAACACTGATAACACTGATAATACTGATATTACTGATATTACTGATATTACTGATACTACTGATAACACTGTCTTAGTGCCTTTGTGTCTTTGTGGTAAATCCCCCGTCGTCATCCTTCGTGCAGCCTGTCCCGATATCCAGAGCATGTGAATTGCTGTCGGGATGCCTTTATGGTGAATTTCTTCTTACTTCTTACTTCCAACTTCATTCCAGAACGCTGCATAAACTTCCTGCACTTTTTCCACGGTTTTTTCAATCGTGAACTTTTCCAGGAATTTCCGCGGCGAGAACTTCCAGTGTGCGTTTCGCTGTGCGGTCCCAGGAAAATTGCTTCGCGCGGCTCAATCCTGCGGTACTCAACATTTTCCGCAACTCCTGATTCTCAATTAATTCCTTAAGCCCGCGTGCAATGGCATCCACATCCATTGGATCCACCATGATGCCTGCATCTCCCACAACCTCCGGCAGGGAAGTTAAATTGCCGGTAAGCACCGGCACGCCTGCGGCCATGGCCTCCAGCGGCGGCAGGCCAAAGCCCTCGTACATCGACATGTAGGCGAACGCCATTGCCCCAGCATACAATGCCGGCAAATGCGCATCGGCAACACGGCCGGTGAAGTGAACCCGGAGCGCTGAGAACGACGATTCACCACGAAGACACGAAGACACGAAGGCAGTATTAGCAGTACGGCCGGTAGGGGTCCCGGCGCGCCGGGATAACTTCCCTGTAGTCTCCGTCGTCGCAAACACTCGCGTGTTTCGCGCCCCCACTACCACCAGCCAGACATCCTTCGGCAACGTCGGCAGAATTTTAGCCCACGCTTCCAGCAGCCGCGGCAGATTTTTCCGCGGCTCAATGGAACCAAGGCTCAACACATATCTGCGTGATGGCAACGCCAATTCAGCCAGCGATGTGGCAATGGCGGCGGAATCCAGTGGAGCAAATCGCGAATCCACGCCGTTGGGAATAACTGTGATTTTCTCCCGCGCCACACCGGTATGGGCGATAATGCGGCCACGGGTAAATTCAGAAACCGCGATAATGTGCTTCACACGGCGGGCCAGGCGCGGCGTAAGCCAGCGGTACCACAAGGCGAACTTGGCATTAAGCCATTCCGGATGGTCCAGGGCCGCAACGTCATGGATGGTCACCACCTGATTGGCCACCGCCAGCGGGCCGGTGTTGCACGGGCTGAAAAGCAATTGGCCATGCAGTTTTGCCGGCAAAACGAATTGCTCCCATGCATGGCCCTTGATTCCTCCCAAGGCAGACTGTGGAGCGATTTGCTGCAGGCCAATATCGGCGGGCATGCACGCAAGGAGTTCAATTAAATACCGTTCGACACCGGTGGTGGGGTGAGAAAGCACGCGGGTATTTACAGCAATTTTCAAACACGCACCAGAGGAGGACGCCCAGCCACCCCGGCACGCACGGGGTTAACTCCGACTACAGAGGACATAGAGGCTGCGGCGGAGCATTCAGCGTCTGGCATTGAGCACCGCGCATTTAGCATTTAGCCCCGCTGGAGCGGGCTTACCACGAAGAGGCAAAGACACGAAGACAGTGTTGGAAATATATCCAGTATTATCAGTAACAGTGGAACCTGGAATCGAGCGGGGAGCGTTCGGCATCCGGCATTTGGCATTTGGCATTTGGCATTTGGCATTAAGCATTTGGCATTTAGCACTTGGCATGGAGGCCGCGTGGCGCGGGCGGGATACCCGCTTCCCGGCAGGCCGGGACTATCTGCTCGATGCTAAATACCAAATGCTCCGTGCTAATTCCGCCGGGACAGGCCCGGCGACCGAATTGGCATATCGGGGCCCAATGCTGGGGCACGGAAACCGAAACCACAACGGTAACCGGACCACCCTTTCGGGGCTAAATGTTGAGGCATGGATGCCGAAACCCCCCGGCGCGCCGGGGCAGGCCTGGTAATTGGATCGGCAAATCGGAGCTAAATGCTGGCAGCTCCCCGCGGCGACTTCCAGACACATCCCCTCATCGTTGATCACCGATTACCGGCCATTGTCTTGCCCCGAACGATGGCTAAGAACTGCTGATAACGAATGCCCCAACTCGAGGCCTCAGCGCGGCGGCGGGCGGCGGCACCGAGCCTAGCCCGCTCTTCCGGACCTACTATCAGTGTTCCCAAGTGATGCGCTAGAGTGTTTACATCCGGCGGGTCGAAGTAAAGCGCTGCGTCGCCGCACTCCTCGGGGATGCCACCCCGACGCGAGACAACCATCGGCAAACCGCACGCAAGCCCCTCGAGTACGGTAAGCGGACAGGGGTCGTCCCAATTGGAGGGAACGCAGAAGACATCCGCCCCCTGAAGCAGCGTTGGGATCTGCTCCCGGGGTGCGAACGGCACGAACTCGACGGTGCCCCGGAGGCCCCCGGCCAGCCCGCGGAGGGATTCCTCGTACGGCGTCAGGCGGCCGGAATCCACGAACCCCGAGCTTCCGACGATTCGCAGCTTGAAATCCAGACCCCGTTCTCTCAGGAGAAGCGCCGCCCGGAGGAGCAGATCTGCGCCCTTCTGCTCCACCACCCTTCCGATGAAAAGCACGACCGGCGGCCCTCCACCAAGCCGCCTTTCCGACGGCCTGAATTTTTCAATATCTACTCCGTTAAGCACCACGTGAATCTTTTCCTCAAGCCCGCTGGCGGGGCCAATTTTCCCGCGGATTCCTTCGGCGATGTAGTTACTGCAGCAGACAACCCAATCACACGCCCGCACTACCGCCCGGGCCTCCCGACCTCCGTAGGTCCTGAAGAGGTCATTATTGGCCCAGAAACACAGTCTCGCTTTGGGGGCCGCCGCACGCATCGATGTAATTGCGCCAGGTTCGTTATGGACGACAATGAGGCTTTCCGGATGAGCGCGCGCGTAGCCTACAGCCCCGCGGTAGGCTACCGACATAAGAGGCCGGCGATGGGTTACCGCTCCCGCCAGCATATCCAACACCTTCCCCCGCCTACCGGGCAGGGCCGTAGCCCCCACGACCTCCACCAACGCTCCCACCGTGTAGGGCGGATAACCGTGCGTGGTGCCCTTCGTGACCACCACCTGGGGTATTCCACCGGATGCGGCGTGGAGCCGCGCAAGTTCATAGATAATCGATATAATCGCGCTGCCCGTGCGAGGAGAATAATGATCCCCAGGGTTCGGCACTTGGACAAGCACATCTTTCATAAATTCGTTCCCATTGAACATCGGGCCGGCTGCTGCAGGCTGAGCTACGGGGTGCGGGGTCACTGCCCGCCGCCGGTGGTGCGGGAAGCGCTAGCCGCGCCGGCGATCTTGGGTGTTCCGGAAAAACCCCAGCGAAAGCCCGCCGCCCTTCTCAACAAGCGCCACTTCCTCGAACGACCCACCGGAGTGTGCGATGACGCTGAGTAGCTGGCCGGATGACAAGCCACCGTGAAGCTCGACTACGATCAATCGCACTCGCTTGATCCAGCCCGTACAGTAGGCGAACAGCTCGTACTCCGCGCCCTCGACGTCACATTTCAACAGGTCGATTTCCAGTCCAGCGAAATGCCTGGATATTATATCATCGACAGTCACAGCCCGGACCTCAATTGCACGGCCACTCGGAACGCTCGCGATGGTGTAGCTGTCCTCTTCCCCGCCGCGTGAAAGCGTCCTGTGTCCCGGGCTCGCCGCGGCGCACGCCCGAATCAGGCGCACGCGATCGGAAATACCGCCAAGTCTGGCGTTGAGCCGGCATATCACGGCATTTCCAGGGTCGGGCTCGACCGCTACCGTCCTGCAACCCGGGAATAGCGAGGCCCAGAGGCGTATCGAATAGCCGACGTTCGCACCAAGGTCAATCACCGTTGCGGGAACCGCGCCGACCAGGGCGTCAAGCTTCGCGTATTCCCTGTCCAAGAAAAGTGACCGGAGCGTCCCGAAATCAGCGGAGCCGAGCCTCGCGGCGAATGGTTCACGGAAACCCGCCACGCGGACGGTAACCACCCGCCCCCTGCCGGGCAGAAAACGCCCGGGCCTCCCCCTCAAACTTGAGGCCCATGCGGATTTAAGAACATCGGCGGGGCTCGCGAAAAAAGCGGCGTCGGCGGACACACGCCGAACCGCACGCACGAGGCTCTTCATTTCCATGCCCAACGTAAAACTCCCCGGCGGCAGCCGGATCTGGGGGGAGTCGCGCACCCCAACCACCCGGCTACTTGCCTTGCAGATACTCATCGTCGATTTACCGGTGGCGAATGGCCGTCCCGGGCCCTGAGGTACGCCGCGTGGATTGCTCACGCCGCAGCGGCCGTCTTCTCCGGGAAATATTTCTTGAGTTTCAGGAAGTGCTTCTCGTAAAGGCGGTAGCTGCAGAACGCTAATCCGAACGCTATCGCAACGGCACTGGCGTAATAAGCCAGCAGGCCAAGAAGCACACTGTGCAATGTCTTCGAGAACAGCAAATATGGTAGCCAACGCACCTGCAGCGGCATATAAATCAAATTGAAAACCTACACCGCATAACTATATTTTCCGATCGCCCGCAGGGGCCGAAACGATAGCACCTTCAGGAGCCACGCCCCGGGCTGGGACGTCAGCACAAGACCGATCACCGAGCCGAACAACAGAGGCGAGAACGTGAGGTGTGTAATCATAATGGCCGGAACCTATTTCCAGCCGCGCGACGCACCAAGGTAGAAAAGTAGGGTTATTGGTAGCGTGCAGGTAAAAATTTCGGCGAATACTCGTCGATACTGGCTAAGCCTTCCTCCAAATTGCAGCATGGCCAAAAGCGCACCGGCCAGAAGAGAGTCCGCACGGAATGGGGTCAGGTTATAGTGATATTCATAAATCGGTGAACCGGCCGCATGCGGTGATGCCGAGAAGGCGATGATGCGTAAAAGATTCACCGCGAGGATTGCGATAATGGTTGTCGCGAGCAACCTTCCGGGAGGAATTAGCAATAAAATTAGCGGCCAGATCAAATAAAATTGTTCTTCGACCGCTAATGTCCAGAAATGCCCAAAATTCGCAAGCACCAATCCCCTCCTCGCGATCAGAATGTTGCTTTTGTAGGTCCACAGCCACAACTGCCGGTGGTATGCGGCCGAAAGCATTGCAGGCACGTGGCCGAGCACGAGCGGCAATGCCACCAGCAGCGCGAAGAGAGTGCCGTAATACAACGGGAAGATGCGAAGAGTGCGGCGGGCGTAGAAATTCCGAAAGCAGTGCTTTTGCCCCCGCGATTGCCACAATATCCCGGTTATCAGGTAGCCCGAGAGCATAAAAAAAAGATCCACGCCCCAAGCACCGTGGCGGAAGGCCTTGAAAAGGGCCAGGGCCAGGACACCACCCCGCGCCACCTCCGCGTGCCTCAGATAGCCGCCAAAGTGCAGGCATATTACCCCAATGATCGCCAATGCACGTAAGCCATCCAAGGCGGGGTAATGCTTACGGCCACTGAAAAATGGATCAGCAGTGCCCGGCTTTGCCTCGCCCAACGGCGCAGATGGCAGTGCCGCCGCAGTGGTTCCGCTAACTTCCAGGTTTTGCATTCCAGGTTCCATGTTCCCGTCCCTTGGTTCCAGGTCCTCGGCACACCCATCGCTCGTTGCGGCACACGCCCCAAGCTGAAGGCCTACTGCGGATACTGGGCATCCCGGCACCGGAACCGGGTACCAAGTGCCAAGCTTCAGCCCTTTTCTCCTGCTCCGTCACTGGTCAACTCAGGCCGGGCAAGAGGCCGTCCCTGCCGCCGGCCGACCACCCGCACCGGGAGCGCTCACCACGTGCCCGCATTCCGAGCGCGGTGGAGTTTGCCAGCTTCCAGGTAAGCCGCGCGGAGTCGAGCCGTTGCCGCGCTCGCACTGAAAACGCCCCGGAACTGTGCCATCGCGCCGGCGCGGAAGCTGGCATTAAGCTCCGGCTCCAGCAGGCGTAAAATATTCTGCGCCAACAGCCTTGCTTCGCCTACGGGCGACGAAAGGCCCGCCACCCCTTCGCCGACAATTTCAGGCATAGCCTGGAGGTCGCTGGTCGCCATCGGGACGCCCGCCGCCATCGCTTCCAATAGCACCAGTGGCATTCCGTCAAACCGTGTGGGGTAAGCAAAAACATCGAAGCCCGGGATAATTTCGCGCAGGAGCGTTTCCCGCGAGACATACGGAATCCATTTGATTCGCCGCCGCTTGAGTTCCCCATCTCCAATTCGCGGTGGGCATCCGACGATGACCAACTCGGCCTCGGGGTGCGACTCCTTGACGATTTCAAAGGCTGCCAAGAGAGTTTCGCCACCTTTGGCGGCGAAATCTTTGGCGATGAACCCGACGCGAGATGGCCGCCCATTGGGTTTGGAAACAGCCGGTGCCGGCGGTAGGTAGATCGGCACCACATCAATTCGGTCGGCGGGGAATATTTCGCGTTCCACGTACCACCGCCTGAGGAACTCGGTAAAGACAATAAGGCGGGTGGCCTGCGGGAGCCAATACGAGGTGAGGTTTACTCCCAGCAACCGCGCCGATAGCAGTTCAACCGCTTCCACAATGCGGACACGGAATTTCGAGTACCCCCGCGCCTCGGTGTATAGGAAGCGAATGGGGCACGCGTTGCTGAAGACCAGCGGGCAATCGATTTGGCGGAACCCGCAATTGAACACGTGAACATGGACGAGGTCGTATTCGCCCGGCCTGATGGAAAAAATCCGGAATGGCTCCCAGAAAAGCCAACGGCGTTTGCGAGCGATATTGATGATTTTGCTCACTGCCGTAAGCACCGGCTCGGCCGCGAAGCGGTCGCGCCGGCCGTGCTCAACAAGCGAGCCGCGCTTAAGTGCGTCGGCGTAGGTCTCATATTGCACACCGTCAGGCGGATGCGCAAGGAGCATCTCCGTGTAGACAACGTCCCCGCAGGCAGGGTCGATCCGGGGGATCGGGCTAAGCAGGAGAATTTTCATCGCGCACCCTGCTTTGACCGAATTTGGGACCCTCCCCCGAGGGTTCCCCATGCGGCGATTTGTCCAAGACATCCTTATTGCGCGGGCAACTGCTTGCGGCGAGCACGCCCGCAAACAGGCCGCACCAGCCAGCGGCAATGCCTACCAAACCACCGATAATCCGCCGGGCCGCCCAATAGAATGTTCGCACAAATTCGCGGGCGGAGCCATAGCAACAGTGGAGAATATACCGCCAGAATGTGGCGCTGGCAAAGCCGAAGTTGGCCGCCAGCAAAACGATGTGATTGCGTTGGCCGTAATATTGGTAACGGAGATCAAACCGCTTTCCCTTTGCTTGTGGAGCGCCGGCGTGATCCACCACGGCACGATGCGCGAAAATAAGCTTGTGCCCGGCGGCCCGAACGCGGAGACATACCCCGGTATCCTCCCGCACGCCGGAAACGCCGGGGTACAGTTCGGGAAACCCGCCGAGTTGATCCAGCACACTGCGGCGGAAGGACATGTTGCAGCCCATAATATGGTCGACCAGCAAATCCCGGCCAGGGTCGGCGGCAAAGTTGCCGGTTATCTCTCCGTTGGGCAGCAGCCGGCCAATTTGATCCACGCCCTGTTTATCTTCGCCAGGTTGGTCGCGCAAAGCCCGGCCGCCAACCGCACCTACGGTTGGATTGGCGTACGGCTTAAGTAACTCCTCCAGCCAATCTGGATGGGCAAATGAATCATCATCAAGAAACGCGATGATTTCACCGGTGGTCTGCTGCAGGCCAATATTGCGCGAGCGTGTCATGTGGCCAAGCCCCGCTTCGTTGCGCAGGTAGAGCGCTTCGGGAAAATCGGCGCAGAGCAATCGTGTGCGGTCGTCCGGTGAGCCGTCAACAACAATGATTTGCTCCGGCAGGTGCGTTTGCCGGCGCAGGCACTCCAGGCACGTCTTCACGCAACCCGGGCGGTTATAGGTGACGATGATAACTGTAACCGTCATTTATGCATTCCCAAGATATATCGCTCAAAACGCCATGTGATCTGCGGTGGCAAAGCGGCGGCGGGACCACGACAAGGCAGACGAGCGAGGTCAATCAATATCGCCAGTTCGACTTGGTTCCCCCAGCACCGCTTAGGACCAACGGCCGCCCGTCGGCCACGGAGGCCAAGACCCGATCCCACAAACCGCAGGAAGGCCGCGCGGCCTCACCCGCCCCCGGCTTGGAATTCGTAATCCGCCAATACCACGCCTCCGGAGACAATCTCGATACCGCCGTGGCTCGGGTAGGGCAGAACATCTACCACACGGATGACGCACGCCCGGATGAAATGGTCCAGCACCCCGTAGCAGCAAACGCGCAGGTCAACGGTGTAGTCCCCCGGTTTCAGCCACGGGGTACGCAACCGGAATTCACCGCCGAATTCATCTGCGGGGCTGATGTAGAAATCCAGAAGTCTGGAGTCGCACCGTGCGACAGTGACGCCAGATGCATCGACGAAATCACAAAACACAAACATTTTCTGGGTGAACGGGCGGACCCGGCGAAGCTTGAACTTTATCACCTTTTCTTCGCCGCAGGCAAAGAACTCCTTGGCTGGCTCGGCCGAAACGAAGCGGTATTCGCCACTGCCGTGGCGGCGGTGGGCTTCGGTGGCCGCGGCCTCAGCGCTGCCGAAGCTTTTCATGTAATGTTCAATGGCCGTCGGAACGTCGCCGGCGAAGGTGCATACGCCGCGCTCAAGGTACATCGCCTTGTTGCACAGGACCGCCACCGATTGCATCTGGTGGCTGACAAACAGAACCGTGCGGCCGGACTTGCTTACATCCTGCATTTTGCCTAGGCATTTGCGGGTGAATTCCGCATCGCCCACGGCCAATACTTCATCGACTACCAGAATTTCCGATTCCAGATGGGCCGCCACGGCAAAGGCCAGGCGGACATACATGCCGGAGGAATAGCGCTTCACCGGGGTATCCAGGAACTGTTCCACGCCGGAGAAATCGACAATGGCATCAAAGTGTTTGCGGATTTCGGGTTTTCTCATGCCCAGAATGGCACCGTTGAGGTAAATGTTTTCCCGCCCGGTAAGTTCCGGATGAAAACCGGTGCCGACTTCCAGCAGGCTGCCCACGCGGCCATGGAGGTGGATTTCACCTTTGCTGGGCTTGGTGATGCGGCTGAGGATTTTCAGCAGGGTGCTTTTGCCGGCACCATTGCGGCCGATGATGCCGACAACATCGCCGCGGTTGACATCAAAGGTGATGTCATTTAGCGCCCAGAAGAGTTCCTTTTGGGGCCGGGAAAAGGGGTGCGCAACGCGGTGGAGCACGGTTTCCGCAAGGGTAACGTGATCGGAAGCGTTGTGGCGGATGATGTAGGACTTGGCGATGTTGGTAGCACGAATAGCGATGTCAGTCATAGTTAGAACCTTGAAATTGGGACCTGGGGTCGAGAATCTAGAACCTAGAATCTAGAATCTAGAATCCGGAAGTCAGCTTAGCCGGCGAGCCTGCTCGCCGTTGTTTCTGGTGCCCCGGCGGGCCCGGGGGGGTGGTGTTTTTTTACCACCAAGACACTAAGGCACAAGGATATAAAGGCAGTATTGGGCAGTATTATCAGTATTGCAGAATCTAGAATCTAGAATCTAGAATCTGGAATCCGGAAGTCAGCTTAGCCGGCGAGCCTGCTCGCCGTTGTTTCTGGTGCCCCGGCGGGCCGGGACTATGTGCTCAATGCTGGCTATTCTCCGGCAAGATCGAGGATGCTTCGCATCGTCTGCGGCGTAAGCCGAAATCCCAGCGCATTCAACTGATCGAGTATTGGGCGAACCGCCTTGACATATCCCGCCTGTTTAGCGCGTAGCAAAACTCCTGCTGTGCCAAGCAAAGGGATATTCAAGTGAACCGCCGCCTGCCTTGCCAGGCGGTCATCCAACACAACCCATGATCCCGGATGCTCAAGCGCCAGCGAAAGCACGGCCGATTCGCCCGCTCCAAGTTCCCAGGCGAGTAATCCACCGGCGGGGCTTGCCGGGTTGCCGTGTCCAATCCACTGAATTTCCTCCGGCACGGGCAACGAAATGCCAAGTCGGCGCCCCGTGGCAAGTTCCGTGGAAACGGCGTCCGGGATGATGATCCGCCCAAAGAGTTTGGTGAAAAGGTCCAGTTGGCCAACCTGATGCAGGTACTGCAACGGCGACGTGTTGACAAAAACGTCAGCCAAGCATTACCTCCCGCTGCAGTTCCTCTTTTTTCAAGTCGAAGGTATATACGCCATAATCGGCAAGCTTGGCCAGGAAAAGTGGCTTGGGCACTCCGGCAAGTTCCGCCGCGGCCCCGGATGAGAGCCTGCCGAGTTCGTAAAGCTTCACAGCCGCCGCAAAAAGCAATTCTCTACCCAAGGCCTCTTCAGGCATCTTAAGCGCCAAAGACGTTTTATCCGGAAGCTTCATCATTACTTCAGTCATAAAGGTATCTTATGTTTCGCCGGATTACCGGTCAAACGGCGGTTTGGCGACGCCGCGATTCAATGAACAATGATCAGTAACAGTATTATCAGTATTGGCAGTATTGGTCAGTATGGTCAGTGCCGGTCCCGGCGCGCCGTGAAAGAATCTGGAAGCTGGAATCCAGGAGTCACATTTAATGATCAGCGAGTCCCGGGGTGCCGGGAAGCACCTGGTATTTGGCCCCGATCCGGCGATCTACTCGCCATCGGGATTTCGGCGTCCATGCCTCAACATTTAGCATTGATCAGTGAGAACGATCCACAGATTTCACAGATTACGCAGATTTATTTACCGCAAAGGCGCGGAGACGGGTGCATCCATCCCGGCGTGCCGGGATACACTTCTTTCACAGATTGCACAGGTTTATTGGGCGCGTATTTAATCTATGGATCACAAGATGATGCGCTTATATTCCAATGACGGAGCTCCAAAATTGATGAGCAATCCCGTTTTGTAACCGGTAATTTTCAGGTAATTAATCAGTTGCGCCTGTTCCAAACCTGAAAGTTGTGACAACGCTTTGACCTCAACAATAATGGACTCAAAGCATATAAAGTCCGCAATATAAACAGCCCCCAACAACTGCTTCTTATAATGCACCGGCAGTTGCACCTCACGCCGATACTGTATGTTCAGGCTTGACAGCTCCAAGCCAAGGGACTCCTGATAAACGCGCTCCAGAAAGCCGCAGCCGATCTCACGGTGCACTTCCATCGCAGCACCGATAATTGCATAACTTTTTGGATCACGTTTATCAACCACCATCCCAGTTTTCTCCACAGATCTTATTTGCTGTTTTTCTTTATTTAATCTGTGTCATCTGCGTAATCTGTGGATCATTTACAAATCCGTCGTCCTTCGTGTCGCCTGTCCCGGTATCCGGAGCATACGAATTGCTATCGGGAAGACTTTGTGGTGAAAAACGTTTTATCTCACAAGGAGGTAACAGAGGTAAACAGAGGATTAACGGCGCGAACGGAGTTAACCCCGTGCGCGCCGGGGTGGCCAAATTCCACCCTTGGCCCAATACGATCGTCGCTACTGCTTCTTAAGCCATTGACTCTGGAATTTTTCCGCATTCAGTGGCGATGCCGGCCGATATTGGCGTGATGATGCTCCGCCTCGGTCAGCGCACGATCCAGTTTGTCAACGGTCCTCACGGCTGGCGTGACTCTTCCTTGTTCTATGCGGTTCAATGTTTCCGCACGGATGCCGGCACGCTTAGCCAACTCAACTTGTGAAAGCTCAGCCGCCCACCGGCGCTTAATTAATTTTCGTGCCAGGCCTGCCCGCAGACTCTCCAATGCCGGGTAATTCCCACCGGGCAGTTTGGCGGGCGCTGCGGGTAACGGCACATCTCCAATGACTCCGGTTTTTTTCGGCCGGCGGTGACTGCCAATTCCCACCAGACGTTCATACTCCGGCCTTTCCATGATGACAAAATCTTTGCCGCCCAGATGAAGTGTTTGCAGTGTTCCTGA
>JAJZJL010000098.1 GCA_021810145.1 Planctomycetota bacterium | reverse complement strand
TACGGTGGATTTTAGTGGGACGGTGGATGGCGCAGATAGTGGTGATGCGACGCTGGCCATCGGCAATGGCACCAATGCGACCAATGCAACATTTGGCAGCGCAATAGGTGGAAGCGTGTCTTTGGCGGCGTTGTCGGTACAGGGCACCACTTCGCTGGGCGGAAATGTCACAACCATGGGGCCGCAGACCTATGCCGGAACAGCAACACTGGCCAATGACGCGGCACTCTCTGGTACGACCCTCAACGCGTCGCCCGCCACCGGTGCGGTATTCACCAGCGGCCATACGCTTACGCTTTCGTTCAGTGGAAATGCCAATCTGGGTGGCATCACCTCTCTGGGATCGCTTAACGGTACCGGCGCAGGCGGGTATACGCTCAATGGGAGTATTACCACCTCAGGTGCGCAGAATTACGCCGGAACGGTTACCTTGGCAATTACGCCTATTACGCTGACCGGCACGAGCTTAAATAGCTCAATATCTCCAGCGGTGTTCAGTGGGGGCGGTGACACGTTGACCCTGAATTTCAGTTCCAGTGTTAATCTGGGCACCATTACGACCCTGGGCAGTCTCAGCAGCACTGGAACCGGGACCACGACACTCAACGGCAATATCACCACCAGCGGAAACCAGATTTACAGCACGCCGGTAATTGTTGCTTCCAATGTGACTCTAAGCGGTACGACTTTGAACCCATCGCCTGCATCATCCGCGATATTTACCGGCTTAACGACGGCACCGACGTTAAATTTAAGCTTTACTAACGCGTACAACGTCAACTTCGGTGCCTCAAGCGGTCTGGGGGCTTTGGATTTGGCAACGGCTTCACTTGTTCCCGTCAATATTCCTGCCAGCATTGCGGTGCCATATCCGTTGACCATTGCGGGGGCTGTTACCGTCGGCCAAAGCGGCGATGCCGCCGGCACAGTCATTACGCTGACTGGTCAGGCGTTTGATTTCCAAAGCGCCTTTAACGCCGCCAGCGGTAATGACAATGTGGTTATTGCGGATGCGGGCGGCCACGTGACATTTGGCGGAATTGTCGGCGGATCAGCCGGCAGTCCGAACCTCGGTGCGTTGACCGTGGAAGGGGCGGCTGATATTAACGGCGGAGCGGTCAATACCGTCAACGGGCAGATTTATAATGGCAGCGTTACAATCGCAAATTCAGGGACAACCA
This sequence comes from Planctomycetota bacterium, assembly GCA_021810145.1. GTDB lineage: Bacteria > Planctomycetota > Phycisphaerae > WQYP01 > WQYP01 > JAMDCX01. Next base: position 16,606 of record JAJZJL010000098.1, on the reverse strand, counting down.
CATTTACCAGCACACAGGGGGGCATTGAAGAAGATGGAGGCATAACGGATGCAAATGGGAGCCTTACCCTTGCACCCAATTCCGTTCTGACCGTGCCCAATCCTGATCCAATTCTTGGCGGGGGCATCACGACCGGAGACTTCCGCCCGCAATCGTATCTCACGATCAATGGCAGCATCAGCGCAGGCGGCACGGTAAGCCTGGCCCCCAATGCTCCAACATTTTCCGGCGTAACCAATCCGATTCCGGATGCCGCCACCATTATTACAACCGGCCAATCAGGCGCTGTTACGGTTACCGGTCAGAATATCCGTATGGGGCAGAATCAGAAATGGACATCGCTGACGAGTTTAACACTTAATGCCGATGTTGCCGGCGGTTCGAACGTCGCAACGCTCGGAGACCTGAACGTGGCGGGGGACTTAACGGTCAATGCGGCGAAGATAGATATGCTGTTGCGCCCGGCCGGTTCGCAGTTGGTGCCGGGACCAAATTCCGGATTATTGGGATTGCATATCAATACTCCCGGCAAGGAAGGTGTGGATATTGTAGCCAATTCCATTACATTAACCGGTGCAATAGTGCCGGTGGGCAGTGCCGCTTATGAAGCTCCGCAATTTGCCTATGGCCCAAGTGGCACAGTCACCGGTGCCATCAATACCGGATCGGCTGGTGTCCACTATTATGGCATCAATATTTCACCCGCCACGCTGATGGCTACCCAGGTGGTTAATGGCCGCTCAACAACCTATTACCTGGACCTCAAGGCCAGCGGGCCGTCGGTATCGAACGTCACAGTGGCGGTTACGCCCATCCTTCCGCCGCCTCCACCGCAATTTAATTCTGTGGTGGTGCTGTCTTCGGAACAGCGGCAAATTCTCCGCGAAGCCGGTATCAATGCCCGCAATACCTCCATTGACAATTTGCTGAATCTGTTTGGTGGAAAAGCGGTATTTAATGATATTCCCACCAGCGACGGAATGATTATCGTTCATCCTTCGCTGCTGGATTATTATGTCACAACCAGTCGCCTGCCTTACCAGCAGACCAGAGATTTTATCACCATGTATCGGGAATTATTTCTTGCTCCGGTCATAAATCAAAAAACACACAGGCCGGAACGGGACAAAAAGGGAAATGTGGTTTATCGCTCAAGGCGCATGGATCTTCATATCCTGTTCCGTGATTCATTTAACGCCTATTCCAAGGTGGTTGGCGCCGCGCATGCCACCGCGCTGGGCTACCGGTCGTGGTTAAGTAAAACTCCCGGACAAACCACAGCACTCCGTGCATTAGATCAACTGCGAGCGCTGCTGGAGAAGGTGCGACAACTCGGTTTAACCGCGGTGGAACTGCGACTTTCGCACAGCACAATTCTGGCCGAGCTTAATCCCGAAGCATTGTCCGAAAGGCAATTCGAAGAGGCCGTTCTGGGGCACGAATTGTCCAATCTCTGATGTCGCTGGTGCAAAAAAAGGGTGTGACGGGCTTGTCGTGGTTGGATTTGCGGTGGTATACTCCGCTGAAAATAAAGGGCCTTTTAAATGTCTGACCTCAACATAGAAGCGATGCTGCAACCGATTTCTCCGGATAAACCCTGTGGAGAAGATTTATCGTACGCCCCAGATTTCCTGGAGCTTGAGCGTCTGATTCAGGGCACGCCGGAACGGGAAATGGGCGACGTAAAAATAGCCGCCGAAGAACCGGATTGGCGCGATATTTCACGTCGATGTCAGGAATTGCTTACGCGCACGCGCGATTTGCGGATCATGGTATATATGACATTGGCGCAATTAAAATTACGCGGTGCGCCGGGCTTTCGCGATGGCATTGTATTGATCCAGAAGAGCGTGGAAAATTTCTGGCCAACGCTTTATCCAGCTCTGGATCCGGATGATAACAATGATCCGACATTCCGGGTTAATGCCATCGCGGCGATGTCCCCGCAGGGGGATGTGTACGGCGATGTTCTCAAGTTTCCGGATCGTCTGAGAAGCATGGTGCTGGCCGACTCCAGACAAATTGGCCGTATCTGCCTGCGGGATATTCTCATAACCAATGGTGAATTGACGCCGCCGGAGGGTGAAGCAAAAAAAGATTCGGCGATCATCGACGCGGCGTTCAAGTCCGCAGACCAGGAATCGCTGGCCGCCGTTTCCAAGGCGGTGGATGACTCAATTCAGGCATGGGATGCCTTGGATGCTGCGCTAACGACCCATATTCCGGCCGGCCAGGCGGTGGATCTGCAGGGCAGCCGGCGTATTCTCGGCGCCATTCAGGCGGCGATGCGTCAGCGAATGGGTGGTGCCGAAAGCAAAGATAATTCGCAGCAGGCTGATTCGACATCCAGGTCGGGCGTGACCGGTGGGCCGGTGTCGGCGGCTGCTGCCGGTGGTGCCCATAAAGCCGCCGGGTATGCCAACGGCGGAATTTCATCCAGGGCGGATTGCAATCGCGCAATCGATGAAATATGCCGATTTCTTGAATCCACCGAACCCTCCAGCCCCGTGCCATTATTATTAAAGCGAGCACAGCGGTTGATCGATAAGAACTTTATTGACGTAATATCCGATCTCTCGCCCGATACGCTGGCAGCCATCAGGGCGCTTGCGGGGCTGACCGGGGAAAGTCAATGAGTCCGGGATTTGACGTTCGCAGTTTCGTTACGATGCCTTGACTTGATTTACAGCTTAAGGTAACTTTAGATTTCAAGTTTGGGGCTGATTTTTTGTGCGACTCTTCGCACGGGCAATTTTGATGGAGCTGTCCTATGGCTAAGGCAAGCAGTCAGAAATTCATCGCTCGCAATCGTGCGCCGCGCGTTCAAATCGAATATGATTTGGAACTCTACGGTTCAGAAAAGAAGATTAATCTGCCCTTCGTCATGGGCGTTATGGCCGATCTTTCGGGCAATCCCTCGGAAGCGCTTCCCGGTGTCGATCAACGCAAATTCCTGGAAATAGACGTCGATAACTTCGATGAGCGCATGAAAGCCGCTAAGCCGCGCGTTGCGTTTCAGGTGGCCAACAAGCTTTCCGGCGAAGGAAATATGCCTGTTGAGCTTACGTTTGAAACAATGGATGATTTTTCACCGGCGGCGGTGGCTCGCAAAGTTGAGCCGTTGCGAAAGCTGCTCGACGCCCGCACGCAATTAGCCAATCTGCTGACATATATGGACGGAAAAGCCAATGCCGAAGAATTGCTGGGTAAAGCTTTAAAAGATCCGGCATTATTGCAGGCGCTTGCGGCGGCTCCAAAGCAGCAGCCCTGATTTTATTCGCATCGCATTCTGATATTTCTGATATACAGGAGGCCAGAAAATGGCGGAACCAACCCAAGCTCAACCCGCAGCGGCACCAGCGGCGGCTTCAGTTGAACTCAATGAATTTGACACTCTGCTAAAAAAAGAGTTCAAGCCCAAAACGGATGGCGTTGCCGAGCAAATTAAAACTGCGGTGCAAACTCTGGCTCAACAGGCGCTGGAAGGTACGTCCCTTATTTCCGATGATGTTGTCCGCTCAATTGAAGCCATCATTGCGCAGTTGGATGCGAAATTAACCGAGCAGGTTAACGAAATTATTCACCATGAAGCGTTTCGCTCTCTGGAAGGCACCTGGCGCGGATTGCACCATCTGGTCAACAACACGGAAACCGATGAAACCCTGAAAATCAGAGTTATGAACATCTCTAAAAAAGATGTCGGCAAGACAATCAAGAAATTCAAGGGTACCGCATGGGATCAAAGCCCGCTTTTCAAGAAACTGTATGAAGATGAATTCGGCAGTCCCGGCGGCGAGCCTTATGGCTGCCTGATCGGTGATTATTATTTCGATCACTCACCGCCCGATGTTGAAATTTTAAGCGGAATGGCACAGATTGCCGCCGCGGCCCATGCTCCCTTTATTTCCGGAACGGCGCCGAGTCTGATGAATATGGATTCATGGCAACAGGTTGGCGATGCCCGTGATCTGACCAAAATTTTCCAGACACCGGACTATGCACCCTGGCGGTCCTTGCGAAAATCGGACGATGCTCACTACATTGGTCTGACCATGCCCCGGTTTTTGTCACGCATTCCTTACGGTTCCAAAACCAATCCGGTGGAAGAATTTGCATTTGAAGAAGATACCGGCAAAGCTGATCACAATAAATATACGTGGTCCAATGCGGCCTTTGCCATGGGCGTGAATATCAACCGCGCATTTAAACTGTATGGCTGGTGCTCGCGTATTCGCGGAGTGGAATCCGGCGGTATGGTCGAAGGATTGCCGTGCCACACCTTCCCGACCGATGACGGCGGCGTGGATATGAAATGTCCCACCGAAATCGCCATTACCGATCGTCGCGAGGCGGAGTTGGCTAAGAATGGCTTAATGCCGTTGTCGCATTGGAAGAATACCGATTACGCTGTATTTGTCGGAGCTCAATCGCTGCAGGAACCGGAAAAGTATGCCGATGCCGACGCCACTGCCAATGCCAATTTGGCTGCCCGGCTGCCGTATCTGTTTGCAACCTGCCGCTTCGCTCATTTCCTCAAGTGCATGGTGCGCGACAAGGTCGGATCGTTCAAAGAACGTTCAGATATGCAGCGCTGGCTCAATGAATGGATCATGCAGTATGTCGATGCTTCGCCGGCGACATCCAGTGAAGAATACAAAGCTTCGCATCCCCTGGCTGCGGCCGAAGTAACTGTTGAGGAAGTGGAAGGTAATCCGGGCTACTACCGGTCTAAATTTTTCCTCAGACCTCATTATCAATTGGAAGGTCTCACGGTTTCATTGCGATTGGTCAGCAAACTTCCATCCGTTAAGAGCGGTGGATAATAAGGCGCATTGGTGCATGAACGTTCGTCGGTGCGGCAGGTACTCACTTGTTGTGCGTACTGTAAACTGTCAGTCGCACCGGCTGATGTCATGTTGGTAGAAGGCTTTTAGAAAGGAGCTTTGCAATGGCGTTTGATGCATATCTGAAAATTGAAGGACTCGATGGAGAATCAACATCAAAGGGAATGGAAAAGCAGATCGAAATTGAATCGTATTCTTGGGGGGTCTCCAATAGCGTCACGGTTGGAAGTCAGGCCGGCGGGCTTAGTGGCGGAAAGTCCAATATCGGCGCGTTCACCATCACCAAGGCGGTGGACAAGGCCAGTCCAAACCTGATGCTTGCGGCATGTGATGGCAGCCATTTCAAATCCGCCACGGTTACGTTTCGCAAAGCCACCGGTTCTTCCGGACAAAAGCCATTTGCAATATTTAAGTTTACCGAATGTATGGTCTCCAGTTATCAGATGGCGGGTGCGACCGGCGGCGACGACACGCCTCGCGAAACGGTAAGCTTTGATTTCGGAAAAGTTGAAATGGAATATTACACGCAGAAGGCCGATGGCTCGACCTCAAAAGCGGGCAACACCGGCTGGGACCGCATCAAGAATACCAAGGCCTGATGCTGACACGTATAAATTGGCGAGCTGCGTAATCGGTGCGCGGTAATACTCTGGGCTTGGCTGCGCTCCGGCGGAACGCAATGGTAGCTCTGAAGGTATCGGTATTCCGAATATATGGAATTTTTGATACCTCCCGAATGATATCGGTTATGCGAATGAACCGGTATTTCATCGGCATGGGCATGTTGCATTGTTGTATATTCCCGCAACTGGAAAAGCCCCGCGCAAGTTAAGCCCGGTACGCGGCGTCGCTGAGTGGGTACGGCCGGACTTGGTGACATGGTCATCGGATGCATAGCGGCCGGCGGCGATTCAGTGGTTCGTCACCTGGCGCAGTTCAGTGCTACCGCGTGGAGATAATTGAATGATGACCGCTGAAGAGTTGATTCATTCCGGAAAACTTGACGAGGCTCTCGCTGCCGTGCAGGTTGAGGTTCGCAAAAAGCCATCGGATGCAAAACTCCGTGTGCTGTTGTTTCAATTGCTGGCGGTTCTGGGGCAGTGGGATCGCGCCCTGACGCAACTCAATGTCGCCGCGGAGCTTGATCCGCTGAACCTCTTAATGGCTCAGGTCTGCCGCGTCGCACTGCAGTGTGAGGCCCTGCGAGCTGACATCTTTGATGGCGGCACAACCCCTCTGGTCCTGGGCCAACCGCCGGAATGGCTCGGGCAACTGATTCAAGCCAATGCTCTTGGCGTCGCCGGTCGTACCGATGAATCGCAGTTGCTTCGGGAGCAGGCGTTTGAAGCGGCACCGGCTATCAGCGGCAGAATTAATGACGAGCCGTTTGCCTGGATTGCCGATGCCGATCAGCGCCTTGGCCCGGTCATGGAAGCGATGGTGGATGGCAAGTATTACTGGATTCCATTTAGCAACATTCGGGAGATTCAGATTGAAGCTCCCGCGGATTTGCGAGATGTCGTATGGATATCCGCGAATTTTACTTGGGTAAACGGCGGCACTAAATTTGGCCTTATTCCAGTACGCTATCCGGGTTCCGAGAAAAGTTCAGATTCCGCCATACGCATGGCGCGCAAGACCGACTGGATAACGCAGGGCCCGATATCCAGGGGCTTGGGCCAGCGCGAATTGGTTACGGATCAGAAGCAATACGCCCTTCTGGAAGTTCGCAGCATTGTATTGGAACAGGCTGAAGCATCCGTGACCGGCGCAAACGCGGCGGAAGGCGGGCCAAAAGATGGATGATTCTTTTTCGCGCGATCGTCTGCAGCCTTTTCTGCTGGATCGTTTGACCGATGACGCTCCGGAAAATTCCCGCGAATCGCGTGAACAACGGGCCGGAACGCTTCGCCAGCTTAGAAAGTCCGTTTTGCGGGATCTCGAGTGGCTTCTCAATACGCCGTGCCGTTTCGATGCCGAGGACCTCAAAGATTTTCCACTGGTTGCACAAAGCGTTGTCAATTATGGAATGCCCAATCTATCGGGTCAGACCGTCTCAAGCATGCAGCCGGAGCGTGTGGAGAAGATGTTGATCAGCGCCATTCATCGTTTTGAACCGCGCGTTATCCGGCATTCACTTGCCATCGCCAGCATCAACGGTGCCGGAAAGCCAAACACTCTGGATTTCGAAATCAGAGGGGAAATCTGGGCTGTTCCGCTGCCGGATGTTTTATTCGTCCGAACGGAAGTGGATATGGAATCCGGGCATTGCAGTTTGCGGGATAAGTAGGATGGACAGCCAATTTCTGCAATATTACGAACGCGAATTGCGGCATCTGCGCGAAATGGGGAAAGAATTTGCCGCAGCCTATCCCAAAGTGGCCGGCAGACTTACGCTTGATCAGGTGGATTGCCCGGATCCGTATGTGGAGCGGCTTCTGGAAGGTTTTGCCTTTCTCGCGGCGCGCGTGCATCTTAAATTGGATTCCGCTTTTCCCCGGTTTACTCAGGGACTGCTTAACACCGTTCATCCTCATTATCTTTCCCCAACTCCCTCCATGGCCATCGTGCAGTTTGAAATTGATAAAGCCGATCCCGGATTGGCCAAGGGCTTTGAAATGCCCCGCGGGACTTCCATGCGAAGTATTATCGGTGCGCGGGAGTCAACCTCCTGTGAATATCGAACGGCTCATCCGCTTACTTTATGGCCGGTGACGGTGGTCGATGCCAAATATCACCTGCGCGAACTTGAAGCGCTGAATCTCGGTCTCGGCAGTGGCGTGCAGGCAGCGATTCAAATCCGTCTCGCGTGCAATCCGGGCCTGTTGTGGAGCCAGGTACAACTCGATTCCCTTCAGTTTTTTATTGCCGGCACATCCGAAGTGCAGATTCGACTCTATGAGCAGATCATCGGCCAAAGCCTGCAGGTGGCCGTGCAACCGGGTTCCACGCCGGTTAAGTGGCGGGAAACACTGCCGGCAAATTGCATTCGCCGCGTGGGATTCGACGACCAGCACGCCCTTCTCCCGGTATGCCCGCGCGCATTTCAGGGCTATCGGTTGCTGCAGGAGTACTTTACTATTCCTCAGCGATTTTTATTTTTTGAAATCGGCAATCTGCGATCCATTATTGCCCGCTGCGCGGAACCGCAGCTGGATCTGATTCTGTGCCTGCGCAAGGCGGACTCAACACTGGAACGCACGGTTACGGCCGCGAACTTCAAGCTGCACTGTTCGCCGGTTATCAACCTGTTTCCAAAACGCTGTGATCGAATCCAGTTGTCGGAGAGATTCAGCGAATTTCCGGTCATTCCCGACCGCACCCGCACGCGGGATTTTGAGGTCTATGAAGTGACTTCCTTAACCGGGCATGGTGCGAGATCCGATGAAACTCAGGCCTTCCGGCCCTTTTTCCGAATCTGGGATTCCGCTTCCCGCCGCGAAGAGGCATTTTTCACCGTGCACCGGCAGGCACGTGTTCCGTCGGAGCGCGAACGGGCAAATGGTGGTCGATCCGGTTACACCGGAAGCGATGTATTTGTCTCCCTCGTGGACGGCCAATGTGCGCCGTATCGAACAGAATTACGGCAGCTCAGCATTGAGTCCCTCTGCACAAACCGTGATCTTCCGCTTTTTATTCCGCTGGGGAAGGGCACGACTGATTTCTCTCTGGAGTCCGGTGGTCCGGTTAAAGCCATCCGGTGTGTGAACGGTGCGCCCACCGTGCCCCGCGCATCTTTGGCGCAGGGAGATGCCGCATGGCGATTAATCAGTCATCTTTCGCTCAATTATCTCTCCCTGCTGGATTCCGGTGATGCCAGAGGTGCCGCGGCTGTGCAGAACCTGCTTGGGTTGTATTGCAATGTGAACGATCCTGCCTCTGAAAAGCTGGCGTTGGGTGTTAAATCCATTTCCAGTTCGCCAGTGATTCGGCGAACATTCAGTGACGGAATGATGGCTTTCGTCCGTGGCCTGGAAATCTCGGTAACGCTCGATGACCATGCTTACGAGGGAACCGGGGCATTTCTGATGGGCGCGGTGCTGGAACAATTTTTTTCGCGTTATGTATCAATGAATTCTTTTACTCAGTGCGTTGTAAACACGGTAGATCGTGGAAGGATCATGGAATGGACAGCTCGTCCGGGACTCCGGCAGATTCTCTGATGCGGCTGCTGGAATCGCAGGCCGCGTGCTATGACTTTTTTCTGGCGGTGCGCGCCATTGAATGCGCGCACCGCGATTTGCCGCGCATTGGCTATTCCACATCTCCGTCGCTTGATCCGGTGCGATTTGGTCAGGAGCCGGATTTGGCATTTCCCGCCAGTACGGTGGAAAAACTTGACCGTTCAGACTCTCCGGATGTTCCGCGCCTGGCCGTGCGCTTTTTGGGCCTCTTTGGTCCCAATGGCCCGCTGCCGCTGCATCTCACTGAATATGCCCGCGAACGGAAGCTTCACGTCAAGGACAACACGTTCTGCGCCTTTGCGGATATGTTTCATCACCGGATGATCAGCTTCTTCTATCGTGCCTGGGCCTGCAATGAGCCAACCGTCAGTTATGATCGTCATGGATCATCTGTCGATCTTCAGGGGGAAGAAGATGCATTTTTTCGTTACTTTGCCAGTTTCATCGGCCTTGGCACAAATTCTTTATTGAGTCGCGACAGTTTGCCGGACAATGCCAAACTTTATTTCACCGGCCGATTGCTTGCGGGCCCGCGCAATCCCGATGGATTAAAGGCCATTCTTCAGGAGTTTTTTGGTATTCATGCGGAAATTGAGGAATTTTCCGGTCGCTGGCTGTCACTGCCCGCGGAAGCCACCTGCCAACTGGGGCGTTCGCCGGAATCTGGTATTCTGGGTCGCACGTTGGTAGTGGGTTCGCGCATCTGGGATGTGCAGGGAAAGTTCAGAATTGTTCTGGGGCCGATGGGGTTGTCGGACTTTGATCGCTTATTACCCGGAAGCGCGGGTTTTCAGAACCTTTGTGACTGGGTAAGGTTGTATCTCAATGATGAGTTGGACTGGGATGTTCGTCTGATTCTCAAGGCCAGTGCGGTACCGCCCATGATTCTGGGACAGGGATGCAGACTCGGCTACACCACTTGGCTTCATACCGCGGCGTTGGATCACGATCTGCGGGATTTGGTTTGCCGTCCGGTTGCGGCTTAGAAACAGGAAAAGGATTCTTTTATGGCGGAAATAAGTCGCACGGCATTGTTCGGCAAACTCAATAAGGTTGCCTATAAATCAATTGAAAGCGCGGCGGTGTTCTGTAAGATGCGCGGAAATCCGTATGTGGAACTGGTGCATTGGATCAATCAGATCCTGCAGTTGGATAACACGGATCTGCATCTTATTATCCGCCATTTCAATTTAAATCCTTCCAGACTCACCGCGGATATTACCGCGGCACTTGATCGTCTGCCGCGCGGTTCAACGTCGATTTCAGATTTATCATCCCATATTGATGAAGCGGTTGAGCGGGCCTGGGTGTATGGTTCATTGGTTTACAAAAGCACGCAGGTGCGAACCGGGCATCTGGTTGTCGGTATGGTAAAGACATCCACACTGCGCAACAGCCTGCTGAATATCTCACGTGAATTTGAAAAAATTAAGCCGGAGCAATTGTCGGACGACTTTGGGGCAATAACGGCCGGGTCCTGTGAGGAACTTCTGGCACCGGCTGAATCTGAAGGCAGCGGAGCTCCGGGCGAAACCAGCGGAGCAATTGCGCCGGCGGCCATGGGCAAGCAGGAGGCGTTAGCCAAATTTTCCGTGGATTTAACCGCCCGCGCAAAATCGGGAGAACTGGATCCAATTGTGGGCCGTGACGAAGAAATCAGACAGGTTGTCGATATTCTCATGCGTCGGCGGCAGAACAATCCGATTCTTACCGGCGAAGCGGGTGTGGGCAAAACCGCGGTGGTGGAAGGCTTTGCGCAACGCATCGCTTTCGGTGATGTACCGCCGGCATTAAAAGACGTCTCTGTCCGCACGTTGGATATTGGGCTTTTGCAGGCGGGTGCCAGCATGAAAGGCGAGTTTGAACAGCGTTTACGCTCAGTCATTGAAGAAGTTCAGGCCTCCGCCAAGCCGATTATTCTTTTTATTGATGAAGCGCATACACTCATTGGTGCCGGTGGTGCCGCCGGCACGGGTGATGCCGCCAATCTGCTCAAGCCCGCGCTGGCTCGCGGCACGCTTCGCACCATTGCCGCTACAACATGGGATGAATACAAAAAGCATATTGAAAAAGATCCCGCCTTAACCCGCCGCTTTCAGGTTGTAAAAGTGGAAGAGCCATCCGAGCATAAAGCCGTGCTGATGCTGCGCGGGCTGATTGCTCCATTGGAAAAGCATCATCGTGTGCAGATTCTTGATGAAGCCATTGACGCGGCGGTGCGGCTGTCGCACCGCTATATTCCCGCGCGACAACTGCCCGACAAGGCCGTGAGTCTCATTGACACCGCCGCCGCGCGGGTGGCCGTGAGCCAGCACGCGTTGCCCGCCGAACTGGAAGACTCAAAACGTCGCGTTGAGGCCCTGGAAGTGGAAATCCAGATCGTGAATCGAGAAACGGCGGTCGGTTTGGATCACAGCCAGAGAGTGGCGGAGGTGAACGCTCTTCTGGATGCGGAGAAAAAGCGCTTCGCAAGTCTGGATGACAAATGGAAGCAGGAAAAGCAGCTGGTTGATAAAATTCTCGATATCCGCCAGAAATTGCGTTCAGCCGCCGAACCGATTGAAGATGCGTCCCCGTCGGCCCAGAAACCGCCGGTTGCGGAAAAAACCAGGGATGAGCCGGTCGCCGTGAAACAGGCCAAAACGGCACCCACCGCCGCCGGGCAGAATTCCGCCGAAAAGCTTAGCGTTGAGCAGCGTGATGCCCTGCTTGCCGATTTACGTAAATTGCAGAACGACCTGGCCACCCTGCAGGGTGAATTGCCGCTGATTTTTCCAACCGTGGATCAGCAGGCGGTGGCATCCGTGGTAGCGGATTGGACCGGAATCCCGGTCGGCCGAATGGTTAAAAATGAAATTGAACAGATATTGAAGCTTGCCGATCATCTGGAGAAGCGGGTGATCGGACAGCGCCACGGTCTGGAAATCATTGCCCGCCGTGTTCAGACATCCCGGGCCAAACTGGATAATCCCAACCGGCCAATCGGCGTATTTATGCTCGCCGGGCCATCAGGCGTGGGTAAAACAGAAACGGCGCTGTCGCTGGCCGAAACACTCTATGGTGGTGAGCACAATCTGATCACGATCAACATGAGTGAATTTCAGGAAGCTCATACTGTCAGCACCCTTAAAGGTTCTCCGCCGGGATATGTCGGTTACGGCGAAGGCGGCGTATTAACGGAAGCAGTCCGTCGCCGGCCCTATTCCGTGGTGCTGCTGGATGAAGTGGAAAAGGCCCACAAAGACGTCCATGAGATATTCTTCCAGGTCTTTGACAAAGGCTGGATGGAAGATGGTGAAGGGCGGATGATCGACTTTAAAAATACCATCATTATTCTGACTACCAACGCGGGACAGGATCTGGTGGTTAACATGTGCAAGGATCCGGATTTATTGCCGGATGCGGACGGACTGGAAAAGGCTCTGCGCGCACCGCTGGTAAAGGTGTTCCCCGATGCTCTGTTAAACCGGCTGGTGGTGGTGCCGTATTATCCGATTTCAGCCGCCATGCTCAGTGAGATTATTAATCTCCAGCTTTCACGCGTGCGCAAGCGTGTAAGGGAAACGCACAAGATTCCTTTCGAATACGATGAATCTGTTCCCAAACTCATCGCGGAACGCTGCACCGAACTCGAACGCGGTGCCCGCATGGTCGATGCGATGATTACCAATGTTTTGCTGCCGCAGATTGGCCATGAATTCTTAACGCGCATGATGGAAGGCCGGCAGGTGGATCGCATTGCCGTGAAAGCCGAAGCGGGCGAGTTCAAGTTTGATTTTGGCGGGCCGGCGGCCCCAGATGGCAGCGCCAGTGGCGGCACCATATAGCCCCCGGCTCTGCCGGGGGTAACGCCGAATGACTGCGGCACGGTAGCCGGTAGAATCGCCGCGGGATGGATTCAGAGCATTGGGCATTCTGACAAAACAGGAGCAATATCATGGCCAAGTTCAAACAGGGGAACCGGGAATTAAGCATTGATACCCCGCTGGGGACTGATGTTCTGCTGCTGACGAAATTCACGGGTGATGAATCGTTAAGTTCGCCATTCCAATACGAACTGGAGATGCTTTCGGAAAAGCCCGATATTGATTTCTCGGATATTCTGGGAAAAAATGTGTCCGTCTCCCTTTCCGCGCAGACGGGTTCATTGTCCGCGGCTTCAGCCGTTCGTTATTTTAACGGCTATATTTCCCGCTTTGAGCAAACGCACAGCGAAGGCAATATCTATTTCTACCATGCCACCATGGTTCCCTGGTTGTGGTTTTTAACCCGCCGCCGCGATTGCCGCATTTTTCAGAAGCAGACTGTTCCGCAGATTGTTCAGCAGATATTTTCTGATCTCGGCTTTTCATCGGTGGTGGAGAATGCTTTGACCGCCACGTATCGCGTCTGGGATTACTGCGTGCAGTACCGCGAGACCGACTTCGATTTTGTATCGCGGCTGCTGGAAAATGAAGGAATTTATTATTATTTCAAACATGAAAAAGATTCTCAGAGCGGCAATATCGCGCACAAACTGGTCCTTGCGGACGGTGTGTCAGCCAGCGTCGCGATAGCGGGGGATTCAACGATCAGTTATCTTGGTCCGGATCGGGCGGCCAAGGGTGTGTATATCCGGGACTGGAAAATGCAACAGACGCTTCAGTCCGGGAATTTCATGCTCAATGATTATGACTTTACCGCTCCGAAAAAATCGCTGCTCGCTTCGGCCGTCAATACCGCCGGCGTTGTCAGCCACACGGATCATCGCGTGTATGACTATCCCGGCGGCTACAGCCAGGCTTCCGATGGCAGTAATTATGTACAGGCACGTATGCAGGAGCAGCAGGTGGGCTTTGCACTTGCCACCGCCAACTCCAATAGCCGTGGAATTGAAGCCGGTTATCTTTTTACGCTTGCCGACCATCCCGTATCGGCCATGAATCAGACCTACCTGATTAAGTCGGCGCATTATGAAATACGCAATGAGAATTATCTCCAAAGCCAGCCGGAAAGCGCGGAAACAACATTCCTGGCCCGCCTGACCTGTTTTGAATCCAGTCAGCAGTTCCGGCCCGCGCGAATCACGCCCAAGGCGCTGGTGCGCGGCCCGCAAACGGCGGTGGTGGTGGGGCCATCAGGTGAAAAAATATACACCGATGAATATGGCCGTGTGAAAGTTCAGTTTTATTGGGACACCTATGGCACATCGGATCAGAATTCGTCCTGCTGGATTCGCGTATCGCAATCTTGGGCAGGCTCGCCCAACAATGGCCTGAACTGGGGCGATATGGCCTTGCCGCATGTGGGCGATGAAGTCATTGTGGACTTTCTGGAGGGCGACCCGGACCGGCCGCTTATAACCGGACGGGTTTATAACGCGGATAATATGCCGCCATTGGCGCTTCCGGCAAATAAGGATAAGCGTATCATGCGCGATGACTACGGCAATCAGATTATTTTTGATGCCACGCCAGGGTCAGAACATCTGAGATTGTTTAGTCCGCACCACCACTCCGGGCTGGCTCTTGGAACCAGCTCCAAAAATTGGACGTGGAGCGACATATACACTTTCTGCGCTGGCGAAAATATAACCGGTACGGCTGGTGCAATGTTCACGCTAGTTGCCGGAGCGAACGTCGCGGCCACCGTTGGGGTCAACGCCGCATTTCTCGCTGGAATTAATTTAGGCGTCAGTTTGGGCCCCCAGTTTTCGGTTGCGCTGGGAGCAAATAACTCCGTCACCGCGGGAGGTACCACGGATATTCACCTGAACACCCGCCATGAAGTTGCGAAAAAGGATATCGTCGAAATTGGAACCACCGGGGTGTGTCTTGTCGCGGGCACAGGATCTTCCACAGGCAGCACGATTCTTAATCTTACTCCAACTGACGCGGAATTATCCGTCGGCCCCGTAGTTGCGACAGCTTCGGTCGAAACCGCCAAATGGATCAAGGCTGCGGGAATTGCTGCCGCGCTCTCGGCAGCGGTACCGGTAATTGCGCTCACAACCACCGCAGTAATGGAAGGAGCACAACAAATCCATGACAATAGCTTCACCACCGCTGGATCAACGGCAACGGATACAACTTCCGGCCAACCCGATGGGCTGGCGGCAGCGGAGGACGCTCTCGCCATTGCAGCCGCCGCGGGGCTGGCAGCGTCAATTATATCCCTGATTGTCTATCAGGCTGGTCTGGCAACGGTAAAAGATAATCTGGCGGCAGTAAACCATAAGCAGCAGAAGACGGGGGCTGCTTCAATTGAGCTTGAGTCCGGTGCTGCGGGCGGAACTGTGCTGATAAGCGCGAAGAAAACTTTTATTGTCGGCACACCGACGCACACGCCGACGACAAAATATATTGATGTTGATTTTGTAAATAAATCGACCCTTGTCTCAGATGGACAGTCCAAGATGGAGATATCAAGTGGTAATATCAAATTTACAGCCACCGGGACTTTCAGCGCCAATAAGGCCCTTCAGGTCAGCCCTTGAAGATTCATCGATGCCGCCGTGCGGCGGGGGGCATGACTGGAATACTGGATAGAATCGTCGATCAAGGCAACAGGGTTAAGAAATTGAAGCTCACCACTTACTTCGCTGGAACCTTCGCACCGCTAGCCGGGAGATACAATTTTCCCGGCCATTCCATGACCCTTATTGCCAAAGCAACCTACCGCCTGCAACCTGGTCAGCCGCCGGTTCCCGTTGCCAAACAACCCTTTCCATCCGGCGACGAATTTTATCCCGACGATGAGGAAAAAAGCGGCCCTCCGCGCTATGAATCAGACTTCGCGTATTTCAAGCCCAGGGCGGATTTGCTGCTGGTCGGAAAATGTTATCCGCCGGGCGGCAAGCCGCAGCCGATTTGCGCCGCGGTGTTCCGGGTGGGTGACAAGTCCGGAAGACTTACGGTGTGCGGAGATCGTCGCTGGGAGAAAAAATTGTTATCACGCACGGCCACCGCACCGCAGGCTTTCTCCAGTATGGAACTGCGCTATGACAACAGCTTCGGTGGCCCCGGGTTTGTCACCAACCCGATTGGCAAAGGCCATGCGGCCTTGCGGGGGCAGCAGGGAGGCGAAATCTGGCAACTGCCCAATTTGGAAAATCCCGATGCTCTGATTCAAAGCCCAAAGGACCGGCCATTTCCCGCGGGCTTCGCCCCCATGAGCGCCAAATGGGACACCCGCAAGAGTAAACTGGGAACCTATGGCAAAGCCTATCGCAAAACCCGCTGGCCCTGGTTTCCCGAAGATTTTGATTTTGGCTACTTCAACGCAGCCAATCCGATGATGCAGATTGATGGATTTCTGCGCGGTGACGAGCGGCTCTATTTTGAAAATCTGCATCCGGATCATCCCAAATATGAATCGTCATTGCCGGGCATACGAGTCCGCTGTTTTATCAATCGCGCTTGCCCCACGCAAAATACCGCGGGCGCATTTGAAGAAGTTCCAATGAATCTCGATACGCTCTGGGTGGATATGGAAACCCAGCAGATGGTGCTGCTCTGGCGTGGCGTGGCTCCCGTAGCCTCGGATGAATTTGAAGATGTGGCCGATGTCTTCATCATGGATGAACCTCTGACGCAGACG